>NZ_SRUN01000004.1:0-510145 GCF_004791595.1 Mesorhizobium sp. M8A.F.Ca.ET.202.01.1.1 | reverse complement strand
AAGCTCTCCCGCGGCTGTAACCTCAGGTGGTACGGGCGACTTCGCCAAGCCAAGGTCCGGGCGGCCGCCCGGACCTTGGCTCAATCGCTTCAATCCCACGAAATCTCTCTCGTGTAGATACAAGGTGGCTCGGCGAAGCCGAGACGGAGTGGGGGTCGACCAGCGCGGCACAAGACAATTCACGCGCTAAGCCGTCATGCCACGCGATCGCCGCTACCAGCCGCCTGGAAATGCACGCGTCCCGTAGCGCTATGGCGGGGCAAGAAACCCAACTCCTGGAAGGCCGACGCTTCTAATGCGGCTGCCACATCGGAATGATCGAGGCGGCCAGCACCAGCGCCAGCACGATGTTGAGCGCGCGCCATTGCCATTCGGTCTTCAACAGCCGTGCCAGCACCATGCCGGCCGCGCACCAGGCAGACAGCGAGATGGCCGCGGCAAGGCCGAAGGTCGAGCCGAGCAGCAGCGCCAGTTGTCCTGGCCCGTCGGCAAGCGCGGCGAAGGAGGCGGCCGCGCCCAGCCCCATCGCCCAACCCTTCGGGTTCATCCACTGGATGCCGGCGCCGCCGAAGAAGCTGTTCGGCCTGGCCATGGTCACGTCGAGATTGGGTGGCCCGGCGCGGCCGATCTTGATCGCCAGCCAGACAAGATAGAGCGAACCGATGATTTTCATCGCCACCTGTAGCGACGGCATGGCCAGCAGCAGGCCGGCCAGTCCAGCGCCGGCCGCGCCCGTCACCGTTGCGAGGCCGGTCGCACTTCCGACCAGCAGCGGAACGGAGCGGCGGAAGCCGAACCGGGCCCCGGAAGCGGTCGACAGGGTGGTGGCGATGCCCGGCGTGGCGGTGGCCACGAAGGCAAACAGGATCAGCGGCAGGATGGGCTGGAGCATGGGGCGTCCTTTGTCGGAAGGTCCATGGTAGACGCCGGCTTGCATCAGTAAATGCAATGTTTGCGATGGTCTGCATTAGTATCTATAATGAAGACATGATCCGCAATCTCGACACCAACCTCGTGCGCACCTTCGTCACCGTCGCCGACAAGGCCAGCATGACGGCGGCGGCCAACGCGCTCCACCTGACGCAGGGCGCGGTCAGCCAGCAGGTCAAGCGGCTGGAGGAGACGCTCGGTTGCAGCCTGTTCGAGCGCGACCGGCGCGGTCTGCGCCTGACCCATTCCGGCGAGCGGCTGTTCGACAAGGCTAGGCGCCTGCTCAGCCTCAATGACGAGATCTGGACCGAGATGGTAGGGAGTGCTGTCGCCGGCCAGGTGCGGCTCGGCGTGCCCTATGACCTTGTCGGCACCTTGCTGGCGCCCGTCTTGAAAGCCTATGCCGAAGCCTATCCGCAGGTCGAGATATCGCTGCTCTGCGCCTCCTCGCCGGAACTGGCGGCGGCGCTTGCGGCGGGAACCATCGACCTCGCGGTGATCGAGGAGCGGGTCGGCCCGACCTCGGGCGAATGCCTGGCCGTCGACCGGCTGGTCTGGGTCGGGGCGAGGGGCGGGGCGGCCCGCGCCAAGCGGCCATTGCCGGTCTCGATCGTTGCCGACACCTGCGCCTTCCGGCCGGTGGTGCTGTCTGCACTCAACGCGTATGGGCTGGAATGGCGCAGCGTGTTCGAGAACGGCAATATCGACGCGACCACGGCGACGGTGCGCTCGGACCTGGCCGTCACCACATGGCTGGCTTCCACCGTGCCGGCGGATCTCGACATATTGCCGTTCGACGCCGGCCTGCCGCCGCTGCCGAATTTTGCCATCAACCTGCATCTGCCGGGGCATGGCGTGGGTACGGCTGCGCGGGAGTTCGCGCGGCATATCCGTGAGGGGCTGGGGCGGCGGGCGCAGGCGGCTTGATGGTGCGCCCCTTCTCCCCGTATAGGGACGGGGAGAAAGAACCACTCACTTCCAGTTCTTGCGGCGCTCGAGTTCGGCGTCGGATGGCTCGCCCGTGACAAAGGAGCCGACTTCGATTTCGCCCGCGCGCTCATAGGTCGCCATGATGACGCCGGTGGTGGAAGCCTGCGATTTGACAAGCTTGAAGGCGGCCGGCATCGCGGCATCGCCGAACAACCGCTTGCCCTTGCCCAGCAACAGCGGGAAGGTCATCAGCCGGATCTCGTCGATCAGCCCGTTGGCGAGCAAGGTCTGGATCAGATTGCCCGATCCCTGGATGAGCAGGTCAGGTCCATCTTCTTGGCTGAGGCGGCGCAAAGTCGCGATGATATCAGGCCCGAGCGCGTGCGTGCTCCGCCAGGCCAAGGTATCCGGCCGATGCGTCGCCACATATTTGGTCGCGCGGTTGAAGGCATCCGCGATCGGATCTTTCTGATACGGCCAGTACGCGGCGAAGATGTCGTAGGTTCTGCGGCCGAGCAGCAGGGCGAAGGGCTTGGAGAACAGGTCCTCCATTGCCGAGCCCGCCACCTCGTCGAAGTAGTGGAATGTCCAGCCGCCGAATTTGAAGCCGCCGACCGGATCTTCTTCCGGTCCGCCCGGCGCCTGCATGACGCCATCGAGACTGACGAAGGTCGCGGCGATGATTTTTCTCATCCGTCTTCTCCTTTTTGCGATCCGCGCCGTCACGGCCGGGTTCAACCTTATGACGAACGGCAGGCTTCCTTTTCGACACGCGACGACAAATTTCTAGCCGTTGTCGCCGGCGTGAACCGGGTCGGAGGAGAACCAGACTTCGCCGAGGATTGCCGTGGCGGTGCTGTCTGGCTGCCTGTCCTCAATCAGCCAGACAGAACGGCTGCGCGTGGCTTCTTCGCGTGTCGGGATCTTCGCCTCAGGAGGGATCGCCGAGGCGCCGACGCAAGGGATGAACCACGAGCGCATGAAAGGATGGCAGGCAAAGCCCTTTTCGCTGTGGGTCACCATCACCGCGAACGGAATGCTCTCGGCCGGACGCCACGGGAAGATCATGCGGCCACCGGGGCGCAGCGCCCTCAGCCATCCGGCGGGAGGAGCCACGACGCCGGCATTGACATAGATGATGTCGGATGGCGGCAGGGGCGACGTCACGGCATCGCCATGGACAACAGTCGCATTGCCATAGGCTTCGAGATTTCTGCGCGCCAGTTCGGCCATCTGGTCGTCGACCTCGAAAGCGGCGACGGTGCCGCCCGGCGAAACCAGCGTGGCCAGCAAAGCCGTGTAGTAACCGCTGCCGGCGCCGATATGCGTGACGGCCTCGCCGGGTCTTGGCGCCAGCTTTCCGATCCACATGGCGTGCAGGAACGGCTCGCCATTGTTGATGCCCTTTTCGGCGTCGAGCGTCACCAGCACATTCTGGTAGATATGGGCCGGGTCGGCGCTCGGCGTCGTGATCTTGGCGTTGCCGGCAATGACCGTCCATGGCCCCGGACCGAGAAAGGCTTCGCGCGGCACGCTGGCGAACACCTCTTCCAGGCGGGGATCCGATGAAGCGGCGTTGGCCGCCATCAGCCGCGCGTAGAATCTCCTGATGTCTTCGATGTTGCTCATGGCATCGGGAAAGATAGAGCGATCTGGCGGTTTGTCCCGGGATTAGACGGAGCTTCAACCAACCCCGGACATGGTGTCGTAGAGCAGCTTGAAATTGAGCACCAGGATGACGGCCGCGACAACCCAGGCCAACGCCGCCACGCCGCGCGGGATGGCAAGGTTGCCCATCTTCTTCTTGTCGGAGACGAACTGCACCAGCGGGATGACAGCGAAGGGCAGTTGCATTGACAACACCACCTGGCTGAACACCAGCAGCTGGCCGGTGCCCTTCTCGCCATAGAGCGCGGTGACTACCACCACAGGGACGATAGCGAGGCCGCGCGTCAGCAGCCGCCGTGCCCAGTTAGGGATGCGCAGCCGCAGAAAGCCTTCCATGATGATCTGGCCGGCGAGCGTTGCCGTCACCGTCGAGTTGAGGCCCGAGGCGAGCAGTGCCACGGCAAACAGGATCGAGGCGATGCCCAGGCCAAGCAGCGGCGACAGGAGCTTGAAGGCCTGGTCGATCTCGGCGACATCCTGGTGGCCGGTGTCGTGGAAGGCGACCGCCGCGACGATCAGGATGGCGGCGTTGACGAACAGAGCCAGCATCAAGGCGATGGTGGAGTCCGCCGTCGCCCATTTGATGGCATCGCGCTTGCCCGCGTCGGTGCGTTCATAGGCGCGGGTCTGCACGATCGAGGAGTGCAGATAGAGATTGTGCGGCATGACCGTGGCGCCGATGATGCCGATGGCGATGTAGAGCATCGCCGGGTTGGTGACGATCTCGGAAGACGGCACGAACATCGAATGCAGGATCGTGCCGGCCGGCGGGGCGGCAACGAAGATCTGGATGGCAAAGCAGCTGAAAATGATGATCAGAAGCGCGACGACGAAGGCTTCGAGATAGCGGAACCCCTTGTTCATCAAGAGCAGCACGAGGAAAGCGTCGAGCGCGGTGAGTATGGCGCCTCCGATAAGCGGGATGCCGAACAAGAGTTGCAGCGCGATCGCGGTGCCGATCACCTCGGCGAGGTCACAGGCGATGATGGCGAGCTCGCAGGCGATCCACAGCACGAAGTTGACCGGGCGCGGGTAGTAAGCGCGGCAGGCCTGGGCGAGGTCGCGGCCGGTGGCGATGCCAAGCCGCGCCGCCAGCGCCTGCAGCAGGATCGCCATCAGGTTGGACAGCATGATGATGAACAGCAATGTGTAGCCGAACTGGGCGCCGCCGGCGAGGTCGGTCGCCCAGTTGCCCGGGTCCATATAGCCGACCGAGACCATGTAGCCGGGGCCCATGAAGGCGAACAGCCGGCGGAACCAGACGCCCGAACTCGGCACCGCGACGCTGGAATTGACCTCGCGCAGACTGGGCTGATCGTCCTCCTCCCGTTTGGCGAACCGCCATGCGGACCGGGGGGCTGTGACGTCTGCTTCTGACATGAAAAGGCTTTCCGCAGGTTCCGGAGAATGCCCATAAGCTATGCCATGGCTCAACATTATGCAATAGGCTATATTTCATTGTCGGTGCTTGTTGTGACGGGCGGGCAGCCGGAGACGCCGGTTGCACCTCTCGCGGAATGCAAATAAACGGCCTGAAGAATCAGAGCCTGTGCTATAAAAGCAGCGACGGCTAAACTTCCGAGGAGGAGTGCGCTTGGCGCTGAAGAACAGACCGGTCCCGCGTGAGCCGTTGCTCGATGCCGATATCCATTCGGAAGGGTTCCGGCAGACCCGCGAAGCGCGCCGCAGCGCGCTGGTCGAGGATTATGTCGAGCTCATCGCCGATCTGATCGAGGATGGCAACGAGGCGCGCCAGGTCGACATCGCCGCGCGGCTCGGTGTCGCCCAGCCGACGGTGGCCAAGATGCTGACGCGGCTGTGCGCCGACGGGCTGGTGTCGCGAAAACCCTATCGCGGCGTGTTCCTCACCGAAGCCGGCCGCAAGGTCGCACAGGAAAGCCGCATCCGCCACCAGACGGTGGAAGCCTTCCTGCGCTCGCTCGGCGTCAGTGCCGAGACGGCGCGCATCGACGCCGAGGGCATCGAGCACCATGTCAGCGCCGAGACGCTGGACGCGTTCCGCAAGGCGATGACGGCGCGCTGAGGCGCGTCATTGCCGGGTTGCCCGACAGCGTTAGCCGCTGGAACCGCCGCCGCTTATGCGCGTTGCTTCTCATCGCGCGCTTGTTGCGCGCCAGGGAGGAAGCAATGGGCGTCGAGCAGGCACCGACCGCGAAAGGCAAGCAGGCAGCCACAGGACTGAAACAGGCGGCGGCCAGGGATGAGCGCAAGACCGAGGCCGAAATGGGCCATCCGCTGAAGAAAGGCGCCGATCGTTTCGAGGAACGCTCGAAAAGCTCGGACGGCAAGAGCGCCGGCGCCAAGCAGAAAGAGTAGGCCGGCAGCAATTCTGGATCGATGCTGATGACGATCGAGTGGCGCCCGCCCGAACGCTTTGTCTTTCAAGGACATTCAATTGCCTGGGGCGTAATGGGAGAAGGACCGCCCGCCGTCGTTCTTCACGGTACCCCATTCTCCTCGGTGGAGTGGCGCCGCATCGCGCCATGGCTCGCGAAGCAGCGGCGCGTCCACTATTTCGACATGCTTGGCTATGGCTGGTCGGACAAGCCTGACGGCGACGTGTCGCGCGGCATCCAGAACGAATTGTTCGCGGCGCTCTATGCCCACTGGAAGCTGGAACGGCCCGACGTGGTCGCGCATGATTTCGGCGGATCGACCGCTCTGCGCGGTCATCTGCTCAATGGGTTGGAGTTCCGCTCGCTGGTGTTGATCGATCCGGTGGCGATCAGCCCGCAAGGTTCGCCGCTGGTCCAGGCAGCCAAACAGAACGAGAAGGTTTTTGCCGAGCTGCCAGCGTATGTTCACGAAGCGATCCTACGCGCCTACATCGATGGCGCGACGTACAATCCGTTACGCGAAGACGAGATGCAGGCCTATCTGCGTCCATGGCTTGGCGACGAAGGCCAGAAGGCATTCTGGAGGCAAGTCGCGCAGATGGATGACAAGTACAGCGAGGAGGTGGAGTGGCGATATCGCGAGGTTCGATGCCCGGTCACCATCCTCTGGGGCGACAATGACGATTGGATCCCGGTAAAGGACGGCCGGGAACTGGCGCGGCGCATTCCCGGCGCGACGTTTCAGACAGTCCCTGATGCGAAGCATCTCGTCCCGGAAGACGCGCCAGAAGCGATCGCCGCTACGGTCCTTCAGTTCTGGCGGAGCATGGAAGCCGGCTAGGGGACCGATCAACCCTTTGTTTTGGCGTAATTCCCGTGCTCCTATCGGGTCTCCGCGTAGGCCGTCTGCTGGACCGTCGTCACGGTGCCTGTCGTCAGCGATGACACCAGCGGTTCGCGGCCGCGGTGGCCGGGCACCAGCCGCACCACCTTGTAGCCCTTGGCTCTGAGGTCGGCCAGCAGGTGCGGCAGCATTTGCGCGGTGCGCGGGTGGATGTCGTGCATCAGGATGATGCCGGAGCCGCGCTGCTCGATGCGGGCCATGGTGCGCTTGCGCAACTGGTCCGGCGTCGACGGGAAATAATCCTTGGAATCGATATCGGCGTCGATGACTACGATGCCGCGCGCCGCGAGTTCACGGCGCAGCGTCGCCGTCGAGGCGAGATAGGGGAAGCGGAAGAAGGGCGCGACGCTGTGCATGGACGGCACCAGTGCCGCAGACACGCTCTTGATGCCACCGTCGATCTGCGCTTGCGCCCCCGTGGCACTCATATGCGTCAGGTTGGCATGGTTCTGGGTATGGGTGCCGATCGTGTGGCCGTGCGCGGCGACCTCGCGCACCAGGGCAGGGTAGGAGCGGGCCATCTGGCCGACCATCATGAAGGTCGCCTTGACGCCGGCATTGTCGAGCACTTTCAGGATGCTTTCTGTGCGGTCGGGCATCGGGCCGTCATCGAAGGTCAGCACCACCTCGTGGTTGCGCAGCCTGAGGTCGGCGATGCTGTTGACGGTGACGCTGCGGCCGGCAAGACCGCTGAAGGAATGCGAGGAGAAGAAGCCGCCGGCGCCGGTCTCCTTCGGCTCTGTCGCATAGGCGAGCTTGCCACCCTTGGCGTCGGTCGCAGGTTTCGCCGTCGTGCAACCGGTGGCCAACGCGCCCAAGGCGACAATGCCAAACAGCTGCGCCAGACGGCGCCCGGACACAAAAGCCATGGCGGAAGGATCCCTTTGAATCGCTTACGCTTTTAGTCCGCTTATGGTTAATGAAGGTTTTACTTCGGGCTGTTGCGCAGTCAGCGGACAGCTCACTCGCTAACATCCTGCTTCCAGCTGCGCGGGTGGCCGTCGACGCGGAACTGGAAGATGAAATAGGGCGGGATGCAGGTGCCCTCGCCAGGCTTGGCCTCGGGCAGCTCGTCATATCCGGCGGTGCAGATATAGTCCTCGCGGCAGGGATGCGCCTTGTCGCAGGCGCGCAGGCCGGCGGTCTTGGTGAATTCCTTCGTGCAGAATTTATGGTCCTTGCCGGACGCGATACAGTCGTTGAAGCCCGTCTTGGCGAGGCGGCCGCAACTTGCCTCTTCTGGAAGTTTGTCGCAGCTCGCCTTGCGCAGCATGCCGCCGGGAAAGCCGCCGGTCTTCTGCTCGGGGTTGTCGTAGCGCTGGCGCGCGGCGCCATAGCCGGCGAGCTTGACCGCCGGCTTCCTGTCGCGTGCCGGATCGATGGCGCAATCCTTGGCGGTTGCCGGCGACAGGCGGCAATACCGGTCGCTGCCCCAGGTCGACATCCTGATTTCGCCGAATTCCACGGGGTCGCCGACCGCGGTGCCTTTCTCGCTGACGCAGGTGCCGAAACCAGGATGGATGGCGCTTTCGTGGACCCCGGCGCAGCGCAGGCCGGTGCCGCAGGTCCAGTCCTTGAAGCTTTCATCCTCGCCGCGATAGCAGATCGAGCCCCAGCCATTGTAGAGATCGGTGCCTTTCAGCGCGTCAGCGTATTTCCGGTCGGGACGGGCAGCGAAACCCCTGGTGAAATCGGGATGGCCGCCGGCGGCGAATTCCTCGACGATGGCGCGGCGGCGCGGCAGGTCGGCGAAGAAGACGGCCGAGCCCGGCACGAAGACGGCATTGCGGCGCGGCTCGCTGGCCGGGTCGGCGCCGGTATAGTGGAAGCCGGCAATGCCATGCGTCTGGTGGCAGCCGGTGCAGGACATCTCGTTGAGGCGCAGGTTGAAGCCGGCGACCGACTTGATGGTGGCAAGCGTGTTGCCCCTGGCGACATAGTCCTTCAGCGCCTTGTCGATGTCGGCGTCATCGACCAGCCCATGGACGATGTTGTTCTGCGAGCGGCTCAAGCCGCCGGGTGCCACCGAGACGGCGCTCTTGGCCAGGAATTTCTCGTCGACGATCAGCCGTCCGTGATCGAGATCGTAGATGTTGCGGTCAGTAAGCAGCCATTTGGCGAAGGCGGGCCTGTCAGCCAGCACCGTCGCCCGGTCGATCTCGTTTTCCATCCTGGCTTCATAGAAGCTCGAAATGGCCGGATCCCATTTGAAGATCTTCAGGAGATACTCGGCATGGCCGCCGAAATCGCGCCGCGTCGACGCCGACAGCCTGAGCACCTGCATGTTGAGTTCGAGCCGCATCATCTGCGAGGAATTCAGCATGGCGCCGGACAGCGGGCCTTCGTCGGAGCGCAGCCAGGCGGCCAATTGCTCGGGTGGCAAGTCCTTTCGACCGGCGGCCAGCCAGCGCCGGGCGACGTCCGCGCAGGACGCGTCGGTGGCGCTGGGAAGGTCCTTAGAAGCGCGGGCCTGCGCCTTCCCAGGCTTGGCGTTGAAGACCAGGCTCATGGTCAGCGGCAGGCGCGATGAAATGCGCTGGCCGGGCTTGCCGTTCGCCGGTTTTTCCTGGACCGAATAGTGGAAGCGGTAGATCAGCCGGATCTCGCCGCATTCGGTGTGGCCGAGATAGCCTCGGTCCATGCGGTTGACGACGCCGGTGAGGTCGAGCGTCGAGCCGTCGTCATCGATGTATCTGGGATTGAATTTCTGGCTGGTGTCGTTCGATTTCGCCATGGCCGCGACATAGGGGTCGGGGCTGGTCTTGGGCTCGTCTGATATCTCGCGCTTGACCGTGTCGCGCACCGTGGCCAGCGCCGGCACCGAAAACAGGCCGCGATTGTCGACGTCGCGGGTGAGGCCGAGGGCGGGGCCGAGCAGGCGGCTGATCGACAGGCCGCCACGCTCCAGCGCTTGCAAGGTGGCGGGATCGGTGACCGCGACGCTGGAATCGAGCGTCACCGCGCCGGCATTTGCAAGCCCAAGGCACAGCACCAGCAGCGACAGGAAACCTGCGATCGTCCTCAAGCCTCGAACCCCTCCGATCCCGGCGATGCTACAGGCCTTGCGCGCTCCCGGCCAGTGCGGTGAAACGGCCACCCAGCGCTGCCGCCCTCACGAAAAATGCTGTGACTTGGCGCAACCATTACGATAATTGTTTGTTGGATTGAGCCGGCCTGCCGGAACAACGGGAAAGTTTGCAGCGAGGAGTTGCCATGCTCTGGAGAGGCCGTCGTCAGAGTGACAATATCGAGGACGACCGCAGCGACAGTGGCGGCGGCGGGATCGGTGGCGGCGGCGGTCAGTTCCAACTGCCCATCGGCGGCCGGACGGGTGGCGGCGGCAGTATCATCCTCGTCATCCTTGTCGTCATCGCCGGCTGGTATTTCGGCTTCGATCCCTCGGCGATCCTGGGCGGTGGCGACGGCGGCCTGCTGCCGGGCGGCGGTGGCCAGATCACGGACAACAGCGGCGGTGGTCAGGATAGCAGCGCGGGTAGCCCGGCCAATGACGAGATGAAACAGTTCGTGGCGACCGTGCTCGCCGAGACCGAGGACACCTGGACGGGCATCTTCAAGTCGCAAGGCCTGACCTATGAGGACCCCAAGCTGGTGCTGTTTTCCGGCCAGGTCCGCTCCGCCTGCGGTTTTGCTTCCGCCGCGGCCGGACCGTTCTATTGTCCTGGAGATCACAAGGTCTATCTCGACATGACCTTCTTCCGGCAGCTCGACCAGCAGTTCGGCGCTTCCGGCGAGTTCGCCCGTGCTTACGTCATCGCGCATGAGGTCGGCCACCACGTACAGAACCTCACCGGCATCATGGGCAAGTTCGACCAGATGCGCCAAGGCATGAGCGAAGCCGATGCCAATCAGCTGTCGGTGCGCATCGAACTGCAGGCCGACTGCTTCGCCGGCGTGTGGGCGCACTACACCGGGCAGAAGGGCATATTGGAGCAGGGCGACTTCGAAAGCGCGCTGAACGCGGCCAAGCAGATCGGCGACGACACGCTGCAGAAGAAGATGCAGGGCTATGTCGTGCCGGAAAGCTTCAACCACGGCACCTCGCAGCAGCGTCAGACCTGGCTGACGCGCGGCTACAAGAGCGGCAAGCTGTCGGACTGCAATACGATGAGCGGGCCGCTCTAAGCAGTCGTTTTCGGAAAAAGACGTGACGGCGAGACGCCGTCAGGGAGTGTCAGGATCAAAGCTTCCTGCCTGTTCCCTCACTGTTCCTTTTTGCTTGCTCGCCTATAAGGTGCGTCCGCCCGCGCCCCAGGACGGCCAGAGGAGCTTGACCATCATGATCGACCCCAAAACCGCCAGGCGGGGCCTCGCGCTCGTCTTCACGACGCTGCTGCTCGACATTATCGGCTTCGGCATGATCATGCCTGTGCTGCCGGCCTTTCTCAGGGAGTTGACCGGCGTCGGCATCAGCGAAGCGGCGATCGAGGGCGGTTGGCTGTTCTTCGTCTATGCGGCCATGCAGTTCTTCTTCGCGCCCATCATGGGCGGCCTGAGCGACCGGTTCGGACGGCGGCCGATCCTGCTCGCCTCGGTGCTGACCTTCTCCATCGACAATCTGATCTGCGCCATTGCCTGGTCCTATCCGATGCTGTTCATCGGACGTGTGCTGGCCGGCATTTCGGGCGCCAGCTATTCGACGACGTCGGCCTTCATCGCCGACATTTCGAACGACGAGAACCGGGCGAAGAATTTCGGCCTGCTCGGCATTGCCTTCGGCGTCGGCTTCGTCATCGGGCCGGTGCTGGGCGGCCTGCTCGGCACGTTCGGCCCGCGCGTGCCGTTCTTTTTCGCCGCCGGGCTCGCCTTCGTGAACTTCCTGATCGCGATGTTCTTCCTGCCCGAGACGCTCGATGAAAAGCATCGCCGCCGCTTCGAGTGGAAACGCGCCAATCCGGTCGGCACGCTCCTGCAGATGCGCCAGTACCAAGGCATAGGCTGGATCGGACTGGTCTTCTTCCTGATGACGCTCGGCCACATGATGTATCCGGCGGTGTGGTCGTTCGTCTCCAACTACCGCTATGGCTGGAGCGAGCAGCAGATCGGCTTCTCGCTCGGCGCCTTCGGCCTGTGCGGCGCGATCGTCATGGGCACGGTGCTGCCGCGTGTCATCCCCAGGCTCGGCGAGTGGAGAACGGCGGTCATCGGCCTGACCTTCACCGCGGCCAGCGCCTTCGGCTATGCCTTCGCCTCGCAAGGCTGGATGGTCTATGCGGTGATCGTCGTCGGTTGCCTGGAGGCGCTGGCCGATCCGCCGCTCAGAAGCCTCGCCGCCGCCAAGGTGCCGCCTTCGGCACAAGGCGAGCTGCAGGGCGCGATGACCTCGATCTTCTCGATCACCTCGATCATCACGCCGCTGCTCTATACCGCGATCTTTTCCTGGTTCACCGGACCCAGCGCGCCCGTCACCTTCGGCGGCGCGCCCTATCTGGTCGGCGCGTGCTTCCTGGTGCTGGCGGTCATCGTCTTCGTCACCAAGGTGACGAGACCGGCGACAATCGGAAACGCCGCCGCCGATGTGGCTGAAGACGGAGCACAGGCATGAGCCATGACGGCCGCATCGCGCTGACCAGTGACGGGCTGTCGCTGTCGCGCCTGGTCTTTGGCGCGTGGCGCCTGCTGGATGGTGGCGTGCGCCCGGACGCCGGTGCTCGGTTCGATGAAGCCGGAACGTCTGGCTTCCATGGCCAAAGCACTGAATATCGTGCTCGACCGCCAGCAATGGTTCACTATCCTGGAAGCCAGCGAAGGCCGGCCGGTGGCGTGAGGTTGGGGATCAGGCTTCAATCCATTCGCCGGGGACATCCAACGCCTTTGCCAGCATCGTGCTGGTTTGCGCGGAGGGTTTGCGGCGATTGGATTCAATGTCCGACAGGAAGCCCTGACTGACCCCAATGGTCCGCGCCAGGTCGGCTTGCGTCAGCTTGCGCCAGTTGCGCAGCGCCTTGAGGCGGCTGGAACCTCGCAAAATATCCATGGTCACCTCGGCGGGCAGGGCCTTTTCAGCTTTGAACTCAGACTTCCGCTCATCGTAGATAGCCACATCCGCAGCGTCTTCCTGGGCTTCTTCGGCCGCATGCAGCAATGCCTCGTAATCCGCCTTCGGGATAACGACCAGTTCTTCGCCGGTCGAGGTCCTTATGATTTGAGGGGCGTTCATGATGTCCTGTCCCATGGCCTGCTGTAGGTCGTCGTTTCACGCTTGCCGATATAGATCGCAAGGATCGTGGTGCGATCTTCATCGAATATGACGCGGTAGCGGCCAATCCGGAGCCTATAGCCGTCCCTGCCGGAAAGGCGCTTTACATCTCCACGGCCGCTGGCCGCGTAAGCGATCAAACCCTCGGAAACCTGCTCGCGGACATCAGCCGGCAGGTTGTCGAGATCGCGAGCCGCCGGTGCCGAAAGAACGATCGTCTTCACGAGTACAAATATCGCATAAATATCGCTCTTTGTTGAGCGATATTATCGCAGCCACCGATTTTGCGGGATCAGGCCCGCTCGGCCAGCAATTCCTCACCACGCTTCTGGCGGATCAGGTTGACGAAGCGGCGGAACAGATAGTGCGAATCCTGCGGGCCGGGCGAAGCCTCGGGGTGGTGCTGGACGGAAAATACCGGACGGCCGGTGAGCGCGATGCCGCAATTCGAGCCGTCGAACAGCGAGACATGGGTTTCCTCGACACCCGCGGGCAGCGAGTCGGCATCGACGGCAAAGCCATGGTTCATCGAGACGATCTCGACCTTGCCGGTTGTGTGATCCTTGACCGGGTGGTTGGCGCCGTGATGGCCCTGATGCATCTTGGCGGTCTTACCGCCCAGCGCCAGCGCCAGCATCTGATGGCCGAGGCAGATGCCGAACACGGGGATGTCGGTCTTGAGCAGGTCCTGGATGACCGGCACGGCATAGTCGCCCGTGGCTTCCGGATCGCCGGGGCCATTGGAGAGGAAGATGCCGTCGGGCTGCATGGCGAGGATTTCCTCCGAACCGGTGCTGGCCGGAACCACCGTCACCTTGGCGCCGAGGCCGGCGAGCAGGCGCAATATGTTGCGCTTGACGCCGTAGTCGATGGCCACGACGTGCAACGAAGGCTCGTCCTGCTCGCCAAAGCCTTCGTTCCAGACCCAGGGCGTCTCGCGCCAGACCGAGGACTGGCCCGACGTGACCTCCTTGGCGAGATCGAGCCCGATCAGGCCCGACCATGCGGCGGCGCGCCGCTTCAGGTCGGCGAGGTCGAAGACGCCGTCGGGCGCGTGCGCGATGACGGCGTTGGGCATGCCTTTTTCGCGGATCAGCGCGGTGAGCGCGCGGGTGTCGATGCCCGAGAGCGCGACGATGCCGCGCTTCTTCAGCCATTGATCGAGATCGCCGGCGGCGCGGTAATTGGACGGGTTGGTGACATCGGCCTTGAACACGGCGCCGACGGCGCCGGCGCGGGCGGCCGGGTTGAGGTCTTCGATGTCCTCGCCATTGGTGCCGATGTTGCCGATATGCGGGAAGGTGAAGGTGACGATCTGGCCGGCATAGGAAGGGTCGGTGAGGATTTCCTGGTAGCCGGTGAGTGCCGTGTTGAAGCAGACTTCGGCCACCGCCGAGCCGGTGGCGCCGAGGCCGCGACCCTCGATGACGGTGCCGTCTGCCAGCACCAGAAGGGCGGTCGGCTTTTCAGTGGCCCAGGGTGGGGTCAGCGCGGGCGTCATCTCGGCCATGGCGGCACTCCTATCAGGCCGCGCTGCAACGAGCCCGGCGGGCCATCTGCGCGGCAAAGGGCGCGAAGCAGCGATTTCGCAGCCTCCACGCAGTCAAGGTTCAGTTCATGCAAGGCCCAGTACATAGGGGAAGGGGGCAGGGCGGTCAATGATCATGCGAAACGCCGCCGCGATTTATTTCATTGAGGAATATCATAGGCTTGCCCTGGCATATGAGGGTTTGCGTTGGCCTGTCCCCGGCGCTATTGTCCGCGCCGACCGAAGGAGAGAGATCAATGCGCGCGAAAATCGCCGAATCCCTGAAGACCGCGATGAAGGCGCAGGACAAGCACCGGCTGCCGACATTGCGGCTGATCCAGGCCGCCATCCACGATCGCGACATCGCCAATCGCGGTGCCGGCAAGGACCCTGCCAGCGACGAGGAAATCCTGCAGATCCTGGCCAAGATGGTGAAGCAGCGCGAGGAATCGGCCAAGGCCTTCGAGGACGGCAAGCGGCCGGAACTGGCGGCTCAGGAGCGCGGCGAGATGGAGATCATCCGCGCCTTCCTGCCGACACAGCTTGACGATGCGGCGGTCACCGCGGCGGCGCGCGAGGCGATTGCCGCGACCGGTGCGGCCAGCCAGAAGGACATGGGCAAGGTGATCGCCGCGCTCAAGCAGAAATATGCCGGCCAGATGGATTTCGGCAAGGCAAGCGGCATCGTCAAGGGGCTGCTGCAGTAGGGCTTTTACCCGCGCGTCGGCAGGCGTCCAACACGGCCACTCACGGCAAAGCCGTAGCTTGCTATTGGGTTGATTTCCCAGGCTCCAACGCACGGCGCAAAGCCGGCGCTTCCTGCTGGATATGGTTCCACAGACGGTTGGCGACCGGCCCGTGCGGCCGGTCGCGGCGGCGCGCCACGACCAAGTCGTCGGTGCGGCCCGGCAGATGACTGCCGGTAATGGACAGGAGCTGCCCGTCGCGCAGCTCTTCCGCGATCAGGAAATGCGGCAGGTGGCCCCAGCCGAGGCCTTGGAGGATGATTTCCTTCTTCATGGCTTGATCGGGGACCAGACATTGCGGCGCGCCTTCGACCACGAAGTAGTCCTGTCGTGGTGAATGCAGGGCGGTGTCGCGCATCACGCATTGGGTGAATGCCTGCATCTTCTCCAGTGTGATCGGTCGTTCGATGCGCTCGGGCAGGAAGCCCGGCGCCACCACGGGAATGAAGGGCACCTTGCTGAGGTCGATCCATTCGATCCGTGCGTCGCCCTTGTCGATCCAGTGCAGGATCAGATCGGCTTTGTCGTCGAAAAGACGCTCCGACGGGCCGCCGACGGCTTCGAAATGGAGATGCAGCCGGGTGCCAGGGCATTGGGCGAAGAACCGTCCGAGCATGCCCAGCACCCGCGGGCGCGGGCAGAGGTCGCCGATCACGACATGGATTTCGCTTTCCTCGCCCATCGAAAGCTGGGCGGCATGGACGCGCAGGCCGTCCAGTTCGCGCAGCAGCTGCTGCGCGCGCCGCTGGAACGACAGCCCCGCTTCCGTCGCACGAACGCGATAGCCGCTGCGGTCAAGAAGAACCAGATCGAGCTGCCGTTCGAGCTTGGCGACAGCGGCGAACACCGCCGGGTGCGAGCGGTGCAGCATGGCCGCGGCCGGCTGAAAGCCGCCGGTGCGGATCACGGCGTCGAAGCACTGAAGGTCGTGCAAGGTGAATTCGGCCATGTCAGCTTTGATTACAGAGATTGTCCTATCTTTGTAATATCACCAAAACCAGACCACGGCTACGCTTTGCCTCATTCAACGTTCCAAAAGGATCTTCAACATGAGCGAGCTGAATTTCGTGACTGTCGGCGACGGCACGCGCATCGCCTACCGCTTCGACGGCGACGCCGGAAAGCCGGTGCTGGTGCTGTCCAACTCCATCGCCACCACGCTGCATATGTGGGATCAGCAGGTCGGCGAACTGTCCAGGCATTTCCGCGTTCTGCGTTACGATTTTCGCGGCCATGGCTGCTCGAGCGCGCCAGCCGGCGCCTATTCGCTCGACCGGCTTGGCCGCGACGTGATCGAACTCATCGATGCGCTTGGCCTTGGACGCGTGCATTTCCTCGGCCTATCGCTGGGCGGCTTCGTCGGACAGTGGCTCGGCATCCACGCGCCCGAGCGGATCGACCGGCTGATCTTGAGCAACACCTCGTCTCACCTCGCGCCGGCGAGCTATTTCGACGAGCGGATTGCCGTCGTGCGGCAGGCCCCGGACATGTCGGAAACCGCCGAACTGTTCCTCAACAACTGGTTCCCCGCGCAAATGGTGGCGGCCAACGAACCCGTCATCGAGGACTTTCGCGCCATGCTGCTTGCGATCGACCGGCAAGGCCTGGCCGGCCTGTTCGCGGCGGTTCGTGATGCCGATCTTCGCCGCACCATCGCGCTGATCTCCCGGCCGACGCTGGTGATCGCCGGCGAGCACGACACGGTGACGGCGGCGAGCCATAGCGAGCTGATCGCGGCCGCGGTGCCCGGCGCGAAGCTCGTCGTGCTGCCCGCGGTCCACTTGTCGAACGTGGAATACCCCGCTGAGTTCATGAAGGCCGTGCTCGATTTCCTGCACTAAGCCGGTGCAGGGCGCCGTGGGTACCGTCTCACGGCTCCTTGCAGATCGGCAGTGGCTGCGCAGGTGGCGCGGGATGATCCTGCTTATATTGGGCGATGACAGGCTCGAGGGTTTTTCGCGGCCAGAATTTCGGCGTACCGATCTCCTTCAGGCAGGATGCGTTCCAGTAGGTGCCCGAAGCGGAATGGCCGCTCGCAATGGCGGCGATGTCGCGCGATTCCGGGTAGATGTAGAGCGTCGTCGGATTGTCCTTCACCATCGAGATGAGTTGCCTGGCATCGGCCGGGGACCAACTGGTGCAGCCATTGCTGCGGCCGCCGGCATAGTCCACCAGCTTGCCGAACGGCACCATGCCGTCGTGGTCGGCATAGGCGCTGTTCGGGGTCTTGCGCATGCACATGGTGCGCAGCACCTGCGCCGCGTGGCCGCCGATCACGCGCTGCCTGGCGTTGGCGGCCTCGCCTTCGCCGTCGAACTGGATGAAAGTGCGCTGGAAAGCCACGTCCTGTTTCGCGCCGGTGCGATAAAAGCCCTTGAACGAGGTTTTCGCTTCGCGGGTCATGTAGGCGCCGCCGGCGGTCAGTTCCGAATCCATGGCGTTGCCGAAGTTCTTGGCGCAGCGCCTGCCGTTCGAAAAGTTCACGGTGCCTTTCAGGTTCCGGCCGCCGCCATGGCCCGCCGAAATCGCGCGAAACGACTGGCTGGCTTCGCACACGACATAGTAGCGGCGTCCCAGCACGCCATTGCCGAGATCGCCGGGACGGGTGGCGTCCATGGCGAAATAGCAGGGGTTCCGGACGGCGCCCTGCGCCACCTTCTGCAGGTAAAGCGAGCGCGCCCGCTCCAGCACCACTTGTGAAATCTGGCCGTCGGCGTTGCCGACGTGGGCCTGCAGCCAGGCGGGAACGGCCGATGGCGCGGCAAAGGATCGGGCCGATGCCGTCAGGGCAATGACGACGACGAGGAGGCCGAGGAGCGTAACGACACCCAACGGGACAGATCTCAACCGCACCGGACCCATTCTCCTGTCGAAGCCGTTCGTGATTCCCCACGATGAATCACCCAAGCACAATCATAAAACGCCGCGCGCCATCAGGCGAAACACATCTTGTTTAGCGCGCCGGCAAGTATGCGCGAAAAGCCGAGGGAGACGCGCAACCAGCCATGCCGGCCCAAGGCGGCTGTGGAAGCCTGAAAAACGTCCCCCCGATTTTCGATCCGCCGAGATCCGCTTTCAGGCGGCTTGAGCGCTCTGCTGTCCAAGGGTATGCCTGCTTCGTTTTTCAGGAAGCATCGACCATGATCGAGATCGTCAAACCCGCGCTCGAACATCTGCCGTCCTACAAGGCGGCGCTCGAACGCGGCTGGTCGCCGGACAATGTGCGGCTCATGGAGGCAACACGCGCGGAGCTTGCGGCGATCGACGAGGACCCCATGGCATTCCTCGCCAGCCTCGACGATCCCGAGGCCAAGGGGCCGCCCATCGCCTTGCCAGACGGCACACAAGTGCCACGCCTGCCGGGTTTCCGCCGCTGGATCTGGGACGGCGAGGCGTCGGGCTCGATCGGCTTTCGCTGGCAGAAGGGCACGGCGGAACTGCCGCCGCACGTGCTTGGCCATATCGGTTATGCCGTGGTGCCGTGGAAGCGAAAGCGCGGCTACGCCACCGAGGCGGTGAGGCTGATGCTGGACGAGGCGAGGGCGGTCCGCCTGCCCTATGTCGAGCTCACTGCCAAGCCGGGCAATCCGGCCTCGCACAAGGTGATCCTGGCCAATGGCGGCAGACTCGTCGAGCGCTTCTTCGAGGACGCCGCCTATGGCGGGGTAGAGAGCCTGCGGTTCCGGATCGATTTGTAAGCCTATCGCCTTTCAACCTGATCGCCGAACCAGTCGGCGAGCGATGCGCGGTGCGTGCCGGCCCGGCCGGTGAAAGCGTCGGCGGAAAGCATGGAGTTCAGCACCGCCTCCTGCGTCGCTTCCGCCGCCGCCCTGAAAAGAATGTCGATGCGCGCTTCGTTGAGCGCGAGCAGCGGCACCAGATCGCGGTTTTCATCATGGTCGATCAGGCTGCCGGTGCTGAAGGCGATGGCGATGTCCCCGCTGCCATTGCCCCAGAAGGAGCCAAGCCTGGCGATGCCGGCCCCGGTGCGGCGCGCCACGCGCTCGAGCTGGCGGTGTTCGAGCGGCACATCCGTCGCCAGAACGATCATGATCGAGCCGCGTTCGGGCTCGGCGTGCCGCCTGGGATCGGGCCGGCGCCCGTCGGGCAGGACGAGGTCGCCGGGCCTGCCGAAATTCGACAGGACCAGAACGCCAAGATGATGTCCGCCGCCAAGCGCGATCTTCCTGGAGGCCGAGCCGATGCCGCCCTTGAAGCCGAAGCAGCTCATTCCCGTTCCGGCGCCGACATTGCCCTGTTCGACGGCGCCCTCACGCGCATCGGCGAGCGCGGCAAGGGCATGCTCCTCCGATATCGCCAGGGCTTGGATGTCGTTCAGCGGGCCGTCATTGCACTCACCGACCACCGGATTGACGGTTCCGGTGGTGCGGCCGATATCGGGGTTCTGGCGGATGGCGTCACGGATCAGCGCCGTGGCGCAGATGCCGACCGAGAGCGTGTTGGTCAGGAGAACAGGCGTCTCGATGGTGCCGAGTTCCTGCACCTGCATCAGCCCGATGGTCTTGCCGAAGCCGTTGATGACATGGCTTGCCGCCGTCACCTTTTTGCGGAACAGATTTCCGCCATGCGGCAGGACCGCGGTCACGCCGGTGTTGATGTCGCCGTCGCGCAGCGTGCAGTGACCGACGCGCACGCCAGGCACATCGGTGATCGCATTGTGCGTGCCCGTCGGCAAGGTGCCGCAGGTCAGGCCGAAATCAGCGACAGTCCTTGCCATGTTATTCGGCGGCCACCGGTACCGGCGGGCTGATGTCGCTGCGCCGTTCCCAGAGATGGGAAATGACAGCCACGATGACGGCAACCGCCATCGCGAAGGCGCCAACAACCGGCAGGCTGCGATAGCCGTAGCCGGCATTGAGCATGGCTGCTCCGAGCGACGCGGCCAAAGCGATGCCGATATTGAAGCCGGACGGGATGAGCGAAGCGGCGAGACCGGAGGCATCCGCCGTCCAGGCCAGGATGCGGGTCTGGATGGGGGTGCCGATGGCGAAGTTGAGACCGCCCCAGACGATGATCGCGACAACCATCGGCAGGGGGTAGGGGCTGACGAGATAGATGATGGCCAGCGTCACCGCCTGCAGGGCGAGCATGGAGATCAGCGACGGCATCAGTTTCCAGTCGGACAGTTTGCCGCCGAGGAAGACGCCAAGCGTGGCGCCGACGCCGTTGAGCAGCAGCACCCAGGGCACCAGGTTTTCGTCGAGCCCTGTGACCTCCAGCAGCGTTGGGGTGATGTAGGTGAACAGGCAGAACTGGCCGAGCATCAGCATCAGCATCAGGATCAGCGAGGTCCAGACCTGCTGGCGCGCCAGCACGCGGACCTCGCTGGCAAGGCTCGCCGACTTGGCCTGATATCCGGTAGCGCGCGGCAACAAAGCCGCCATGGCAAGAGTTGCCGCCACGCCCAGTGCGCCCATCACCCAGAATGTCGCGCGCCAGCCGCAGATGTTGCCGATGGCGGTGCCCGCCGGCACACCGATGACGTTGGAGACGGTGAGGCCCGACAGGATGACGGCCACCGCCATGCCGCGCTGATCCTCGCGCACCAGGCCGACGGCAACCACCATGGCAACGCCGAAATAGGCGCCATGCGCGACGGCCACGGCAATGCGCAACAACAGCATGGAGGTGAAGTCGGGCGCCAGCGCACAGGCCACCTGGCCGAGCGTGAAGGCGACAGCGAGGCCGAGCAGCAAGGCCTTGCGCGACAGGCTCTTGGTGGCGAGCGCCAGCAGCGGACCGCCGATGGCGATGCCGCAGGCATAGCCGGAGACGAGGTAGCCGGCGGAAGGAACCGAAACGCCAAGCCCTTGCGCCACCTGCGGCAGCACGCCGGCGATGACGAATTCGGTGGTGCCGAAAGCGAAAGCGGCGATGAACAGGGCGATGAGCGGCAGCGACATGAAAAACAAACCCTCGAAATGGAAGGCTCAAACCATGGATGGCCGTGGCGGGCAATCCAGAAATTTTTGTCGCCGGTTTAGGTTTTCTTGAGCGGGGTGCGGCGATGAAGCGCCAAACTCCCCCTCGAGGGGGAAATTGGCAACTTTGTCAGCTCGCCTTCAGTCTGGATCCAAAAAGCAGGCCGCGCTCTTCCAGCACGGGATAGGCCATCGACGCCAGCAGCGAGTTGATCTGCTTCAGGTCGCGGATGGTATCGAGGTGGATCGAGCTGGTTTCGACGCTTCTGGCGGTGCCTTCGCGCAGGCGCAGGAAATGGCTGGCGCTGGTTTCCTTCTCGCGGTCACGCAACCGGTCCTTCTCCAGCACAAGCTGGCGAGCGGTCTCGGGGTCTCGCGACACCAGCACGTTGAAGGCAAGACGGGCATTGGCCAGCACCGAGCCATGGAAGGCGCACAACTCGCTCCAGCCTTCGTCGGTGAATTCCAGGCCGCGCTCGAATTTCTTCTTCACATGCACCAGCATGTTCCGCACGATGATGTCGCCGACCTGCTCGAGCTTGACACAGGCGCCGATCAGCTCCTGGCAGCGCAGCGCCTCGTCTTCGGTCATCGGGTTCCTGGTCACCTTTGCGAGGTAGAGCTTTATGGCCGCGTGCCTGCGGTCGACACGGTCGTCGAGGGCCGCCAGCGCCTTGATCTTGTCCGAGTCGGCGTCCTCATAGAGTTCGATGATGCGCTTGAGCATGATCTCGACCGTCTCGCAGACCCGCACCACCTCGCGTGTGGCGTTGGCCAGAGCCTGGCTCGGCACATCGAGCGCGCTTTCGTTGAGCGCCGACAGTTCGACGACCTCGAGCGTGGCGGCAGGCGCCGGCTTGGCGCCGAGGGCCACGATCCTTTCGGAGGCTCGGTAGACCAAACCGGCCAGCGGCAGGCCGGCGAGCAGGATGATCACATTGAACAGGATATGGGCGTTGACGATCTGATCGGCCGCCGTCGAGCCGAGGAAGGCGACATGCGGCCGGAAGATCATGAACAGGATCAGCATGACCAGCGAGCCAAGCCCGCGCATCAGGAGGTTGCCGACCGGCACCACACGGACTTCGGGGCTGGCCGAGCGTGTCAGCATCGGCGCGATCAGCGACGAACCGAGATTGACCCCGAGGATAAGGACGAGGCCGAGTTCAGGGCTGATCAGGCCGCGGCCGGCCAGCGTCGCCATCAACAGCACCGCCGCGATGCTCGACTGGAACAGCCAGGTGATCATTGCCGCCAACAGGTAGGCGGTGATGGAATCGCTGGAGAAATAATTGAGGATGACCGGCAGCAACTGGCTGTTGCGCAGCGGCTCGGACGCCTGGCCGATCATTTCCAGGGACAGGATCAAGAGGCCGATGCCGACCAGGATGCGGCCGGTCTGTCGCCAGTCGCGCCGCTCGGTGGCCATGAACATCACCGTGCCCGATATCAGGCAGAGCGGCACCAACAGCGTGAGATCGAAGGTCAGCAGCTTGACCACCAGAGCAGAGCCGATCTCGGCGCCACGCACGGCCAACTGGCCGGCGGCGCCCGAGACGATGCCGGAACCGGCGAAAGAGCCGACCAGCAGCGTGACCGCGGTCGAGCTTTGCAGCGCGATCGCGAGGCCGGTGCCGGCCAGCACCGCCATGATCGGGTTGCGCATGGTGGCGCGCAGGCGATGACGCAGCACGTCGCCATAGGCGCGCTCGACGCCGGTCTTGACCATGCGGGTGGCAAACAGCATCAGCGCGACGGCGCCGGCCAGATGCAGGAGGACGACGGAGCCGCTCATCGCGGCGCCTGCATGCGTGCATGGCGCTCGCCGCGGCCGGCATGGCGACGGGGGGAGAAGGCGAGGGTACGAATCATGGTCATGACAGCCTTGGAATATAGCCGGAATATTTTAGCCGAATAATAAAAATTTGTCGATTTCAAGGGGCCGCCGCGAGGCGACAGCCGGTGTCGGAAAATGGACGGGTCCGCTAGGGGTTGCACCGGCTTGAGCGGGGATCGGCCGGATCTGCGATGTTTTGGCGCCGATCTTTGTGATGATGTTCAAATCTTTTTTGTAAGCAGAGGAATTCATTACACAATTGTAATGCTGCCGTTCAGTTTCGGTTCATCCCCTGGCCGTTATCCCTCCCGGCATCGACAACCAAGGAGACCTCTGATGAAACGCATTGTTCTTTCCGCCCTCGCTTTCTCGATTCTGGCCGCCACCTCGCTTGCCGGCCAGGCAGCGCCGATGAACGCGCCAGTGGCGCCGCAGTCGAACTACACCAAGGTCGACTGGCAGAAGCCTACCCACCGGGACGCCAAGAAGCGCGTCATCCAGAAGCGGTTCGTCCAGAAGAAGGTCGTCGTGAAGCGGAACAACTGGCGCAATGGCCAGAAATATTCTGGCTGGAGGCGGCACCAGCCGATCCGCGACTATGGCCGCTATGGCCTGCATCGTCCCGGCCGCGGCCAGGAATGGATCCGCGTCGGCAATGACTATGTGCTGGTCGGCGTCCTCTCCGGCGTCATCTTCGGCGCGCTCGCCGCGCAATAATCATTGACGATGGCCGGCATCTCGCCGGCCCTTCGATAGAAGGCGGCCCGCGAGGGTCGCCTTCTTTTTGACTATCCGGTCTCATGCCGACCCGCCTTGCTGAAAATATCACAATATGCGATATTTAAACGGTGAAGAGGGTCATACTTCTGCCCTTGGCGGCAAAAGCGTTGCGAAAGCATCGGGTCGATGCCGAGAGGATTTTATCGAAGATCGAAACCTATGCCAGGGACGCGAGTACGCTTGCCAACAGCGTCAAGGCCTTGCAGGGATCGTCGGCGCTGCGCTTAAGGGTCGGCGACTATCGCGTGATCTTCGAAGAGACGGATCAAGAGATCATCGTGACCAAGATCGGACCGCGTGGATCGGTATATGATTGAAGGAATGCCGGGATGAACAACATCGCCTATGTCACGACGCCAGGTGGCGAGGAACTGGCCATCCTGCCGCGCAGCGAACTGGAAGCCCTTCGTGAATCGCTGGAGCATGCGCAGGCGCTTGGCGGGTTTCGTGCCGGGCAGCTTCCCGGTCTTACGCCCGATGAAGCACGAGCACTTGTTGGCGCGGTCTCTCCGCTGGCCTTCTGGCGCAGATACCGCAAGCAGACCCAGGCCGTTCTCGCTGCCTCCGTGGGCGTGACCCAGAACTATCTTTCGGATATCGAGAACGGAAAGCGCGGTGGGGACGTCACGCTTTGGCTGCGGATTGCCCGTGCTCTCGAATTGCCGATCGAGAGTTTGGTCGACGACGGCGACTGATCAGCGGACCGCGGAGTGGCCTTGCCCTGTGGAAACCGGGTATGGCCTCTATTGGGGGTCGTCTGAAATCGCGGGCATGATTATATGGTGGCGAAACGAGTTCCCCGATGCGATTTCCGCCTGCCTTCCTCGACGAGATACGCGACCGCGTGCCGATTTCACAGCTTATCGGCCAGCGCGTGGCGTGGGATCGCAAGAAGACCAACGCATCGCGCGGCGACTATTGGGCGTGCTGTCCGTTCCATGGCGAGAAGAGCCCGTCCTTCCACTGCGAGGACAAGAAGGGGCGCTATCACTGTTTCGGCTGCTCGGTCTCGGGTGACCATTTCAAGTTTCTCACCGAACTCGAAGGACTGAGTTTTCCCGAGGCGGTCGAGAAGATCGCCGACATGGCCGGCGTGCCGATGCCGGTCCGCGACGAACGGGAGGAACAGCGCGAGAAGGAACGCGCCAGCCTGACCGATGTCATGGAGATGGCGACCGCCTTCTTCCAGGAGCGCCTGCAAGGGCCGGAGGGCGCCAAGGCCCGCGCCTATCTCAGGGATCGTGGGCTGACGCCGGCGACACAGCAGTCGTTCCGGCTCGGCTTCGCGCCCGACAGCCGCAATGCGCTGAAGGAGCATCTGGCGGCCAAGGGTGTGCCGAAAGCCGATATCGAGGCCTGCGGGCTGGTGCGCCATGGCGACGACATTCCGGTCTCCTATGACTGGTTCCGCGACCGCATCATGTTCCCGATCCCGGATTCGCGCGGCAAGATCATCGCCTTCGGCGGCCGCGCCCTGGCCCCCGATGCGCTCGCCAAATACATGAACTCGCCCGACACCGAGCTCTTCCACAAGGGCAATGTGCTCTACAATTTCGCCCGCGCCCGCAAGGCCTTGGCGAAAGGCGGCACGGTCATCGCCGTCGAAGGCTATATGGACGTGATCGCGCTGGCGCAGGCGGGGTTCGAGAATGTCGTGGCGCCGCTCGGCACCGCGCTCACGGAAAACCAGCTCGAATTGTTGTGGCGCATGGCGCCGGAGCCGATGCTGTGCTTCGACGGCGACAAGGCCGGGCTGAAGGCGGCATGGCGGGCAGCCGACATGGCGCTGCCCTCAGTGCAGGCCGGACGCTCGGCGCGCTTCGCGCTGCTGCCGGAAGGCAAGGATCCCGACGATCTGGTCAAGGCCGAGGGGCCTGACGCCTTCCGCGCCGTGCTGGCCGATGCGCGGCCGCTGGTCGACCTGTTGTGGATGCGCGAAACGGCCGGCGGCGTCTTCGACACGCCGGAGCGGCGGGCCGAACTCGAGAAGACGCTGCGCGAACTGACCAGCCGCATCCGCGACGAAAGCCTGCGCTACCACTACCAGCAGGAGATGCGCGAGCGGGTGCTGAGCTTCTTCGGCTCCCAGCGCAATGCGCGGCAAGGTCGTCAGGATGGCGGCCGGCCCGGTCAACGCGGCCAGGGCAAGCCCGCGCCCGGCGGCCAATTCGCCAAGGCCGGTGGCGGCCGCATGCCGATCACCGAAAGCCTCGGCCAGTCGGCGCTGGTCAGGCGCGGCGAGGGGATGTCGGTGCGCGAGGCGACGATCATCGTGGCACTGGTCAACCACCCGGCACTGATCGACGAGAATTTCGCCCATGTCGAGTTCCTCGACCTCGCCAATTCCGACCTGACGCGGCTGCACGCCGCCATTCTCGACGCGATGGCGCATGACATGGCCAATGACCGCCACGCCGTGGTGGCGACGATCGAACGCGCCGGCTGCGCCGAGATCTGGGAGCGCGCCGTCGGCCTGATCAAGCGGGCGCGGCAATGGCCGGCGCTGGAGACGGCGGCCCTCGAGGATGCCCGCGACGCTCTGAACCAGGCGTTGCACTTGCAGCGCAGCGCGCGCACCTTACATAAGGAGCTGAAACAGGCGGAAGCGGCCCTCGAAGCGGATCCTTCGGACGAAAACTTCCGCCATCTGATCGAAATTCAGGCGCAATTTCAGGATGTACAAGCGACGGAAGCGCTGATCGAAGGATTCGGCGTTTCGTCGGGCAGAGCTGGGCGAGCCTAAGTGCAGCTGAGTGCGGGAATGAAGGCGCGGCCACGCTTCCCTTGGGGGCGAGGCGCGCTAAGTCGGGTAATTGATTCGCTTTTTTCATGCGAATCATGCCAGAGGCGCTTGACCTTCGGACAGAATGGCGGAATCAGGACGATTCGAAACGTTAACCCGCACCCGCATCGACGGGAAACAAGCGATGCAAGGTACTTGATCACTGGACAGGCGGCCCGCCTGCCACAGATATTAGGGTTAATCTGGACTTAATGTATGCCGCCCAAGAGTGGAACCCGGTTTTGGGGCAACGGCATGCACCAAACAAAAGAGTGGATGCAGCTCATGGGCCGGGTAAAGCGCGTTTAGAAAAACGGGCGTATCCGATTTGACTGGTCCGACAGCTTACGCGGCCCCGATGGCCAGCCGCTAGGAGAAGATAAAGACTATGGCGACAAAGGAAAAGGAAGAGGTCGAGACCGAACGCGAAGGCGCCACCGATGGGCCCTTGCTCGACCTTTCCGATGATGCTGTCAAGAAGATGATCAAGGCCGCCAAGAAGCGCGGCTATGTCACCATGGACGAGCTGAATTCGGTGCTGCCTTCCGAGGAAGTGACCTCCGAGCAAATCGAGGACACGATGGCGATGCTGTCCGACATGGGCATCAACGTCGTCGAGGATGACGAGCAGGGCGAAGAGGCCGAGGCGGGCGACACGGCCGCCGATGCCGAGGAAGACGCCAACGAGCTGGCCGAGCAGACTGGCACCGCCGTCGCCGCCACCACGACCAAGAAAGAGCCGACCGACCGCACCGACGATCCGGTGCGCATGTATCTGCGCGAAATGGGTTCGGTCGAGCTCCTGTCGCGCGAAGGCGAAATCGCCATCGCCAAGCGCATCGAGGCCGGCCGCGAGACCATGATCGCGGGGTTGTGCGAAAGCCCGCTGACCTTCCAGGCCATCATCATCTGGCGCGACGAGCTCAACGAATCCAAGATCCTGCTGCGCGAGATCATCGATCTCGAAGCCACCTATGCCGGCCCCGAAGCCAAGCAGGCCCCCGTTGTCGAACGCATCGAGGAAGCGCCCAAGGCCGAGGAAAAGCCGCGCCGCGGACGCGACGATGAAGACGACGTCACCAACGTCGGCGCCGACACGCGCGGCATCGGCGACGACGACGAGGAAGACGAGGACGAGGCGAGCCTGTCGCTGGCGGCGATGGAAGCGGAACTGCGCCCGCAGGTGATGGAGACGCTCGACGTCATCGCCGACACCTACAAGAAGCTGCGCAAGCTGCAGGACCAGCAGGTCGAGAACCGTCTGGCCGCCGCCGGTACTTTGTCGCCCAGCCAGGACCGCCGGCTGAAGGAACTGAAGGACCAGCTGATCAAGGCGGTGAAGTCGCTCTCGCTCAACACCGCGCGCATCGAGGCGCTGGTCGAGCAGCTCTACGACATCAACAAGCGCCTGGTGCAGAACGAGGGCAAGCTTTTGCGCCTCGCCGAAAGCTATGGCGTGCGCCGCGAGGAATTCCTGAAGGAATATCAGGGCTCCGAGCTCGACCCCAACTGGACGCGTTCGATCGCCAATCTGACCTCGCGCGGCTGGAAGGAATTCACCAAGAACGAGAAGGATGCGATCAAGGACCTGCGTGCCGAGATCCAGCACCTGGCCACCGAAACGGCGATCTCGATCCTGGAATTCCGCAAGATCGTCAACCAGGTGCAGAAGGGCGAGCGCGAAGCCGCGATCGCCAAGAAGGAAATGGTCGAGGCCAATCTGCGCCTCGTCATCTCCATCGCCAAGAAATACACCAATCGCGGCCTGCAGTTCCTCGACCTGATCCAGGAAGGCAATATCGGCCTGATGAAGGCGGTCGATAAGTTCGAATACCGCCGCGGCTACAAGTTCTCGACCTACGCGACATGGTGGATCCGGCAGGCGATCACGCGTTCGATCGCCGACCAGGCCCGCACCATCCGCATTCCGGTGCACATGATCGAGACGATCAACAAGATCGTGCGCACCTCGCGCCAGATGCTGCACGAGATCGGCCGCGAGCCGACGCCAGAGGAACTGGCCGAAAAGCTTGCCATGCCGCTCGAAAAAGTGCGCAAGGTGTTGAAGATCGCCAAGGAGCCGATCTCGCTCGAAACGCCTGTCGGCGACGAGGAGGATTCGCATCTGGGCGATTTCATCGAGGACAAGATGGCGATCCTGCCGATCGACGCGGCGATCCAGGCCAATCTGCGCGAGACGACGACACGGGTCCTGGCCTCGCTGACGCCGCGCGAGGAGCGCGTGCTCAGAATGCGCTTCGGCATCGGCATGAACACCGACCACACGCTGGAAGAAGTCGGCCAGCAGTTCTCGGTCACCCGCGAGCGTATCCGCCAGATCGAAGCCAAGGCGCTGCGCAAGCTCAAGCATCCGAGCCGCAGCCGCAAGCTGCGCAGCTTCCTGGACAGCTGAGTTCATTTTTGTCGCGAAGAGTTAAGGGCGCCGGTTGGCGCCCTTTTTCGTTTCAGGCGTCAAAGCAACGGCACGTTCAGCCGAGCGCCCTTGACGATGATGCCGCCCCGGTTGCCGATCTCGATGGAGCCATAACGCTGCCTGAAGCATTCAGGCAGCGGACGGTCGCCGGGGACCGACAGCCACAGGCGCAGCATATGACGCCGCTTGGCCGGATCCGGCCAATCGCGAAAGCCCATGCGGTCGTGAAGCAGCGAATGATTGTAGACGAACTGCATGTCGCCGGGCCGTAGCCGCATCGACAGGTTCAACCGGGGATCATTGGCGAGGCTGTCGAAGAGATCCAGCGCCTCGATATGGGCGGCGGTGAGGCGCATGGCATCGGGAAAGCGTTGCGCGCTGTCGATGTACTGGCGCTGATAGATGCCGGTCAGCAGTCCGGCATGCCAGTTGAGCACCGGGATTTCGAAATAGGGCTTTTGCCCTTCCGGTATTTCGCCGCGCCGGTCGGTGGCGATCGGATCAAACAGCATGCGGACGAGATCAGGCCGTCTTTTTCGCATCTCGTTGTAGATCGTCACCGTGCTGACCAGCAGGGACTCGCCGCCTTGCATGGCGTCTTGCAGGCAAAGCAGGCCGACGACATCGGCGGAATCGGTGTGAAATGTCTGGCGCTCCGCCGTCTGGTAGATGCGCGTCCTGGTGTCCCTGGCGTCGGCGCCGATGTCGCGGACATGGCCGAGGATGTGGCCCTGGGCATTCTGGGACCGCGCGCTGCCCAGATGGGCGCCAACCCCGCAGAAGATCGTTGCCGCCATCTCGGCGGAATATCTTTCGACCGGGAGACCGCGCAGCACCTCGAAGCCGATGCCTGCGATCAGTTTTTCCCGAAGGGCGGCAAGATGGCCGCCCAGACGAGGCAAGGGGAAAACCGCCTTGGTCAGGCCGCCGATATCATGCGAGCCGGCAAGGAAGCTGGTTGCGGCGGCTTCCAACTCCGCCACGTCCTGCGGCTCCAGTTCGACGAGCCATGTCTCGGGATGCCTGGCCATATCCTCGCCGATCCACGCGGCGGGAATGTCGATCTGTACCGGTGGCAGGTCTGTTGTCTCGCGCATGAAGCTCTCCGGCGGCTGGACGGGCCTCGGACGTTTTGCCGGGCTGACGCCACGACGGAGATTGCCGCAATCAAGCGGGTTTTCAAACAGGGCTTCAACTGGCCGCGCCCACTGCAATGGGGCCGGCGCGGTAGTGCTTGCAGGACGTCGGCAGCGGGAGGATAATCCGACGTCGGATGCATTTTTCGGGCGACAACCCCGGAAGCCCGCCCCGGTCGAGACCGTGTCGACAGACCAACGGCCTCGTTGCCGTGCTCCGTGGCCCCGGAGGGAGGTGTGCCATGACAAGCTACATCGTGCTGATGAACTGGACCGAGCAGGGCGCCAAAAATTTGCGCGAGTCACCGAAGCGGCTCGACGCCGCCAGGAAGCAATTGGGTGAGATGGGTGGATCGTTCAAGGCGTTCTACCTGACCATGGGCGAGTACGACATGGTGGCGGTGGTCGAGGCGCCCGACGACGCGATCCTGGCGCGTTTCTCGCTGATGCTGGCGGCAGCCGGCAACATCAGGACGCGGACGATGAAGGCCTTCCCCGAATTCGCCTATCGCGAGATCATCACCTCACTTGGATAATGAGGTTTCCGGCGCCGGATCAGGTACCGCCTCAACGGCACCTGATCCGGCGTTCCGACAAATTTGACATCTAGCCTCGGGACAGGACGCCTCGCCGTGGTAGAGATGCCGCCAAGGAGAGACCGCACGAACAATTTTTTGATGCTGGCCGTCGGTCTTGCCTTGGATGTCGTTGATGCTCGTCGCTGCCGACGCCGCGCAAAAAACGGTCGCCATGGCCAATCCGGCATCGGTCCATTGCGGTGCGATCGGCGGCCGCTTCGTGGTCAGGAAGGACAAGGCCGGCAACGAATACGGGTTTTGCCGCTTGCCCAATGGTCGCCTGTGCGAGGAGTGGGCGCTGTTTCGCGACAACAAATGCGTCGGGCCGAAGGCGGCGATGCATCGGAGCTGACGCATCGGTTGGACAGCGGCGCAAGCCGTGTCGTGCGGTCCCGTCGATGACATGGCGCGCCGCCGTGATAGGGTGAGCCATGTCCGAAGCACAGTCCCATTCGCATCTGTGGCCAGGCGTGCCGCTTGCCCTTGGCTCGGCCGCCTTGTTCGGCGCGACGCCGCCGCTGTCCAAGCTGCTGCTCGGCAGCGTCAGCCCGTTCATGCTGGCGGGTCTGCTGTATCTCGGCGCCGGCATTGGCCTGGCGCTCTACCGGCTCTTGCGTGGCCGGCAGGCCGGCGCCGGCGAGGCGCGCCTGGCCGCCGCGGATATTCCGTGGCTGGCGTTGGCGATCGGCATGGGCGGCATCGTCGGACCGGTTCTCCTGATGTTCGGCCTCACCCTCAACACGGCGTCCAGTTCCGCCCTGCTGCTCAATCTGGAGGGGCTGGCGACGATGGCCATTGCCTGGCTCGTCTATCGCGAGAATGTCGACCGGCGCCTGCTTTTCGGCGCCTTCGCCATCCTGGCGGGCGCGCTGCTGCTGTCCTGGGCGGGGCAAGGCGTTGCCTTCAATCTTGGCGCATTGCTTGTCGCGGGTGCCTGCCTGGCATGGGGCCTGGACAACAATTTCACCCGCAAGATATCGGCGGCCGATCCGGTGGCCATCGCCATGCTGAAGGGGTTGGTGGCGGGCGCCGCCAATGTCGGGCTGGCGCTCGCCTCCGGCGCGGCGTTTCCGGCCGCGACCACGGTGATGGCCACGGCCGCCGTCGGTTTCTTCGGCATCGGCGTCAGCCTCGTCATGTTCATCCTCGCGCTGCGGCATCTCGGCACGGCACGCACGGGAGCCTATTATTCGCTCGCTCCCTTCATCGGCGCGTTGCTGGCGATCCTGATGCTGGGCGATGCCGTCACGCTCAAGCTCGGCATTGCCGGCCTGCTGATGGGGGTTGGCCTGTGGCTGCATCTGTCCGAGCGTCATGATCACGAGCACGACCACGAAGCGCTGGAACACGAGCACAGCCATGTGCATGACGAGCATCACCAGCATCATCATGACGGGCCGGTCAGCGAGCCGCATTCGCACTGGCACCGGCATGCGCCGCTGCGTCACAAGCATCCGCACTATCCCGACCTGCATCATCGGCACGATCACGGCTGACCGATGCCAGGGCCAGCGCTGACCGTCTGGTACAACACGCGCTGCCCGGTCTGCGATGCCGGCATCAGCCGGCAGAAGCGGCGGCTAATCGAGGCGGTCAAGGCCGGGCGGATCGCGTTTCGCGACATCAACCTGGAGCCCGATGCGCTGTCGTCGCATGGCGCCTCGCTGGAGGATATCCGCCGACGGCTGCATGCGACCGATGCCGAGGGTGGATTGCTCGTTGGCGCCGACGTCGCGATCGCGGTCTGGCTGGCAACGCCGGGCGAGGGCTGGCTGGCGAGCCTGTTCGGCAATCGGCTCGTGCTGCCGCTGACCCGCCTTGCCTATGATCGCTTCGCCGATCTGCTCTACGCCTGGAATCGGCGCAAGGCCCGCTGGTAGCCTCCCTCCACACTATCCAACCCAGCCGGGCCTGACGCGTCGACGCCATGGATGTCGCTTGGCTCATGGCCAGATACATCGTAAGATATATCTTGACTCAGCAGTTTGGTGTGCCTAATTAAGATATATCGTAAGATAGAACTCAAGGAGCAATCAAATGCACAGACACAATCATTCCGACCATCATCATTTCGGCGAGCGCATGTTCATGCACATGGCCGGCAAGTTCGGTGGCAGAGGCGGCGGCGGCTTCGGTCCGTTCGGCGGCAGGGGCGGCGGGCGCGGCGGCCCGGGCGACTTCTTTCGCGCCGGGCGCATGCTCGCCGATGGCGACCTCAAGCTGATCACTCTCTCGCTGCTGGCCGAGGCGCCGCGCCATGGCTACGACATCATCAAGGCGCTGGAGGAGCGCACCAGCGGCATCTACAGCCCGAGCCCTGGCGTGGTCTACCCGACGCTGACCTTCCTGGAAGAGGCCGGTTATGCCGTCTCGTCGAGCGAAGGCAACAAGAAGGTGTTTTCGATCACCGAGGCCGGGCAGGCGCATCTGGCCGACAACCGCGAGATGATCGACGGCGTGCTCGAACACCTCGAACGCTTCGGCCGCAAGATGGCCAAGGCGCGCGACTGGTTCGGCTGGAACGACGACGGCGAGGACCGTCGCGGCGGCCGTGGCGGTCGTGGCGAACGCTCGGAAACGCGTGACGAATTCCGCGCCATCCGCCACCGGCTGCGCGCGGCGCTCGGCGACATCGTCGATGCGCCTGCCGAAAAGCAGGCCGAGGCGATCGCCATTCTCGAAGCCGCCGCCGAAGCGCTGGAAGCGCTTACACACCGCTGAGCCAGCAAGACCGGATCTTGCCAGTTAGACCGCAAAAAAGCCCGGGGAGACCCGGGCTTTTGTCGTGGGGCCATGCCGGCATCATTCCTTGCCGACATATTCGCTGATCAGCTTTTCGTTGCGCGCCTTTTCGATCTTGGCGGTGGTCTCGGCGGAGATACGCTCGTCGGTGCGATACTTGACCAGGTTCACCAGGCTGCCGGTGAGCAGCAGGATGCCCATGCCCCAGTAGCCCTTGGTCGACAGGTCGACGGGCGCCAGCCACAGCGACAGGCCAAGCATGAAGTAGGCGGCGCCGACGGAGACGGTGTTGAACATGATGTAGGTCTGGTTGCTGTTCATGGTCGTGTTTCCTTTGACTGGATCGAAGTTGGGTTTGACAAGGTTATGGTCAGGTCCGAGATATTCAGTTGATGGTCTTCAGGCGTTCCAGCACGTCCCAGGCGCGCACTTTCACCGCCGGACCGTGCCCGGCGTCGGCAAGGCGGTCGCGGATCGCGTCATGACGCAGCTCGCCGTCGATCTCGTCGAGAATGCCGGCCTCCTCGAACGGATCGCTGGCTCCCTTGATGCGGGCCAAAAGCTCCTCGGCGTCGTTTAGGCTCGCCGAATGACCGATCGACCTGACGAGACGCGACTGCGCCTTGCGCTCGGCATCGATGGCCCGGGCCGAGATCATGCCTTGGTTGAGGTCGATGATGCGGCGGTGCGCCCGCTCCACCGAAACGCGCATCCGCAAGGTCTTTTCGCTGAGGCTATGAACCGTGGCACGGCGGACCTCGCGTTCATTTTCCAGTTCGGCGATGGCCGCGGCACCGCTTTCGGCCAGCCCGTTGTTGCCGGCAGCCAGTGCGCTGATCGTGCGTGTCTCCAAGTCGGCGTGGCGGCGGTCGAGATGGTCGAGGCCGGCCTGCTCGGCACGTTGGCGCACGATCAGTGAGGCAAGCGTCTGCTTGGCGGCGGCAAGTCCCGTCTCGGCATCGCGAATGCGCTGTGCCAGAAGGTCGATGGCGAAGCGATCCTTCAGGCCGTCCTCGGCCCCTGCGCTCGCGCCGTCGAGCAATGTTCTGATCAGGCTAAGCATGGTTCTTCTCCCTTCGAAGTTTTGTGAACAATGTTCACGATGCCAACGTAACAGGAAATGAACACTGTTCAAGAGCTTTTTTGAACGCTGTTCACGATGCGCGGCATATGGTAAACGAAGCGGCATCGGGTCGCGAACAGCAGGCCATCCGCAAGGCGCGCTCATTCAGAAGGAAAAGCATGGCACTGGACAAGGAAGAGGCGGGCGAGCGGGTGCTGGTCATTGCCGAGACGCTGCTCGACGAAGGCGGCATGGACAATCTGAAGGCCAGGACCATCGCCGAGCAGGCGGGCATCTCGGTCGGCTCGGTCTACAATCTGTTTTCCGATCTCGACGGTGTGCACCGCGCCGTCAACATGCGGCTGCTCGACCGGCTGGGTGTCGCGGGGGCGGCGGCGATGGCCGATCTTGGCAGGCGCGGCATCACCGACGTACGCCAACGGCTGATGGCACTGGCCGGCGCCTATGTGCGCTTCGTCGAGGCTCATCCCGGCAGCTGGCCGGCGCTGCTTGCCTTCAACAGGCGGCGTCCGGTGCTGACCGAGCCCGATGTCTATGAGGCGCGGCTCGACCAGTTGTTCGAGATCATCGCCAGTGTCCTTGCCGATGGCGGCTTCGATCTCGACGAGGACACGCGCCGGATCGCCGCGCGAACCCTCTGGTCAAGCGTGCATGGCATCGTCACCAGCGGTTATGCTGCCAGGTCCGTGCGCCGGCAGGCGGACGAGATCGACCAGCAGATCGCGCTCCTCGTCTGTGTCTTCATCAGGGGGCTGGAACGAGGCGGCACATTCGCGCATGCTGGGAAAACAACGTCGTGAATCGCACACCGACGGCGATCGCAGGCGACAAGGAGATTTGAGCGATGTCTTTTCTGAAACGTCTTTTCGGCGGCGGTGGCGGCGAAGCCGCCGAGCCTGCAAGTGCCGCGCCCGCCAAGCAGGTCGAACACAAGGGGTTCACGATCAGCGCCACGCCCTACAAGACCGAGGGCCAGTACCAGACCTGCGGCGTCGTCTCCAAGGAGGTCGATGGCGTGGTGAAGGAGCACAAATTCATCCGCGCCGACCGCTTTGCCGGGCTGGACGATGCCGTCGACATCTCGATCAAGAAGGGCATCCAGCTCGTCGACGAGCAGGGCGAGCGAATTTTCGGCTAGGGCACAAGACGCGCCATACCTTACCGAAGCAGATGCATCAGTTCGTCCGGGATTGAGTGACCGCCGGCGCGGGAGCAACCGTCGGCGTCGGTGCGGCCGTCGCCGGGGGAGTGGCCTTGGCCTCAGATCCACCAATGACATAGCCCGGCTCTTCCGAGTACGAATAGACCTTCGTTACGATGCCTGATTTGAGCGCTTCAGCGTCCCAGACGTTATATAGGCCCTGCGGTGTTGCCAGCCCCATCATGGCGAACACATCGGCGCTGTTGAGGCCCATTTGGTCGAAATAATCTGACATCATCTGCTTCAGCGCCGGATCAGCCACGGTCGAAATTTCATCGAGATTTCTTCTGCCGTTGTGCATTCGGGGTTTGTTCCGGCCGTTCGTTATCTGATGGACGGCGATACGGGCAGTGGCAGCCGCGGCGCGAACCCGGCCTCCGGCCAAGGCCCATGGGCAAGCCGAGAAACAGTACGCCCCGCCAGAATGAACTTCCCCTTCCGACCAGCCGTCCCTAACGATCTTTTCCGGACAGCGCGGAACCAGCATCGGGCAGCCATTCAACTGCGTCCTGCCTATCGCGGTTTCGAGGTTGGCGTCCCGGATCATGTGCCCGATCGCAAGCGCCGCATCCACGTTTCCGCCGCCGGACTGAAACACGATCGGAAGTCTCTGGCCCTTCAGACTCCGCAGAAACTTCTCAAATTGTCTATCTGTATCAGGTTTAATGATACCTTCTGCGGATATCCATTGAATGCAGCTTACATTGCAATCGCCGTTCCGAACCAAAATGAAATTCATAGGCCATTCTTCGGGCGCTTTCTGCTTTGCGGCGCCCGACGAGGTGCCAACCAAGGTCAGGGACGCAAGGAAACCTGCGACAATCAAGCGAAAGACTGCCCGCAAGCCCAGGCGAGTTGCCATGATGGAAAACCCCCACAAACAAAAGAAGAACCCTCGAGCACTCCGTTTGAAGCGCTCGAGGTCCCCATATCAGCCGGTGTGCCGTCAGGGTATCATCCGCGCTTTTGGATGACGCCGTAGAGCACGTTGCGGTTCTCGCCGAAGTACACCTGCGCCTCGACGGTGTTGCGGTCGACGCTGGCATTGATGATGTTCCACATGTCGACCTCCGACCGCAGCAGCAGCACCCAGTCCATGAACGTTTCCCGGTAGCCGGCGTCCGGAGTGCCCTCGGCATAGTTCGCAAACAGGAATGTCCCGTTCGGCTTCAGCATCTGCAGGCATGTCTTGGTGAGTTTCACGGCGACATTGTGCTGGAGGTAGTCGTAAAGGCCCGACGCATAGATGAGATCGAACTTGCCAAGCTTTTGGCTCCTGGTGAGCACGGTGCGTACCGAGCCGTCGATGGCCTCGACCGCGGTGCCCTGGAAGTCGCGCGCGATCAGTCCGACGCTCTGGGGATCCTGGTCGAGCGCGACCCAGCGCTTGAGGCGGCCCTCGGCCAATGCGGTCGAACGGTTCGCTTCGCGCAGATGGCCGGCCGCGATCGCCAGGACTTCGGTTTCGGGTCCATTCTTGGCCGCGGTTTCATCGACATAGCGGGTCAGCAGATCGCGGCGTTCCCGTGCCGCGACGCATGACGGAACGTTCTGGGTATGGCTGTAAAGCGCCTTGCCGATCTCCGAGGCGCTTGCCACGCTCTCGGCCACGTGCGGGTCACAATAGATGTAGTCGAGCAACTGCGCGTCGCCGGAATACCCCCTGGGCTTGGTGAAGGACCAATGCGTCAGCGGATCCTCGAGAAAGTACTTCTGGAGCGGGTGGTTCTGCACCAGCGGTATCAAGGCTTGCCACACGTCGGGATGGACCTTGGCACGCAGCGCGTTGAGGAGCGACAGCAGGCGGCGAACGATCTCGGCGGGAAATTTTTGCTGCTCGACCTGTTGCTGTGTCGTCTGGAGGATGAGCGCCAGCTCCGCGCGAGCGGTTTCGAACGCTTCGCCGTGATGCTCGGGCTTTCCGCGACGGAGACCGCCGGCGATCGCCTCCGCGGTAATCAGACTCTGGCCGTCAAAGACAGTTTGCACACCAAGGCTCCATAGTTAACAGTCAGTTAACTTATTGCTTAGAATACTCGATTTGCCAATGTCGGCTCGCGGGCATTTTATCGGTATGATTAATTTCCCGCTAACCATGTCAATTCTTTGAGGTTTTTAAGGAGGGGATTCCGGGTTCGAGTTAACGGAAACTTGTCCTGCATCATTGCATTTGATCGCGCGGCAAGACGTGTCGTGCCCAAGGAGTCGGTCTGCGTTGGGGGCAGAAGCTGCAAAAGAATTCGGAACGCGAGATGCCCTTCAGCCGGGATTCGTCGTGAACGAACGCGCGTCGTCCAGAGTGGCAGATGCGGTGGATTCGGAACCGCACGACCCGCGCCAGGAACTGGGGGCCGCTGAACTTCGCATCCTTTACCGGACGGAAGCCCAGGCGAAGCGAAGAAAGGAGGCCAGGCCGGGCCTTTGGATCGCCGTCGTCATCTATGTCTTGTTTTCGGTATCGGATCTGCTGCTGATACCGGATGTCGCGGCCCTTACGATCACGGCCCGCTTCGCTGTCGGACTGACCGCACTGTTGGTTCTGGAAGCACAGCTTCGCCGGGGAGTCGCCACGGACTGGCTTGACGTGACCTGCGCCGGGGCCATCATCTTCGGTTATCTCGGCTGGCTTGGCCCTGCCTCCATGGGCGCGAACAAGGAAAGCGTCGCCTATTACATGGTCTTCGGCACCATCTTCATGATGAGTGCCAATCTTTTCTTCACGTTCCGGTTCAAAGTGTCGATCATAACGTCGACCATAATTTTGTGTATCTTGTATGTGGTGAACTACTTTCTGCCGGCGTCGCTGACATACAAGATGGTATTTGGCACTTTCTACGTTTCGTGCTTCACGTTCACGTCCTATGTGAACTGGAAGCTGAACGAAGAGCGCTACAACGTCTTCCTCAACGCGCTGGAAGCCAAGATCCAGCACAATGAGGCCACCGAGCGCGGCAAGGCCCTGCTCAGGCTGTCACGGACGGATCCGCTTACAGGTCTGGAGAACCGGCGCGCGATCGACGAGAAACTGCGCGACTACTGGAATGACTGGCAAAAGCTTGGCCATGGTTTTGCGGCGATCCTCATCGACGTCGACTTCTTCAAGAAGTTCAACGACTGCTATGGCCATCAGGAAGGCGATCGTTGCCTGATCCAGGTCGCCAATGCGCTCAGCGAGCTGATCAAGCAATATGACGGCTCCATCGGCCGCTATGGCGGTGAGGAATTCATCGTCCTGGCCCGCATGGGCAGGAAAGACCAGGTCGCGGATCTCGCGGAAGCCATTTGCCGCACGGTCGAGAACCTGGCGATCGCGCACGAGTTGCGGCGGGACGGCATCGCGATCGTGACGGCGAGCGTGGGCGCCGCATTCACCAGGAAGCAGACCGCCGCCAAGCTGGAAAAGATCATCCACGAGGCCGATCGAGCGCTCTATCTGGCAAAAGCCAGCGGCCGAAACTGTGTCCGGCTGTTCGATCCGACCGATCCCCAGAGCAGCGACGAGAGCGAGAACCTGGCGGCTTTGCTGAAGATCGCGATCGGCCAGGATCTCGTTTCGCTCGTCTATCAGCCCATCCAGGACGTCGCGTCGGGCAGGGTCGAGGCCGTGGAGGCGCTGATGCGCCTCAAGATGCTGGACGGCACCCTGGTTCCGCCGAGCCTGTTCATTCCCGTCGCGGAGCGGACCGGCGCCATCCTCGAGCTCGGGCGTTGGGCAATAAGGACGGTGTGCGCCGAGCTCCTGGCGCAGGATCACGTGCGCGTCGTCAGCGTCAACGTCTCGCCGATCCAGCTCAAGACGCCCGGCTTCGCGACATCGGTCGCGACCATTCTGGGCGAGACCGGCGTGACCGGCAACAGGCTGGCCTTCGAGATCACCGAAGGGCTGGAGATGGAGATGCACTCCGACATCCTGCGCTGCATCAGCGACCTGAAGCTGCTCGGGATCAGGATTTGGCTCGATGATTTCGGGACGGGCTTTGCCGGCCTTTCGTGGCTTCGTCTCATCGATTTCGATACGGTCAAGATCGACCGCTCGTTTCTCCACGACTGCGGCACCCCCAAGGGCATGGCGATGCTGCAGGACATCATCGCGCTGGTCAGAAATCGCGGCCACAAAATCCTGGTCGAAGGGGTGGAGACCGAGGAGCAGATGCTCCTCATGCGCCAGTTCGGCATAGACAAGGTCCAGGGCTTTCATGTCGGCCGCCCGGCTCCGGCCGCGAATTTCCAGGCCAAACGGGCCATTCAAAAACGGCCTTTCACGGTCCTCAAGTCGGCGTGACGCCGAAGCAGGCGGTGGCTTGACCGGCCATTGGCCCGTCAAGCCCGCTTGTTTCTGGCCGCGATTGCCGTGCCTATGCTGTCTGCAGCGCCCCGCGTGGCAGCGGCGGGAAGGCGATGGCTATGCCCGCGGCGCCCAGACCGATGAGAGCCGAGCCGATGAACAGCCAATGGTAGCTGGCATAGGCGTCGAAGATCATGCCGCCGGCAAGCGGCCCCAGCGCCATGCCGAGGCTGGAGAGCATGGTGGCGGCGCCGAACACGGTGCCGAGGATGCGCTGGCCGAAATATTCACGCGCCAGCACCGCGTAGAGCGGCATGACGCCGCCATAGGTGGCGCCGAAGATGACGGCCAGCATATAGAACTGGTCGAGCTGGCTGATCGAGAGATAGGCGGCAATGACGATCGCCTGGATCGCCAGCCCGGCGATCAGCACCGGCTTGACGCCCAGCCTGTCGGCAAGCACGCCGTAGAGCAGCCTGCCGCCGAGGCCAGCCAGACCCTCGACACTGTAGATCGAGACAGCGGCCATCGGGGCGACGCCGCACAGCATGGCGTAACTGACCATGTGAAAGATCGGGCCGGAATGGGCCGCGCAGCAGGCGAAGAAGGTCAGCCCCAGCACGATGAATTGCGGCGAGCGCAGCGCCTGCCCGACCGTCAGGCCGGCGCCTTCGGCGACTGGCGCCGCGGCCGCATCGGAGGCGGCGGGCTTCGGCGGCTGGCGCACCAGAAGGACGGCGGGCAGCAGGAGCACCCAGGCCAAGAGGCCGATGTCGAACATGGCGGTGCGCCATTCATAGGCCGAAATCAGCCAGCGGGCCAAGGGCGAGATCGTCATCGGCGCCACGCCCATGCCGGCCGAGACCAGCGATACCGCCAGCCCGCGATTGGTGTCGAACCAGCCTGAGGTCAGCGCGATCATGGGCGCGAAGAAGGCGCTGGCCGCAAGCCCGACGAGCACGCCATAGGTGATCTGGAAGGTGAGAAGCGAACCGGCGCGGCTTGCCAGCACCAGCGCCAGCCCGAGCAGCACGGCGCCGATCGTCACGACGATGCGGGCGCCGAACCGGTCGGACAGGGCGCCCCAGGCGAATCCGCCGAGCCCCATCACCAGGAAGTTGAGTGTCATGGCGCTCGAAATGCCCGCGCGCGACCAGTTGGTATCGAGCGCCATGGGTTCGAGGAAGATCGCCAGCGAGAACATGGTGCCGATGGCGACGCAGGACATCAGCGCGCCAGCCGCGACGATGACCCAACGGTAGGAAAGGTTCATGGTTTTCTCCCATGCCGGAACGCAGTCTTGAGGCGGCACGGTCCAGCTTCGCCGTGCCCTTGCGTCCGTAGGACGCCGGCATCGGCGTTCATCCTACAATCCGGTTGCATTTTTTATCCAGTCTGGATGCCCGGATTGCGGCGGTGCCCCGAAATACTGGCTCCCTGGATTTGACCTCCATTTTCGATCGTGCTTTCGAGTTGCAAGCTGCTGCATTCCTGGCCTGTCCTAGATCGGCAGTTCCGACGTGTATTTGATCGTCTGGCTCGGCACGTCGGTCTTGACGTTCTGCACGCCCTTGATGCGGCTGAGATGTTCCGACTGGAAGCGGCGGTAGTCGTCGATGCCGGCTGCCACCACGCGCACCATGGCGTCGCAGTCGCCCAGCATGAGATAGCATTCCATCACTTGCGGCAGCTTGGCCACCTCGGTGGCGAAATGTTCGATCGTGTCCTCGTCCTGCGCCTTCAGCCAGATGCGGGTGAAGAAGGTGAGGCCCTTGCCGATGCTGGCCGGATTGATCACGGCGACATAGCGGTCGATGATGCCGGCTTCCTCCAGCAGCTTGACGCGCCGCAGGCAAGGCGAGGGCGACAGGCCGACCTCATTTGCCAGATCATTGTTGGCCATGCGGCCGTCGCGCTGCAGCGCCCGCAGGATGCGCTTGTCGATGTCGTCGAGCTTCATGGTGTTGAATTCCATTTTCCTGGCAATATGTGACATTGAATGCCAAAATTGGCTCAAGGACAACAATCTTCGCAACCAAATTGCCGAGAAGTGTGGGTATGTTTTGCTCCTGACACCCAAGAAATTTCAAACGCAGGGCAGGGCGGCTGTGAGGCTGGCCTATGGCAGACCATGAGCATTTCACAGGCAGTCGAAGCGGCCGGCAATGGTTCGCAATCCGAGTTCCGTCGTGGTGTGACGTCCTGCGCGCCGGTGCTGGTTGGCACCATTCCCTACGCGCTGGTGCTTGGCGCCCAGGCCACGCAGAAGGGGCTGAGCACGGTCGAGTTATCGATGATGACCGGGTTGAACTTCGCCGGCGGCTCGGAATTCGCGGCGATCCAGCTGTGGACGTCGCCGCCGCATATCCTCCTCATCGTCGCCATCACCTTCCTGGTCAACAGCCGTCATTTGCTGATGGGAGCGGCGCTGGCGCCATTCCTGCGCGAACTGCCGCGGCGCAAGGTTTTCCCGGCGCTGTTCCTCATGTGCGACGAAAGCTGGGCGCTGGGCCTGGCCGACGCCAAGCAGCGCGCCGCCGCGGGCATCGGCCCGGCCTTCAGCCCGCGCTACTATATGGGCGCCGCGCTGGCGATGTATCTCACCTGGGTGGCTTTCACCTCGCTCGGCGCCTTGCTCGGCCCGATGCTGGGCGATGTCGGGACCTATGGTTTCGACATGGCGTTTCCGGCCGTCTTCCTGGTGCTGATGCGCGGCATGTGGAAGAGCGTGGCGGCGGCGCGGCCCTGGCTGGTCAGCCTAGTCGTCGCGGCCCTTGTCTATCTCTTCATTCCCGGCGCCTGGTATGTCGCGGCGGGTGCGGTGTCGGGGCTGCTTGCTGCCTGGTTGATGGCAGGTGATGCATGATCGACGTGCCCACGCTTCTCACCATCGTGCTGATGGCCAGCGTCACCTATCTCACACGGATCGGCGGCTATGTGGTGCTGCGCAACCGTGTGCTGAGCGCGCGGGCGACCGCGGTGATGGAAGCGGCACCCGGCTGCGTGCTGATCTCGGTCATCGCGCCGGCCTTCGTGTCGCGCAATCCCGCCGACCTTCTGGCGCTGGCCATCACCTTCATCGCCGCGACGCGGCTTTCCATGCTGCCGACCGTGCTGATCGGCGTCGCTTCGGCGGGCCTGCTCAGGCATTTCATTGGCTAAACGAAAAAGGCAGGCGCGAACGCCTGCCTTTCGAGTTCAGATGATCGAGAGCCTTACGCGGCGGCAGCGGCCTGCTGGCCGGCCACCACGGCATCGACCTTGGCGGTCGCCTTGGCGAGCGCCGCGGTGACCGCGTCGGGGCCCATGCCGACGCCTTCGATGCGGATGACATCGACATCGGTCATGCCGAGGAAGCCGAGCACGCCGCGCAGATAGGGAATGGCGTGATCGAACTGCACGGCCGCGCCCTCGGAATAGATGCCGCCCGAAGCCAGCACGATATAGACCTTCTTGCCGGTGACGAGGCCCTTGGGGCCGTTCTCGCCATAGGCAAAGCTCCGGCCGGAGCGGGCGATGTGGTCGACCCAGGACTTCAGCGTCGAGGAGATGTTGAAGTTGATGAAGCCGGTGGCAAGGATCACCGTGTCGGCGGCGAACAACTCGTCGAGCACGACGTCGGAAACGCCCACCACTTCGGCCTGGCGCGGGGTGCGCGCTTCAACCGGGGTGTAGATGCCGGTGGCATAATCGGCATCGATATGCGGCAGCGGGTTGGCGACGAGATCGCGCACGACCAGCGTGTTCGACGGGTCGGCGGCGAGAAGCTTCTGGGCGAATTCGGTGGCGATGCGGGTCGAGTGCGAGGCAGCGCCGCGCGGGCTCGAGGTAACAAGAAGAATGGACATAGCGGGTCTCTCCAGTGGAATGAATTGTCCCGCTCCATATGGGGCTATCGATCCATCTGATAAACTGGTATATTTTCTATATGATCCATCTATGGAATGGATAGGATGATGCAGCCGAACCCGACCCTCGACCAGCTCCAGATCCTTGTCGCCGTTGCCGACACCGGCAGTTTCTCGGCCGCAGGCCGCAAGCTCAACCGGGCGCAATCCGTCATCAGCTACGGCATCGCCAATCTCGAGGCGCAGCTTGGGCTGAAGCTGTTCGAGCGCGAGGGCACGCGCGAGCCGCAACTGACCGGGATCGGCCGGGCCATGCTGGAAGACGCGCGGCGCATGGTGAGCGTGCTGCAGCGCATCCGCTCACGCGCCGACGGCCACCATCATGGGCTGGAGGCCGAGGTGGCGCTGGCGGTCGACGTGGCATTGCCTTCACCCGTGCTGGTGCGGGTGCTGAAGGCGTTCGAGAAGCAGTTCCCGACCGTGACGCTGCGCCTGCATATCGGCACGCTCGGCCTCATTCCCGATCTCGTCGTCAGCGGCCAGGCGGATCTCGGCATTGGCGGCTTGCTGGGCGATGTCGACGTGCACCTCGTGCGCATCGGCTTCATGTCCCTGGTGCCGGCGGCCGCACCCAACCATCCACTGGCGCTGCTGCCGAAGCCGGTGGCGCTCGAGGATGTGCGCGAGCACACGCAGCTCGTCGTCATTGACCAGTCCGAGCGCACCAAGGGACGCGATTACGGCGTCTTCGCCTATCGCACCTGGCGACTGACCGACATGCGCACCAAGCACATATTGATGCGCGAGGGGCTGGGTTGGGGCGGGCTGCCGCGCTGGCTGATCGCCGACGATCTGGCCAGTGGCCGCCTGGTGGAACTTGATCTCGAACCCTACAAGGAAACGAGCTCGCCCTTGTTTGCCATGCACCGCAACGACCGCAGCCCGAAGCCGGCGGCCGCGTGGCTGATCGACCGCTTCAAGCGCGGGCTCGGCTGCTTCAACGAATTCGAGCCCGGCGAGGTGCCCGAGGACGAGCCGGAGACCCATGGCGCTTCTGGTTCCGGTATCTGACCTGGCAACTCGCAGCCGAACTTCCAGGTCCCGCCGCGGACATCACCGGATCACCGTCACCCCGGAAACCACGATCTGCGCCGTGCGGGCCGTCAATCTCCCACGTCTGCGTAGCGTCGGTTTTTCATAGGTCTTTTTCATCTGTCGGTCCCAATGTAAGCCTCGAGGGATGAGTTGAGCCCTGACATAACGAGATACGAGCGTTCCGGTTGCGTCGCCATTCCATCCTCTGCCGAGGTGGGAGGGATTCAAATTAGATTGCGTTCAAACTCTATCCTTGTTATAGATGTCGAACGAAATCTAAATTGGGAGTCGAGATGCGAGTCAGTCGCACACAGGCGGAAGCAAATCGCGACGCGGTGATCAACGCGGCGAGCCGGCTTTTTCGAGAGCACGGCTTTGACGGTATCGGGCTGAAGGATCTGATGAAGGGTGCCGGGCTGACCCAAGGCGCCTTTTACAAGCAGTTCGACTCCAAGGAGGATCTGGCAGCGCAGGCATCGCGGCGAGCGATGGAACACGCGACCCGCAGATGGTCGGCTGTTGCTGCCGGAAGCCCCGACCCCCTTGAAGCCCTTATCGGGCTCTACCTTTCAACAGGGCATCGCGAAGAGAAGAGCGACGGTTGTCCGATCGTGGCGCTTGGTTCGGACGCGGCGCGCCAAGGCGAGGAGGTCAGGGCGCCATTCCAGGATGGCATTGCAGCCCACCTCGAGGTTCTCGACGAATTGATGCCGGCGGCAAAAGGTCCAAAAACCCATCGCAAGGCCATGGCGATGCTGTCTCTGATGGTAGGTGCCGTGACGATCTCCCGTATCCTCAAGGATGAAGAGATGTCGCAGGGTTTTCTCGATGCCGCCGCCGGCGAAGTCAGGCGAATTGCGGCCGCGCAGGAATAGAGGCGGTTATCGCGACCGGGCGCCCGCGCTGCGCCATCACGCGAACGGATCAAGCAGAATGACAGCTGGAGTAGAGATGCGTCGGATCGTTATTACAGGCATGGGAGCAGTCAGCCCTCTTGGGGCCAGCGTGGCGACGTCCTGGTCCCGGCTCCTGGCTGGCCGCTCGGGCATAAGGAGCCTGCCGGCCGAAATGGTGGGAGACCTGCCGGCGAAGGTCGGCGGAACGGTTCCCTCGTTGCAGGAAGACCCCGAAGCCGGCTTCGATCCAGACACCGTCCTGGCTCCGAAGGAACAGCGCAGGGCGGACCGCTTCATTGTCTTTGCACTGGCGGCGGCGGAAGAGGCGCTGGCCCAGGCGGGGTGGAAGCCGGTCTCGGACGATGACAGGGCCCGCACCGCGACGATCATCGCTTCGGGTGTCGGAGGATTTCCCGCGATAACCGAAGCCGTGCGAACCGTCGACCAGCGCGGTGTTCGGCGTCTCTCGCCGTTCACCGTGCCATCTTTCCTGGTGAACATGGCAGCGGGACAAATTTCGATCCGACACGGGTTCAAGGGTCCGCTCGGCGCTCCGGTGACGGCCTGCGCGGCCGGCATCCAGGCGATCGGCGATGCGGCGCGTCTCATCCGCGCCAATGAGGCCGACATCGCGGTCTGCGGCGGAACGGAAGCCTGCATGAATGCGGTCAGCCTCGGCGGCTTTGCCGCGGCACGCTCCCTTTCGACCTCCTTCAATCACCGTCCCGATCAGGCGTCCCGTCCGTTCGACATGCTGCGAGACGGCTTCGTCATGGGCGAAGGAGCCGGAATCCTGGTCGTCGAGTCCTTGAGCCATGCGCTTGCGCGCGGCGCCAAGCCGCTGGCCGAGCTCGTCGGCTACGGCACGACGGCGGATGCTTATCACATCACGTCCGGACCCGAGGATGGCGACGGTGCGCGCCGAGCCATGGAGATCGCGATCGCCCAAGCCGGCATTTCGGCACGGGAAGTCCGCCATCTCAACGCGCACGCGACCTCCACGCCGGTCGGCGATGCGGGAGAGATCGCGGCGATCAAAAGGGTCTTCGGCACGGACTTCGGCATAGCGGTCAGCGCAACGAAGTCGGCGACCGGACATCTGCTCGGAGCCGCCGGCGGGCTGGGGGCCATCTTCACGGTGCTGGCGCTCAGGGACCAGGTCGCACCGCCGACGCTCAATCTGAGCGCCCCCGATCCGGCCGGCGACGGGATCGACTTCGTCGCAAACCACGCCCGGCCAATGGAGATGGACTACGCGATCTCCAATGGCTTCGGCTTTGGCGGGGTTAACGCCAGTGCGTTGTTCCGGCGCTGGACGGACTAGCCAGCCGGTACGAGCGCCGGAGCGGCCGCTGATAAGCCGCCGGCCCTGGACGACCAGCGGGCCACATTTTCGAAACGCAACCCTGGCCTAAGAAAGAATTTCCATGAACAAAACCAATCTCGGCGTCGCCCTGGTCACCGGGGCGTCCTCCGGCATCGGGCACGCAACGGCCAAGGCCCTGCTCGAGGCGGGCTTTCGCGTGTTCGGAACCAGCCGTCGCGAGGCGGGCGAGAGGACCGACGGCGTCACCATGCTGACCTGCGACGTGACCGATGACGCGTCCGTGGCGAAACTGGTCGATGACGTTCTGGCCAAGGCCGGACGCATCGACCTGCTTGTCAACAATGCCGGGATGGGTCTGTTTGGCGGCGCGGAGGAGTCCTCGACTGCGCAGGCCCAGGCACTGTTCGACGTGAACGTCTTCGGCGTGTTGCGCGTGACCAATGCGGTGCTGCCGGCAATGCGGCGCCAGGGAAAGGGCAGGATCGTCAATTTGAGTTCGGTACAAGGGTTCATCCCGGCTCCCTATTTCGCGCTTTATGCGTCGACCAAACATGCCATCGAGGGCTATTCCGAATCACTCGACCACGAACTGCGCCCGTTCGGCATTCGCGTTGCATTGGTCGAGCCCGCCTATACACGCACCTCGTTCGAGGAGAATCTCGCTGCTCCCGATCAGGTGCTTGATATCTATGACTCCGCGCGCGCCGGCATGACCCTAGCCGTGCGGAAATCGATGGAAAACGGCGATGCGCCCGAAGCGGTGGCGGCGACGGTCTTGAAAGCGGCCACCGATCCCGCTCCGAAGAGGCGCTATACGGCGGGAAAGATGGCGCGCCAGGTCAGTCTCCTGCGCCGTTTCGTCCCCGCGACCGCATTCGACAAGAGCCTGCGAAAGCAGCTCGGGTTGCCGGTCTGAGAGGGGGCTTTACTCGCGAACACCGAGCTGACCAGGAACCAACTTCAGGCGCGCGACAGTCCGTCGATCAGCGCCATAAGGACGGCGCGGTAGTCCTCGGCTGATGCGCCCGCCTCGATGGCGAGCGCCGCCCGATCGAAAGCCGAGCCGAGCAGGGCTGTCAGCGCCTCCGCCGGCAGCTTTGTCATCGATCGTGCGCGCATGGCCGCGACAAGGCCTTCACGCAGCGAGCGGTTGCCGTGGCGGTTATCGATGGCATCCATGGCGGCACGGCCGAGTACGGCCGGGCCGTCGAGCAGCAAGAGCCGCGTGCGGCCGGGCGCGCGCATGGCGGTGAGATAGGCTTCTGACCCGGCAATCAGCGCATCGCGGGGGCTGAACGAAGGCGGGGAGGCGCGGTCGATCTCTTTCGCCACCGCCGCGGCCTCCTGTTCAACCACGGCGGCGAATAGCGCCTGCTTGTCGGCAAAGTGGTGGTAGAGCGCGCCGCGCGTCACGCCGGCGGCGGCGACGATCTCCGGCGTGCCGGTCTCGGCATAGGACTTCTCCGTAAACAGTTTGCGTGCCGCCGCGATCAGGTCGGCGCGTGTCGCCTCGGTGCGGTCGCGGTTCGAGCGGCGTCCGGATTCCTGTTGCATACATGCAGCCTGTATGTTAATCCACTTTACATGCAGACTGTATGTTAATTGACGGGAGAAGGAAAGATGAAGACGACGAGCTACTATCCGGTGCTGATGACCGGCGATGTCGCCGGCACGGCGGCCTTCTATGTCGAGCATTTCGACTTCCGGGCCCTGTTTACGAGCGACTGGTACGTGCACCTGCGATCGGTGGACAACAGCAGGGTGAACCTCGGCATCGTCCAGGGCAACCACGAGACGATCCCGGAGGAGGGGCGAGGGCGGACCTCGGGCCTGCTGATCAATTTCGAGGTCAGGGATCCCGATGCGGTCTATGAGCGGATCCTTGCTGCCGGCCTGCCGATCCTGCGCACGCTGCGCGACGAGCCCTTCGGCCAGCGCCATTTCATCACCAAAGACCCCAACGGCGTGCTGATCGACGTCATCAAGCCGATCCCGCCCAGCGAGGAGTTCCTGGCGCAGTATGCGGAAGGCGCGGCGGGGGTTTGAGCGGCCGCCTCAGCTCGCCCTTGCCACCGGTGTCACCGCCACATGGCTGACGCCGGTGCGGCGCACCACGGTGCACTGGGTCTCGCGGCCGATGCGCTCGGCGTCGAGCATGCGCACGAGGTCGTCGACGCCGGTGACCGGTCGTCCGTCAATGGCGGCGATGATGTCGCCTTCCTTGAGACCCGCCTTGGCCGCCGGGCCGTCCTTCTCGACACTGCGCAGCCGTACGGCCGTGCTGGTCGAGACCTGCGACAAGAGTGCTGCGCGGCGCGGCAAATTGACGGTGTCGGCGGAGATGCCGATGAAGGCGCGGCGCACCCGGCCGAAGCGGATGATCTCGGAGATGACGAATCTTGCGGTGTTGGAAGCGACGGCGAAGGCGATGCCTTGCGCGCCGTGGATCATGGCGGTGTTGACGCCGATCACTTCGCCCGCCGACGACACCAGCGGCCCACCGGAATTGCCGGAGTTGAGCGCCGCATCGGTCTGGATGACGTCGTCGATCAGCCTGCCGGTCGAAGCGCGCATCGAGCGGCCGAGCGCCGAGACGACGCCAGAGGTGACCGTCCACTCGAAGCCGAGCGGATTGCCGATGGCAATCGCGATCTGGCCGCGCCGCAGCCGCTTGGAATCGCCGAGCGGCGCCACATCGGCGAAGCTGCCGTCGGCGCGCACCAGGGCGATGTCGGTATCGGGATCGCGGCCGAGCACGCGGCCCTCGCTGGAGGCGCCGTCCGGCATCGAAACGCGCACCGTCTTTGCATCGCCGACGACATGGAAATTGGTGACGACCAAGCCGTCCGGCGCGATGACGAAGCCCGAGCCATGGCCGCCCGGGCCGCCGATGCGCTCGATGCGGCAGACCGCCGGGCCGATGCGGTCGACGGCGTCGGCTACTGTTTCGGAATAGGCGTCGAGCAAGGTGTCATCGGATTGGATTTTGGGGGCGGCGAGGGCCATCGGTTGGGTTCCGTGTTTTCAGGCTTTTTCGTGACTATATGTGCGGAGCGGCCCGAACCGCCGCGACCTGACCAGATGGCCAGTCGAACCCGTAACTAGCCGTCAGGCGAGTACCTGCAGGCGCGCCGTCGAGCGATATCTGGGACATGCAAGAAACCCAGGAGACCCTTATGAGCGACTTCAATCTGAGCGCGTTTTCAGACGCCATCGCCGATCTGGCCGCCAAGGCCGCCCCCGCAACGGCGAGCTTCACCACCCATCACCACCGCACGGCCAGCGCCTTCCATTGGAGGGACGGTTATTTCGTCACCGCCGAGGAAGCCGTCGAGGCCGGCGAGGAGATCGAACTGACGCTGGCTTCGGGCGAGACAGTGAAGGCCGAGCTGGTCGGTCGCGATCCTTCGACGGGCGTCGCCCTGATGAAGCCGGCGGATGCGGCCAACGCGCCTGCCCTTGCCAAGGCCGATGCCGTTCGGCCGGGCAACATCGCCATTGCCATCGGCAACAGCCAGGGTTCGGCGCTGGCTGTGTCCGGCTCGGTCGGCGAGGTTGGTCCGGCCTGGCGCTCGATGCGCGGCGGCGCCATCGACCGGCGCATCAATCTGGCCGTCGGCGCCGGCGGCCGCTTCGAGGGCGGCCCGGTGCTCGACGCCAAGGGCGCGCTGATCGGCATGCTGCTGTTCGGGCCGCGCGGGCGCGCGCTGGTCATGCCGTACGAGACGATCGAACGGGCCGTCGCCACCTTGCGCGAAAAGGGCCATGTCGCGCGCGGCTATCTCGGCGCCGGCCTGCATCCGGTTCGCGACCGCGACGCGCATGGCGCAATGGTGATGAGCCTCGACGACAATGGCCCGGCCAAGGCCGCCGGCCTGTCGCTCGGTGACATCATCGTGGTGTGGAACGGCGAGGCCGTGCATGGTCCGCGCGACCTTATCCGCCGGCTCGGGCCCGACAGCGCGGGCGCTTCGGTGACGTTGGGTGTCGTGCGCGGCGGCGAGCAGCGCGACGTCGTGCTGACTATCGGCGAAAAGCCGCTGAGCTGAGAGGACCGATGGAAACGCTCGCCCGCGACCGGATCGGGACCGACAGCGCGGCTTCGCGGCGGCTGGTGGTGCTGATTGCGCTTGCCGATGCCGGGCGCGCCGAGCGCCTGGCGGCTTCGCTTGCCGCAAGCGACGACCTGCTGCCGGTGGTCGTTGGCGGCGGCAGGGCCGACGTTGCGGTCGTTGACGACAGGAGCGGTGATGCCGTGCCGGCCTCGGTGCCACGGGTGCTGCTCTCGGCGCGCGCCAGCGCGGAGCGGCCTGCCGGCGAGGTGTTTGCCGTCATGCCCGCTGGCGCGGACGACCTGCTGATCGCAGCGGCGGCTCGATTGGCCGCCGCTGGCTACAGCATATCGGGCAATGGCCGCGCGCCCGGACATCGCGAGGATTTCCACGCAGGCGAGCCGTTCGAGGATGAAGTTTTGGACGAGCACGCCGCCCGGCCAGCGCTGTCGCCACGCGAGGCGGAAGTGCTGGCGCTGCTTGCCGAAGGGGCGCCCAACAAGGTGATCGCGCGGCGGCTCAACATTTCCGTGCACACGGCGAAGTTCCATGTCGCCGCGATCCTGATCAAGCTCGGCGCCGCCAATCGTACGGATGCCATCGCCATTGCGATGCGTCAGGGGCTGGTGCTGGTTTAGCGGTAATCATCACCAAGGTCAGCGCTGCCCCTCATCCGCCTGCCGGCACCTTCTCCCCGTATAGTGACGGGGAGAAGGGAATTGGCAGCCACCTCGGCGCTATACTTTGCAACGTCAATGATTGGCGAAGGCGGCGACCACGGCATCTTTGTCGCCGTCACTATACGGGGAGAAATGCCCGGCAGGGCAATGAGGAGCGGCTCCACTATGCTAGACGGACCCTCCGTAGCGTCATCATCAGTCCCCCCTCCAGCCTCTTGTATCCGGGTTCGCCGCGGGCAAGGATCGCGCCGACGAAAAGTTGCAGGGAGGCGAAGAATATGTCGCTCGAGGGAAAGACGCTGTTTATCTCCGGCGGGTCGCGCGGCATCGGGCTGGCGATCGCGCTGCGGGCCGCGCGCGATGGCGCCAATGTGACGATCGCGGCCAAGACCGCCGAGCCGCATCCGAAGCTGCCGGGCACGATTTACAGCGCGGCGCAAGAGATCGAGCAGGCGGGCGGCAAGGCGCTCCCGGTGCTGTGCGACATTCGCGAGGAAGCGCAGGTGGCCGACGCGGTCGCCAAAACCGTCGAGAAATTCGGCGGCATCGATATCTGCGTCAACAATGCCAGTGCCATCCAGCTCACCGGCACGCTGGAAACCGACATGAAGCGCTATGATCTGATGCATCAGATCAACGCGCGCGGCACCTTCCTCGTGTCCAAAATGTGCATTCCGCACCTGAAGTTGGCTAAAAACCCTCACATCCTGAATCTGGCGCCGCCGCTCGACATGAAGGCGAAATGGTTCAAGAACCACGTCGCCTACACCATGGCCAAGTTCGGCATGTCGATGTGCACGTTGGGCATGAGCGCGGAATTCGCCAGGGATGGCATCGCGGTCAATTCGCTGTGGCCGATCTCGACCATCGACACGGCGGCGGTGCGCAATCTCCTGGGCGGGGCGACCGTGGCGGCGATGAGCCGCTCGCCCGATATCATGGCCGACGCCGCGCATGCGATCTTCATGCGGCCGTCGCGCGAGGCAACAGGCAATTTCTACATCGACGAGGAGGTGCTGCGCGCCGAGGGCGTCAACGATTTCTCGGTCTATGCGCCCGGGGCTACCGGACCGCTGGCGGGAGATTTCTTTGTGCCGGACGAGGTGTTTGCGAATTCCGATACGAAGATCAGGACAGCCTTCTAGAAATGCCTGGGATAGTCCATGCGCTGATGCAAAATGCGTACGACGTTGATGGATCCCTCGCCCATTCGCAGAAACACCACGTGTGACCCGACGGCATACTTCAACAAATCCGGACGGATATTCGAGGCGCTTCTCGCGATCGTCGGGAATTGATCTATAAGTTTGACCACGGAGTGGATGGTGCGGATATACGCCTCCGCTCGCTCCGCGCCCCATTCACCTAAGGAATGGTCCCATATGGCGTCCAGGTCTGCTTTCGCCTTCGGCGAAAACCGGACGGTCCGCTTCACCGGTGTTTCTTGGACTTGAGAAAAGCCTCGATGTCGAATGGCTCGGGATCGCCAGACTTGTCCCCCTCATCAATAGCAGCCCGAAGCTGCTCAAGCTTCAGTTCCTGTTCTTCCAAAAGACGCAGGCCTGCGCGAACGGCTTCGCTGGCTGAGCCGAAGCGGCCGCTCGCGATCTGTCGCTGGATAAAGGCGTCGTACTGATCACCCAATGTGATGGACGTGTTCTTGGGCATCATCAATCTCCGATACCAATAGATGGTATCAATTCGTCGGAAAGTTGACAAGCATTGGAGCGCGGTCTCTCATTCACGCCTGCCTTGCTCAGGCCCCTCAGCCGGCGTTGGCAGCGTATTCGGCCACCAGACCATCGTTAGATGGGCTTGAAGCAAAAAACCCCGCCGGAGAGGGCCGGCGGGGCTCGATGCGTCCCGCTGGAGTCGGGACGGGGCAGGGAACGCCCACTGCAGAATCTGGGGTGCGAAGCCCGGTGATTCAATGAGCCGGCTCCAAGGGCTGTACAATTCTTGTTGACCCGGCAGCGCTGCTGCCAGTTCCAGCCCATCCCGGTGACCGGGATGAGCTGCTATTGCCGACCTGATTCCAGAAATCACCGCAAGGCGCTGGAAACGCAGGTCAATTGTTGCTCGCCACCGGCGCCACCAGCGAGGTGATGCGACGGATTGCGACGCGCCTGTTCTCGCGGTTGGGCGCCGAGGTGTCGACCTTCAGATACTCCTCGCCATAACCCTGTGTCGTCAGATTCTCGGGCGGGATGCCGAAGGCATTGGTCAGCGCTTCCGCAACCGCTTCGGCACGGCGATCCGACAGTGCAAGGTTCGCCTCCGGCGTTCCGACGGCGTCGGTATGGCCCTCGATCAGGAAGGTCTCGGCTGGGTTCTTCTTCAGCAGTTTCTCCATGGCGTTGGCGACGCCCTCCAGTTTCTGCACCTCGGTGTCGGAGATCGAAGAAGAGCCGAATTCGAAGTTCAGCGTGTCGAGGTCAATGCGCCGAGCAATGTCACGCACGCGGGCCGAACGCTTGACCTCGTTGATCGAATAGAGGCGCTGCACCTTCTCCACCGGCGGCTGTTCGAGGAAGGTATAGTAGTCGTCGTCGCTTTCGACATCCTCGGAATCGAGAATGTAATCCCGGCGCGGGATGGTCAGCCGGATCGGCGGCAGGTCATCGCCGGGATCGCGCCAGTCGTTTTCGTCCTGGTAGCTGCGCTCGTCGACATAGCTCAGCACATATTCGCGACCGTCGGGCGCGATGCGCGACCGCTGCAGAATGTCGCCGTAGCGGTTGCGGATGGTGACGATCCGGAAGCCATTGTCGCGCTCGACCGTCTCGCGCGTGCGGCCCTGCGGCAGGTCCTCGTAGTAGACGTCCTTGGCGCCGCGGGTCAGGCGCGGGCGATCATTGCTCTGGACGAACGTCTGATCGTTGAACTGGATGATGACCCGGTCACCGATCTCCTTGAGCACGTCGACGCCCTTGGGCCGGCGGCGATCACGAATGTCCTCGTCAGGCGCGCGCTCGAGGCGCTTGCCCTGCTCCTGAGTCACAGGCACGATCTTTTCGGGCCTGATCGCCTCCTGGGCGGTCCTATCGTCCGTTGGGGGCGGACCCTGATCCACCGGCGCCACTACCGGCTTGCGGCCCTGGTCACCGCCCTGCTGGGCATTCTGCCCGCCATTTTGCTGCCCACCATTCTGCTCTTCGCCATTCTGGTTGGCAGGCTTGCGGCCGCCCTGGCCATTCTCGCCGCGACCCTTGCGCTTGGCATCCTTCTGGCTGTCGAGGATGGGGGCGGCGTTCTTGTCGGCGGGTGCTTCCCCCTGAACGGGGTTTTCGCCCTGGACAGGCGCGGCCTTCCCGCCGGTGGCGGGCTGCTCTCCCGTCGCCGGCTGTTCGCCGGTGGCGGGCTGTTCGCCGGTCGCAGGCTGCTCACCGGTCGCCGGCGGTTCGCCAGCCGGTTTCCTGCCGTGTTTCTTCGTCTTGTCCTGCGACTGCTCGCCCTGGGCGGCAGGCTGCTCGCCGGCGGGGGCCGGTTCAACCTTCGGCGTCGCTTCGCCGGCAGGAGCTTCCTTGGGCGTCGGGGCGGTCTCCGGCACGGCGGCCGGCGCCTCTTTCTGCTGATCCTGCTTGTGTTTCCTGCCGGGCTTGACCGGCTGGTTGTCGTTGGCGGGCGCTGCCTCGCCGGCGGGCGCCTGTTCGGTCTGCTGCTGCTGGTCGCGCTTCTTCTTGCGCGGCTGCTGCTCGTCGGTGGCGGGCGCTGCCTCGCCGGCGGGCGCCTGTTGGGTCTGCTGCTGCTGGTCGCGCTTCTTCCTGCGCGGCTGCTGCTCGTCGGTGGCGGGCGCTGCCTCGCCGGCGGGCGCCTGTTGGGTCTGCTGCTGCTGGTCGCGCTTCTTCCTGCGCGGCTGCTGCTCGTCGGTGGCGGGCGCTGCCTCGCCGGCGGGCGCCTGTTGGGTCTGCTGCTGCTGGTCGCGCTTCTTCCTGCGCGGCTGCTGCTCGTCGGTGGCGGGCGCTGCCTCGCCGGCGGGCGCCTGTTGGGTCTGCTGCTGCTGGTCGCGCTTCTTCCTGCGCGGCTGCTGCTCGTCGGTGGCGGGCGCTGCCTCGCCGGCGGGCGCCTGCTCGGCCTGCTGCTGCTGGTCGCGCTTCTTCCTGCGCGGCTGCTGCTCGTCCGTCGCCGGCGCTGCCTCGCCGGCCGGTGCCTGCTCAGCCTGCTGCTGCTGGTCGCGCTTCTTCTTGCGCGGCTGCTGTTCTTCGGCCGCGGGGGCGGGCTTCTCGGCGGCGGGAGCGGACTCCGTCTGCTGCTGCTGCTCGCGCTTCTTCTTGCGCAGTTGTTCCTGGTCGCTCTGCCCCTGATCGGTGGGCGTGTCCTGCGCCAGGATGATCAGCGGCGTCGCGCCGCGCTGCATGGGGCCGAACGCGGCTGTCCCCTGGAGCGGGGACGCGCCTAACGGCGCGGATGCCATCAACAGGCCAAGGGCTGTGCCTGCCAGAATCCGTGGTTGGCGTTTCATCGAAATTCTCCTTGTGGGGTCCCATCCTTGCCGAAACCGCTTTTAACGAAATTGGTTCCAGCGGCGCATCGTTAGGGGCCGTACGGGGCTATTGGCCGACCTTTTGAAGGCAAATTCGTGTCATTCGAACGAGTTACCGCGCCATTTCCCGCTCTCGCTTGACCTCGGCGGCGGCTGGGGCCACATGCCGGATATGGAAACGCCGTTCTGGAAAACCAAGACGCTGGAAGAGATGAGCCCCACGGAGTGGGAATCGCTCTGCGACGGCTGCGGCAAGTGCTGCCTGTCGAAGCTCGAGGACGAAGACACCGGCGAAATCTACTGGACCAGCGTCGGCTGCCGGCTGTTCGACGCCGAAAGCTGCCGCTGTGCCGACTATGCCAACCGACTGGCGCGCGTTCCCGATTGCGTCGGGCTGACGCCGCAGAATGTGCGCACCATCAGCTGGCTGCCCAGCACCTGCGCCTACCGGCTGGTGGCCGAGGGCCGCGACCTCTACTGGTGGCACCGGTTGGTATCGGGCAGTGCCGAGACCGTGCATGAGGCCGGCATCTCGATGCGCGGCCGGGTCAAGGCCAGCGAGACCGACCTTGCCGAGCCGGAAGACTATTTTGACTATATGCTCGACGACGAGCCCTGACGCGCGGACATCGCTGGAGTTTGCCTGTCGGGAACAAGGACGAGGCGGCGTTTGGCTCGGATATTGTTTGAATGCCGGCAAGGGATTTGGCCGGCAAGGGATTTGCAAATGACCGGGGCCTTGCCGCCGGCGCCAGATGAACCGCAGATGAACGGGCAGTTCGTAAACAGTTCAGGCAGGCCAGTGCATTCTCCCGCCATCGGTTTCACGAGGACGGGCGCAAGCCCGCAACAAGGAGAGAGAACCATGTACACCACCATCAAGACGGCAGCGCTTTCGGCTCTGGTCGGCCTCGGCGCGCTGACGGCCATCCCCGCCCATGCCGACAGCCTCTATCTCGGCTTCGGCAACAACCAGGATCCGCGCTTCGGTGTCTATGCCGGCGACGACGGCTATCGGCATCGCCGCGACGACTGGCGCCGCGACGGCTGGCGCCGCGACGGCTGGCGCCGCGGCTGCTCGCCGGATCGCGCCCTCGACAAGGCCGAGCGCATGGGCCTCTACCGAGCCCGCATCGTCGATGCCAACCGTCGCGTGGTCAAGGTGATGGGCCGTCAGGACGGCGACCGTGTCGTCATCGTGTTCGCCAACGAGCGCGGTTGCCCGGTCATCTATCGCTGAGGCTTAGGCCTGGAGGCTGATCTTCTGCGAAGACCAGCCTGGAGACACGACCTTCCATGAAGGTCGGTCTGGACTAGCGGAGCCCCTGTCTATCGGGCGGGTGCGGCTCGAAAAAACCCCGCGGGAGCGATCCCGCGGGGTTTTTCATGCGGGCCAAGGGGCGGACGATGGCCGGCAGGGCGGCCATCCACTCAACCGGTTACTTCAGTTCGAAGGTAACGGTGACCTGGACATTGTAGGCGTTCTCGCCGGCCTGCACCGGCGCTGCCCCGGCCGCGGCGTCGAAGGCCTTGGCGTTGATCGGCATCGGCGCCGGCCTGATGTTCTGATCCGTGATCTCGAGCACCCGGCCGAGGCTGACGCCGGCCGCCTCGGCCAGCGTCCTGGCCTTGGCCGTGGCGTCGGCGACAGCCTTCTTGCGCGCCTCGGTGACGGTGGCCGCCGGATTGTCATTGGTGAAGGCGATGCCGCCGCCCTGGTTGACGCCGAGCGACACCGCCTTGTCGAGGATTTCGCCTGTCTTGTCGACGTCGCGCACGCGCACCGAAAGCGTATTGGTCACCTGATAGGCGACGAGTTCGGCCTCCTGGCTGCCGTCGGGCTTGTTGGTGTAGTTGTAGCGGGGGTTGATCTGGATGCCCGCGGTCTGCAGGTCGCGATCCTTGATGCCTGCGGCCTTCATCGCGGCGATCACGGCGGCCATGGCGTCATTGTTGGCGTCGAGCGCGGCGCGCGCCGTCTTGGCTTCGCGCATGACGCTGAGCGTCAGGATCGCCAGATCGGGAGCCACGGTTGCTTCGCCCTCGCCGGACACGATGATGCGGGGCGGCGTCGGCAGGTCGGTGGCTCCAGCCATCGCCGGAAAGGCGATTGCAGCGGCGAGCGCGAGGGGCAAAAGATGTTTGGTCATGAAAATCTCCTTGGTCTGCGATCAGGTCGCAAGGGTCGCGTAGAGCGCGATTATGGGTTGATTTGGGCGATCTGCGAAAGCCCGCCGGTAAAGCCTTGTGCGGCGATGCGAAAAACATTAATCCAGCCCGCGTGGGGCCTGTAGCTCAATGGTTAGAGCCGGCGGCTCATAACCGCTTGGTTGGGGGTTCGAGTCCCTCCGGGCCCACCAAAAGTCTCACTCAAGTAGTTGATTTTGATAGATATTTCAGAGGCGCCCCACAACGTGGACTCGAACCCCTCTTTCTGACCAGAACTACCCCGGCGATTTTCCTTGCGATCTTGGAATCGCTTGGTCATTAAGTTCACCTTCGCCGTTTCCTGAAGCAGACATCGTCGGAGACTGCGTTTCTAGGTCGCGAGAATGTTGGCCCTTTCTTGGTCGCGTCTTACAAAACTGCGCCACCCGCCATAGGCGGAGATATCGGCGGCGTCAGTCAGGCCGGCGGTTTCCACCAAAAACCCCTTGGCTGCGCTGCCATCCTCGAGTTCGATCGTTCCTACGCCCAGCGGTGGGGGGATGGCGGCGACGAATCGTCCGAACGCCTCCGGACCCAGCCGCCAGACCTCGACGTCTATTCGCATTCCATCCCTGGAGACCCGGACAAGGCCCGGCTTGGGCACGGATTGGCCGGCAAGCGCGTAGAGCCGGTAGGCAGGTGTGGTTTTCGTTACTCTCGAGAATTGGGCGCCTAGGTCTCTTAGCTGACCGTTGAGCGGCATCCCCGACAGATGCGCGCCGACCACCACCAGATCAATCGTCTGGTCCTGTGCAACGTTGCCAGGCAAGGCACTCCCCGGCTGCGCCCAGCCGGTCGCGCCGAGCGGAAGAGCGCTCATGGCATGAACGTCGCGCGCGAGCGACGCCGTGAGCCAATCCTTGCCCACCATACCCAGCAGGGTCACGCTCATCGGCAGCCCATCGTCGCGCTTGCCGGTCGGCACGGCGATGCCGCACATATCGAGCAGATTGACGAAATTTGTATAGGTACCGAGCCGACTGTTGGTGGTGATCGGATCGGCAAGCACCGCCTGGAGAGCGTAATGCGTTGGTGCCGTCGGCACACAGAACAGGTCGACAGAGGCGATGATCGGGGCGAGCCTGGCCTTGTAGGCCTGAAGCGCATAGAGGCCGTTGAAGGCATCGGCCGCTGACAGGCCGCGCGCGCCGCCAATGATTTTGCGCGTTACCGGATGCATTGCGGCTTCGTTGGCGTCCATGAAGTCGCGGATCGCCGCGTAGCGTTCGGCAACCCAGGCTCCTTCATAGAGAAGATTTGCGGTGGCGTAGAAATCGGCGAACGGAATTTCGACCAGCCGGCAACCAAGCTTTTCCAGCAAGCCAAGCGCCGCCTCAAAGCCCGTCTGCATCGATGCGTCGCCGAAGAATTTCAAATCCGCCTTCTGCGGCACGCCGACCGTCAGCACGGGTGGGCGAGCGGAAAGCGCCGGCACCTTGATGGCGCGCGAATAGGCATCGGCCGGGTCCTTGGCCGCCGCCACGCCGTACACTGCGTAGGCATCGTCTACGGTGAGCGCGAATACCGAGATGCAGTCGAGCGTACGGCAGGCTGGCACAACGCCGGCGGCCGAAAGCGCGCCGACCGTCGGCTTCAGCCCGACGATGTTGTTGAGACCGGCGGGGATGCGGCCGGACCCGGCCGTGTCGGTGCCTAGCGCGAAGGAGACGATGCCGCGCGCCGTCGCAACGGCGGATCCCGAAGAGGAGCCGCCGGGCACCAGGCTGGCATCGACAGCGTTCCTCGGGATCGGATAGGGCGTGCGCACACCGACCAGACCGGTGGCGAACTGGTCGAGATTGGTCTTGCCGACCACCAGCGCCCCGACAGCCTTCAGCCGCGCCACCACGGTTGCGTCCTTGTCTGGTATGTAGGCATATTCGGCGCAGGCGGCGGTTGTCGGCATGCCGGCGACATCGATGTTGTCCTTGACCGCGAACGGCACGCCCCACAGAGGCTTGGCCACCGGATCGAACGGCCCGAGCTGTTTCGCCTGCGCCAGCATCTCTGCCTTGGCGGCGAGATGAATGAAGATGCCGGGATCGTCAGCCGCCTCGATGCGGGCGTGAACTGTATCGACCATGTCAGCGACGCTGACGCCGGCCGCATAGGCGGCGTGCAGGCTGCCAATGTCGAAGTGGATCTCGCTCATGTGGCCTCCCCCAGAATGATCACCGGCAGGTCCCATTGGATCAGCACGACGCAGCCGTCCTTGGTCCACACCGAATGCTCGGTCCCGACCGGGTTCAGGATGACGCTTCCCGTGGGATAGTCGCCATTCTCGTCGCTCTGCGTACCCTCGAGCACGACGATGGTTTCAAGCCCGACATGGCGGTGGCGCGGTACGCCGGCGCCGGGCCGGTAGTCGAGGATCGCCACCGACGGCTCGACCGGTCCGCCCTTGAGCAGCCAGTGCACCGTGATGCCTTCGCGAAAAGGCTCGAATGCCAGCTCGCGCCAGCCGCCACCGACGAGGCCGGCAAAACTCAGATTAGCCATCGGCAAGTCCTTGCAGCACCTGGTCGGTCGTCGCCGTCCAGCCGACAATGGCGCCTTGCGCCCGGATCATGGCGATGGCCGCCGCCTTGAACTCGGGAAAATAGCTTTCCGTCGCATCTTCGGCGAGCAGGCACTCATAGCCGCGATCATTGGCCTCGCGCATCGTCGTCTGGACGCAGACTTCGGTGGTGACGCCGGCGAAAACCAGTTGCCGCGCGCCGAGCCGCTTCAGTTCCTCATCAAAACTGGTCGCGTAGAAGGCGCCTTTGCCCGGCTTCTCGATGACGACCTCGCCGGGCAGCGGCGCCAGCTCGTCGAGGATCGCCGTTCCCGGCTCGCCAACGATCAGCACGCGGCCCATCGGCCCGACATCGCCGATGCGGATCGACGGATTGCCGCGGTCGCGCTTGGCAGGCGGCAGGTCGGAGAGGTCAGCCCGGTGGCACTCCATGGTGTGGATCACCGGCAGGCCGGCGGCGCGGAACCCCTCGATCAGTCTCTTCACCGTCGGCACGATCGCGGTGACCCGGCTGACATCGTTGCCGAGGCTGGCGCCGAAGCCGCCCGGCTCGGCGAAATCGCGCTGCATGTCGATGACCACCAGCGCCATCGTGTCGGACTTGAATGCAAATGCAAACGGCTGCGCATCGATTTCAGCCATCAATGATGTCCCGCCATATGTTCGCCGATGGTCTGCACGCTCGCCTGCGCGATCGGCGTTTCGTAGACCAGCGCGCCGTCCGACATGACGAAGATGCGGTCCGACAGTTCCAGCAGTTCGTCGAGGTCCTCCGACATCAGCAGCACGGCGGCCCCGGCATTGCGCGCCTTCATGATACGGGCGCGGATCTCGGCCACCGCCGAGAAGTCGAGGCCGAAGCATGGGTTGGAGACGATCAGCAGATCGACCCCGCCGGTCAGTTCGCGCGCCAGCACCGCGCGCTGCACATTGCCGCCTGACAGCGAGGCGATGGGCGACGACAGCGATGCGGTCTTGACCTTGAACTGTTCGACTAGCCTGGCGCTGAAAGCACGGATCGCACTGGCATTGATCCAGCTCACCGGTCTGCCATTGCCGTCCATGTCGAAGGTGCGAAAGGAGATGTTCTCGGCCACGGTCATTTTCGGCGCGCAAGCATTCTTCAGCGGCTCCTCGGGAATGAGCCGGACATTGAGCGCGCGCGCCTCGGCCCGCGTCGCTGCGTAGGTGGCGCCGCGCACAAGCACCTCGCCGGCCTCGCGCGGGCGCTGACCGGCCAGCACTTCCAGAAACTCCTTCTGGCCGTTGCCGGAAATACCGGCGATGCCGACGATCTCGCCCGATCGCACACCGAGATCCTCGATGCGGATCGACTTCAGCCCGGTTCGATCCGGCGCCTTCAGCGATCTGACCTTGAGCACGATCTCGGCATCGGGTTTTGGCGCCGCACGGCTGTCAAGGGCGGCGATCGGCTGGTCGCCGATCATCATCGCGGCCATCGCCTTGTGTCCGAGGTCGGCGACGCGGCCCGTTCCCGTCAGCCTGCCCTTGCGCAGCACGCTGACATCGTCGGCGAAGGCGGTCACCTCATGGAATTTGTGCGAGATCATCAGCACGGTGAGGTCGCCGGCTTTCGTCATGTCGCGCACAAGCCCCAGCACCTCTTGCGCCTCGCCGGGCGTCAGCACCGAGGTTGGCTCGTCCAGCACCAGGAAGGAGCGGCCAAGATAAAGCTGCTTGATGATTTCGAGCTTCTGCTTTTCGCCAGCAGCAAGCTCCGCCACCTTGACGTCGAGCGGCAGCTTGAACGGCATGCGCTCCATGAACACGGCAAGGTCGCTGCGCTCCTTGCGCCAGTCGATGATGCCAGGAACCTTCTCGCGCGAGATGACGAGGTTTTCCGCCCCTGTCAGCGACGGCACTAGGGTGAAATGCTGGTAGACCATGCCGAGCCCAAGCGCCGAAGCGTCACGCGGACTGGCGATTGCCACCTCGCGGCCGTCGACCATCATGTCGCCTGATGTCGGGTGATAAAAACCCATCATGCATTTGACCAGCGTCGACTTGCCGGCGCCATTCTCGCCAAGCAGCGCGTGAAAGGAACCTGCCGGCACTTTCACCGACACGGCGTCCAGCGCGGTGAAGCCGCCGAAGCGCATGGTCATGCCGATGGTTTCGACGCCGACGGCTTTTCGGACGCTGTCGCTCATCGCGGCCTCCTCATGGCAACTGAGCCACAAGCGCCGTCGAATTCGACACCGTGCCGAAGACGCCGCCTTGCATCTTGATCATCTTGATCGCCGCCAGATGGTTGCCGTGGTCGGTCGCCCCGCAGCAATCCTCCAGCATCATGCATTCATAGCCGCGGTCATTGGCTTCGCGCATTGTGGTGTGCACGCAGACATCCGTGGTGATGCCGGTCAGTACGATGTTCTCGATGCGGCGCTGGTTGAGGATCAGCTCCAGGTCGGTGGCGCAGAACGAGCCTTTGCCAGGCTTGTCGATGATCGGCTCCCCCTCGATCGGGTAGAGGTCGGGGATGATGTCCCAGCCAGGCTCGCCGCGCACCAGGATGCGCCCGCACGGGCCGGCATCGCCGATACCGGCATTGATGCGGCGCGAACGCCAGCGCTTGTTGGCCGGCAGGTCGGCGAGATCGGGCCGGTGCCCCTCGCGCGTGTGGATGATGGTATACCCCTTGGCCCGCATCGCCGACAGCACCGCCTTGATCGGTTCGATCGGCGCCCGCACCAGCGAGAGGTCGTAACCCATATGGTCGACATAGCCGCCAGGCCCGCAGAAATCGGTTTGCATGTCGATGATGATCAGCGCCGTGTTGTCGGGCCGCAGGTCACCATTGTAGGGCCACGGATAGGGCTCGGCATCGATGGTGTGTTGGGCAATCTCGGCTCTGGCGTTCATAGGCAAAACTCCAGTCATTTGGTGCCAAGTCTCATTTGGTGATCGACAATTCGCCTGGCGCGCCGGCAAGCGTTCGTGTCGGCGAGGAGGTGACGATCATGATGATGAGGGTGAGGATGTAGGGAGCGGCGTAAAACAGGTAGTAGCCTTGCGTGACGCCGACCGATTGCAGCGCCGGGCCGAGCGCGCCGGCTCCGCCGAACAAAAGGGCCGCGGCAAAGCAGCCGAGCGGGTTCCAGCGCGCGAAGATGACCAGCGCCACCGCCATCAGACCCTGGCCTGACGAGATGCGCTCGGTCCAACTGCCGGGATAGTAGAGCGATAGGTAGGCGCCGCCGATGCCGGCCAGCGCGCCGCCGACGCCGGTGGCGAGCAGCCGCACCGTGTCGGGGTTGAGGCCCATGGCGCGTGCTGCATCGGAACTGTCACCGACGACACGCACTATGAGGCCGGCGCGCGTGTTGCGGAACGCCCACCACAGGATGACGGAAAGCACCGCGCCGATCAGGAATAGCACGTTGACGTCGAGCGCCGCCTGCACCTGCGGGATATCGGACCAACCGCCGAACGGAATGGCCGGCAGGTTGGGCGCCTTCGGCTTGATGAACGGCTTGCCGAAGAAGAAGGCGAGGCCCGAGCCGAACAGCATCAGCGCGATGCCGATGGCAATGTCGTTGACCCCACGAAATTTGCAGATCCAGCCATGGAACAGGCCGAAAAACAGGCCGGCGAAAGCTGCGGCAAGCAGGCCGAGCCACGGCGAGTTGGTCATCACCGCGACCGCATAGGCGGTCATGGCGCCGAAGACGAGCGTGCCTTCCAGCCCCAGATTGATGCGGCCGGAACGCTCGGTGATCGCCTCGCCCAGCGAGACGAAGATGAAGGGCGTCGACACGCGGATGGCGCCGCCCAGAATGGCCAGCGGCACGCCCCAGAGGCCGATCTCGGTCGCGTCCATCAGGAGGCCCTTTTCCAGAGGTCGGGATTGAAGGCCTTGAAGCGGCCGTAAAAGGTTTCGCTGAACAGGATGACGATGAAGACCATGCCTTGCAGCACCAGCACCGTGGCGTCGGGCAGGTCCATGCGGCGCTGGATCAACCCGCCCGAGGCGTCGATGCCGCCAAGCAGGATGGCGACCGGAATGATGGCCAGCGGGTTGTGGCGGGCGAGGAAGGCGACGAGGATGCCGGTGTAACCATAGCCGGCGGCGAGCGAGGCATTGGCGCTGCCTTGCACGGCGGCGACCTCCAGCATGCCGGCAAGCCCGGCGAAGCCGCCCGCCAGTGCCGTGAAGCCGATGATGAGCGGCCCGACGGCCAGCCCCTGCACCTGTGCCGCGCGCACATTGCCGCCGGCGATGCGCGCGGCGAAACCCCAGCGGGTCTTTTCGATGAGCACCCAGGAGAGAACGCAGGCGACCACGCCAACGACCAGCCCCCAATGCACGTCCATGCCCGGAATGTTGCCGATGCGGTAGATGTCCGCCAGCGGCTGGGTCGAAGGTTTGTTGAGCGAGGCCGGGTCGCGCAGCGGCCCTTCCACCAACTGGTTCATCAGCGCGATGGCGATGTAGGCCATCAGCAGGCTGGAGATGGTTTCGTTGACGGCCCGGTAGTGGCGCAGCGCGCCGACGGCACCGATCCAGATGCCGCCGGCGGCCATGCCCGCCACGCCCATGGCAAGAATGACGATTGACGATGGCGAGCCGCTGAGCGCCACGCCGATGGCAGCAGCACCAACGCCGCCCAGCACGATGGCGCCCTCACCGCCTATGACGACGAGGCCAAGCCGCGCCGGGAGTGCCACGCAGAGCGCCGCCAGAAGCAGCGGTGCGGCCCGCGACAGCGAGTTCTGGATCGAGAACCAGGAGCCGAAGCCGCCCCGCCACATGGTCTCGTAGAGCAGGATCGGCGACTTGCCGACCAGTGCGATGAACAGGCTGAACAGCGCCATGCCGACGACAAGTGCTGCGAGCGGAATGACGAAGGCTTCCGCCCGCCGCGCGATCCATTCCAGCACCGGAGGATATCCCCTGGCGCCGAAGAGTGCCGGCATGCCGGCCCCTGTCACCGTGTCCACCATCGTCCCACCCCCAGATCAGGCGGTCGAGCCGACGACGCCCTCGACCAGATAGTCCATGCTTTCGAGCTCGATCGCTGTCTCCGGGAAAGCCTGCCCCGCAGTGGCGACGACGGCGCCCTTGTTGCTCTTCAGCGGTCCCTTGATGACGGCGAAGCCGCCCTTCATCATTTCAGCCAGGGTGGCGTCGAACTGCTTGCGGCCTGCTTCGCCGACGGCGGGCCCTAGCGGGCTCATCTTGACGAAGCCGTCGGCAAGGCCGCCACGCGTGAAGTTGGGCAGCGGCGTGCCGATCGTCAGGTCGTCGACGAACATCTTGTAGACCTTGGCCCAGTTCCACTCTGCGCCGGTGAGATATTTTTCAGGCGCCAGCGGGCTCTGGTTGGCGTGATAGCCGCAGACGAAAGCGCCGCGTCCGGCCGCCGTCTCGACCACCACTTTCGGGCTGTCGACATGGCAAGTGATGACGTCGGCGCCTTGGTCGACCAGCGCATTGGTGGCTTCTGCTTCCTTAACCGCCAGAGACCACTCGCCGGTGAAGATGACCTGGCAAGTGATGGTCGGATCGACCGAGCGCGCGCCGAGCAGGAAGGAGTTGATGTTGAGCAGCACCTGCGGAATGGGCTTGGCCGCGACGAAGCCGAGCTTCTTGGTCTTTGAGGTGTGGCCGGCGACAACGCCGTTGAGATACTGGCCCATGCCGATATAGCCGAAATAGGAGCCGGCATTCATCGGGTGCTTCGCCTTGTCCCACATGCCGCCGCAATGGCGGAACTGCACGTTGGGGAATTTCGCGCACATGGCCAGCATGTGGGGGTCGAAGTAGCCGAAAGAGGTCGGGAAGATCAGCGAGGCGCCGTCGAGATTGATCATCGATTCCATCGTCTTCTGGACGTCGACCGTCTCCGGTACGTTCTCCTCCTCCACGACAGTTATGCCCTCGATGGCCTTCAGCGTCGCCGCACCTTCGGCATGCGCCTGGTTGTAACCATAGTCATCCTTCGGCCCGACATAGATGAAGCCGACGGTGGCGCTGGCGGCAAAGGCCCTGCTGACGGGAAAGGCCGCGGACGCAAGCCCGAGTGCCGCTCCGGCGGCGGAGGTCTTGAGCAGCTGGCGGCGGCTAAGCATGAATCGGTCGGTCATCTCTTATGCTCCCCTATAGGACCCTTTCCGGGTCGGTTAACGCCTTCTCAACAAAGTGCATGCAATTGCTATGCCAATCCAGAAATTAAAATTTACCCAATAAAATCAGTAATAATATCTGTTGGCATTGCACAATCGAAAGGCAACTGCATGCACTTTTTGCCTTGAAATCAGACAATTTGACAGGAAGATTAAAACATAGGCATACAGGGTACGACTGAGTCGGAAGCGGACTTTCGTTCGGCCGGTTCATGGTCTGGAAATGAAAACGGAGGCTTGGAGGAGGCGTGTCGGGAAAGCGCAGCTTGGTCCGATTGGGAACGACCGTTGATCAGATGGTGAGGGCCATCGGCGACCGCATCGTCACCGGCGTACTGCGCCCTGGTGAAAAGCTCGACGAAACCTCGCTTGCCGCCCGCTTCGAGGTGTCGCGCACCCCTGTGCGCGAGGCGCTCGGACAGCTAAGCGCCATGGGTCTGGTTGAAAGGCGACCGAACAGAGGCGCCATCGTCGCCGTCGTCACCCAGGAATATCTCACCTCGATGTTCGAAAGCATGGCTGAACTTGAAGGCATATGTGCGCGCTTCTGCGCCGAGCGCATGACCGTCAGCGAGCGCCGCGCGCTCGAGGCCGAGCACGAGGCCTCGGCACGGCTGGTGCGGCTGGGCGCCGAGGAAGACTATGAATATTTCAACACCGAGTTTCACAGCCGGCTCTATCGCGGCGCTCACAGCACGCACATCTATGAGCTGACAGCGACGACGCGCAGCCGTCTTGCCCCTTTCCGGCGTGCCCAGTTCAGGTTGGCCGGACGCCTTGCCAAATCCTGGCAGGAGCATGACGCCATAGTCACCGCGATCCTGCGTGGCGACAGTGCCGCTGCGGGGGCGGCCGCAAAGGACCATGTCGCAATCGTCAGCGTGGCAAGCGCAGTTTTTGCCGTCGGTGAGCAGCCAAGTGGCCCAAGAGCAGCAACGCCATTCGCCGCCACCTTATCAGGCAAATGACCTGAGCTTCTGAGGCTCATCCACTTTCGAGTATGTTGGCCCCTGAGGCCTGCTCACAAGCGGCATTGGAATTGCTCAGTGTTCGAATGGCTCTCCCAGCGAAGCCACGCCGTTGAGCTTGAGCAGGCGCCGGTTCGAGGAAATGACGCCCAGCACGACGATTGTCACGAGATAAGGCAGGCTCGACAGAAGTTGCGAGGAAACGTCGAGCCCGGTCGCCTGGGCCGCGAGGCTTGCGAGGGAGACGGCGCCGAAGAGGCAGGCGCCGAGGAAGATACGGCTGGTGAGCCAAGTGCCGAAGACCACGAGCGCGATCGCGATCCAGCCGCGCCCGGCGATCATGCCGTCGGCCCAGAGCGGCGTGTAAACCACGGCCGCGTAGGCACCGGCGAAACCCGCAAACGCGCCGCCGAAAGCGACAGCGGCGAAGCGCACGGCAATCACCGGATAGCCCAGCGCATGGGCCGCCTTGGGATTCTCGCCGACGGCGCGCACGACAAGGCCGGTCTTGGTGTAGGCGAATATCGCCCAGATGGCGACGGTCACGGCCAGCGAGAGCCACACGATGACGTCCTGAGCGAAGAGGCCGCCGATGACCGGGATATCTGAAAGCCAGGGCAATGAAAGCTTCGGCAGGCCCTTGACCGTAAGGCTCTCATAGCTCTTGCCGAACAATGCCGAGAGGCCCTGGCCGAGTATGCCTATAGCGAGTCCCACCGCGACCTGGTTGGCGCGGAACCCCAGCGCGATGATGGCAAAGACAAGGGAAAGAGCCGCGCTGGCGAGGCCCGCGGCGAGGAAACCCAGGAGGTGACCGCCGCCGTGATAGACGATAATGAAGGCGACGACCGCTCCCATGGCCATCATTCCCTCCACGCCGAGATTGAGGACGCCGGCCCGCTCGGCCACCATTTCGCCCAGCGCGGCCAAAAGGAACGGCGTGGCCGCCGCCAGCATTCCGGCGACGATGAACTCGACGGCATTCATGGAGTGCTTCCGTGAGCGGCATGGCGCCATTCGAGCCGGTAGCGGACGAAGGCCATGGCGACGAGATAGGCGAGCAGCAGGCTACCCTGGAAGACCCGGACAGCGGCGATCGGCAGATTTGCCGAGACCATGGCGTTGTCGCCGCCGATATAGAGGGCCGCCATGAGCAGCGCGGAAAAAACGATGCCTATCGGGTGAAGGCCACCGAGATAGGCCACGATGATGGCGGCGTAGCCGTAGCCGGTCGAGATGGAGCGCTGCAACTGGCCGAGCGGCCCGGCCACCTCGGCAGCCCCGGCGAGGCCAGCCGCTAAGCCACCGATGAGGAGCGAAAGCCAGATCGCGCGTCCTTCGTTGAAGCCGGCGTATCCGGCCGCGCGCGGAGCAAGACCGCCGACCTGCAGCTTGTAGCCGGCGAAACTCCTTTGCATGAAGACCCAGGCCGCGAGGGAGAACGCGAAGGCGATAAGCAGCGAGACGTTGACGCGGGTGCCGGGGATCAGGATCGGTACCATCGCGTCGTACTGGAACATCACCGACTGCGGGAAGTTGAAGCCGGCCGGGTCCTTCCAGGGGCCAAGAAGCAGATAGTTGAGAAGTTGCGCCGCAACGAGCGCCAGCATGAGCGACACGAGAATCTCGTTTGCGTTGAGCCGCACGCGCCAGAACGCCGTGAGCGAGGCCCAAAGCGCGCCGCCCAGCGCGCCGAGGACGAGCATGGCGGGCCAGATCCACTGACCTGTTGCCTGCGGGAGCCAAATGGGAATGGCCGACGCGAAGATCGCGCCGAGGATGAACTGGCCCTCGGCGCCGATGTTGAAGATCTTTGCGCGAAAGCCGATGGCAAGCCCCTGCGCAATCAGCAACAGCGGCCCCATCTTGAGCAGGACTTCCGAAAACGAGGCCCAGGACAGGAAGGGCTCAAGAAGCATCGCTTGGAAAACGGCGACCGGATCGCGGCCCATCAGGAGGTAGAGCCCGAGATTGAGCAGCGTCGCCGCGCCGAGTGCCGCGGCCGGTGCGGCCAGCTTGATTGCTGGCGAGGCGTGTTCACGTCGAATCAGCACGGGAAGGGAGGGTCGGAACGAAGCGCTCATGCGGGGATCTTTTCGGCCGTCGAATGCGCGCCGATCATGTAACGGCCGATCTCCTCGGGCCTGGTGTCGCGCGTCACTAGCGGCGCGCTCAGCTGACCCTGATGGATCACCTGGATCGCATCGCAAAGCTCGAACAGTTCCTCCAGTTCCTCCGAGATGACCAGAATGGCCATGCCTTCGTTGCGCAGGGCGACAAGGCGCTGGCGGATGGCGGATGCCGCGCCGACGTCCACGCCCCAGGTGGGCTGCGCCACAAACAGCAATTTAGGGGATAACATAATCTCGCGGCCAACGATGAATTTCTGGAGATTGCCTCCCGAAAGCGCCCCCGCCTCGGCCTCGGGACCCGGTGTACGCACGTCGTACTGCCGCACGCAGTCTTCTGTGAAGGCCTTCGCACGGGCCGTGTCGACAAGGCCGCGTTTCAAGAGGCCGGAGGGATGTGCGGTCAGCAGGCTGTTGAGGACGAGCGACATTTCGGGCACCGCGCCACGGCCCAGCCGTTCCTCCGGAACGAAGGCGAAGCCCAGCCGCCGGCGGGCAGCCGCATCGAGCGCGCCGACATCCTTTCCCATGATGAAGATACGCTGTGACTGTTCGCGCGGCAGCATCGTCTCGCCCGAGATCAGCGCGGCGAGTTCGCTCTGCCCGTTACCCGAGATGCCGGCGATGCCGAGGATCTCGCCCGCCCGGACCGTCAGGCTGACATCGGAAAGCGCCGCGGCGAAGGGATCGTCGGGTCGATGGTCGAGGCCGACGATTTCAAGGCGCTTTTCCCCGCCGGAATGTGCGACTGCCGGCATGGGCTGCGGCATGTCGCGGCCGATCATCATGCGGGCGAGGTCGTGCGCGTCGTGGTCGCGGGGATCCACATTGCCGGTGATGCGACCGCCGCGCAGGATGGTCGCGCGGTCGCAGACCGCACGGATTTCCTCCAGCTTGTGCGAGATGAAAAGGATGGACACGCCGCCGTCGCGCAGCCGCCGCAATGTCTCGAAAAGCTTCTCCACCGATTGCGGCGGCAGGACGGAGGTCGGTTCGTCGAGGATCAGGAGCTGCGGTTCGGTCATCAGGCAGCGGATGATTTCCACCCGCTGCCGCTCTCCAACCGAGAGCGCGTGCACATGGGCGAGCGGATCGACTTCCAGGCCGAAGTCGCGGCCGAGCTTGCAGATGCCTTGCGCAAGGTCCGATTTCCTCCCGGGCACGACCAGCCGGACGTTCTCCACCACCGTCAGCGTCTCGAACAACGAGAAATGCTGGAAGACCATGCCGATCCCCTTGCGCCTCGCATCCGCCGGGGACGCGAGCGCCAGGGGGTCTCCTTTCCAGGTCGCTGTTCCGGCGTCCGGCTGCTCGACGCCGTATATGAGCTTCATCAGCGTCGATTTGCCCGCACCGTTCTCTCCGAGGATCGCGTGGATAGAGCGCGGAGCCACGTCCAGATCGATGTCGCGATTGGCATGGATCTGGCCGTAGCTCTTGGAGATGCCGCGCAGCGACAGGAGCGGGGCGGTCATGGTTACTTGGGCAGCGGCGTGGTGACGCCCTTGACGTGCCAGTCCATGGCGACGATCTCGGCCACGGCCATAGTCTTGCCGGCGGGGACGCCTTCGCTGCCGTCGGCCTTGGCGATCGGACCGGCAAAGGGCGAGAAGCTGCCGTCGGCGATCTTGGCTTCGACTTCCTTGATCTTGGTCATGATGTCTGCCGGGATGCCCGGGTTCCAGTCGACGACCTCGACGACCTTGTCGCCGACCCCCAGGAAGGCGCTGGCGCCCTTGAAGGTACCAGCAAAGTGGGCGTCGACCGAGGCTTTGAAGAAGGGCGACCAATCGGTCGCCACGCAGCCGAGATAGGTCTTGGGCGCGTATTTCTTCATTGACGAGTTGAGGTTGAAGGCGGGGATGCCTGCCTCTTCGCAAGCCGCGACGACGGAAGGCGTGTCCTGCGCGTTGGAGAAGATGACGTCGCATTTCTGCGCCAGCAGCGCCTTGGCGGCTTCCTGCTCCTTGGCCGGGTCGAACCAGGAATTCACCCATACGACGGAAACCTCGACATCGGGCTTCACAGCCTGCGCACCCAGCGTGAACGCGTTGATGGAGGTTATCAGCTCGGGGATGGCGAAGGCCGACACCGAGCCGAGCTTGCCCGTCTTCGAAAGCGCGGCCGCCGCCATGCCCATCAGATAGGTGCCCTGGGAATATTGTGCAGCGAAGGGTGAGAAGTTTGGCGCCACCTCGAAACCGGACGCGTGCAGCACGGTGACATCGGGATTGCGGCGCGCGATCTGCAGGGCGCCGTTCTGATAGCCGAAGGAGCCGGCGATGAGCACTTTGTTCCCGTCCGCGACCGCCTTGTTCATGATGCGGTCGGCGTCGGGGCCTTCCTGAATGTTTTCGAGGATGGTGACCTTCACCTTGTCGCCATAGGCGGCCTTGACCGGCTCGAGCCCGTCGGCCAGCGCACGGCCCCAGCCGACGTCGCCGACCGGCGAGGGGACCACCAGCACGATGCCCAGCGGTCCGTCGGCGGCGAGCACGCGGCTGCCCACCGCGGCGACGAGCCCGGTAGCGGCGGCGCCCTTCATCAAGGTTCTGCGGGTAAGATTTGTCAGCATGTCGGTTCCCCTTGCTTTTGGTTTTGGTTTTGGTTGCTAGAATTCCACGGTGGCGAGCGCCGCCTCGGCTTGCGCGAACAGCCTTGCCTCGTCGAGCCCCGGGAATTCTCCCTTGGCCCAGACGATGCGGCCGTTGATCATCGTCATGTCGGTCGGCGTGCCGATGCCCACCTTGGCCAGCAGGCTCAGCGGATCATGCCGCGTGCCGACATAGTCCATGCGCCGCGTGTCGATCGCGAACAGGTCGGCGGCCATGCCGGGCGACAGCCTGCCGATATCGCCGCGCCCGAGCAGCGCCGCGCCACCTGTCGTCGCATAGCCGAGGAAATCGACCGGCGGCGGAACCGGGTGGTCGCGTGTCGACGCCGCAAGGCATTGCAGCATGTAGGCTGAATGGATGCAGTGCATCAGGTTGGAATTGTCATTCGAGGCGGCGCCGTCGCAACCCAGTCCTACACTCAGCCCGAGGGCCGACATCGCCGGTATGTCGGTGATTTCGGCGCCGACGAGATAGACCGGCTCCGGGCAGTGCGCCACGCCGGTGCCGATAGCGGCCATCTTGCGCAGTTCGTCGTGGGTCAGTTCCCAGCAATGGGCATAGAAGGCATCCGTCCCGGAGAAACCGATCTCCGCGCAATAATCCACCGTGCGCAGGCCGTGGCGGGCTTGCATGACCGGACTTTCGCCTTCGCCGACATGGGTGTGCATGCGCACCTTGCGGTCGCGCGCCAGCGCTACCGATTCCACGAATGTCTCGCGATAGCAGTTGACCGGCTGGCAGGGCGCGACCACGACCTGACGCATGCTGAACTTGCCGTCATCATGGTAGGTGTCGATCAGCCGGGCGCAGTCGGCGATGAACTCGTCCGTCGTTTCCAGCATGGCGTCGGGGATGGTCGAGCCTTCCGATTTCGGCAGCGTGTTGCCGCCACGTCCGGCATGGAAGCGCATGCCGAGCAGTTCGGCCGCCTCGAACTGTCGGTCGATCAGCCTTTTGCCGGCATGCCGCGGAAAGCAGTATTGATGATCGAATGCCGTCGTGCAGCCGTGCTTTATCAATTCCGCCATGGCCGTGACCGATGAGTGATAGAAGCACTCCTCGGTCAGCCGTGAGAACATGGGATAGATGCGGTCGAGCCATTCGATGACCGACAGCTTCGTCCAGTCCAGATCGGCGCGGTTGCGCACGAAGCACTGAAAGAAGTGGTGATGGGTGTTGACGAGGCCGGGATAGACGAACCAACCGGCGGCGTCCTGCGTGACGGTCCCCACAGGCAACTCACCCTTATCCAGGGCTTCGCCGATGGCCCGTATCGCCGGGCCGTCGGTCAACACATCGACGTTGCGGCGGACGCGCGGACCGTCGCCATCGTCGACGATGACCGCGGCACAGTTCTTCAACAGATAACCCGCCATTTCAGGCCTCGCCTACTTCTGGGACGGGCTCGGGTTTGAGCTCATGCAGCCGGTGGATGCCAGGCATCTCGATGAAGCCGTCGAGACCGCGGATGGCCCGCGACCATAGACGGATCGTGGGATAAGGATCGAGCGAGACCCCGCCGTCCGGCGCCAGCGCCACATAGGGGAAACAGGCGATGTCCGCGACCGTCGGCCGGTCCGATGCGAGGAAGCGCTGGCCGCGGATACTCTGTTCTACGAGACCAGCTTCCAATTCCCGCAGGGCTGCCGTCCCCTGTCCCTTAAGGGCATCGATGTTGCCCGGGCGCAGCAGCATCTCGTGCAGGCGCGCCGCCCCCAGGCTTGCTGTCAGTCGATGCGAGAACGAAAGCCATTGTTGGACACGCGCCGCTTGCACGGCCGTATCGTTGCCCAGCCATTGCGGTGCCGCCTTTGTAGCGAGGTAGACAAGCATGGCCGAGGATTCGGTCAGGACGAGGTCGCCGTCCTCAAGGATCGGGATCGAACCCGCCGGGTTGAGCGCCATGAGTTCCGGACCGCGATGCTCGGCACCGGGATGGAAGTCGACGGGCCGGATGCTGAGCTTCACCCCTGCCAGCGCCGCCATCAGGCGCACCTTGTAACAGCTCGGCGACAGCACGTAGTCGTAGAGCTTCATTGCGCCACCAGTTGCGCGCCGTAGGTGTAGCCATGGCGCTTCAGCCAGCGCCGGTAGGCAACCGAAGTCAGGTCGGCTCGCGTGGGAATCTCCATGCCGGGGTCGAGCGGCAGCAACCTCGGGATCTGGTTTTCGAGGATCGACCGGTCCTGGACGAAGATCGTCTGCTGGAAATGGATCAGGTCCGTCATCGGCGTCTCGTCGTCGAACAGCGCCATCCAGGGCCACACGTCACACAGGTCTTCGGCAAGCGGCTGCACGAACAGCGTAATGACGTCCCATTCGCCGGGACGCGGCGGGCAGGTCTTGTAGAGGATCGAGCATGTCGGCGCGGGCACGCGATACATGTACTCCGTCGTTATGCCGCCCTCCGCCGACTTCGCGGCCTGCGGCTGGTAGAACTTCACCTGGGTAGCCCAAACCTCGTCTTCGTCCTCGCGGATTTCGACCTTGTAGTTCTGGACCTCCGTGTGCGGTTCGGAGCCCAATATGTCGGTGTGGACGAATGGAAAATGCGCAATGTCCAGGAAGTTTTCCACCGCGCGCAATGGCGAACAGCGCACGCGAACCACGCCGACATCGACGAGCCGGCGGCCAGGCTGATCGGCCTCGGGGATCGCAAACAGCGGCTTTTTCGGATCGCCGAGCGATGACCAGACATGGCCATAGCGGATGCAGGTTGGGAGGACACGTCCGTTGCCGCCTGTGACCTTGGCGGTTCCGTCTTCGCCGCATCTCACCTCGATGGGCTCGCCCATCAGGGCCGTGCCGCGCCCATGCGCGTCGAGCTGGCTCGCAAGGCCGACGGGATACCATTCGTCGATCATCGCGTTGCGGGTCATCGGCCTGTCCCGCCCCGCTCGATATGCTCGGCCGCCCGCCGCAGCGCCTCGGCGGCCCTCGACGCGGCGATAAGGTGATTCGGATCGCTGTCCCTATTGACCAGGACATGCATCAGCGTGCGCGCGGGCCCTTCGGGAGCAAGCAGCAGCCGGACGGACGTGTCGTCGCTGGTGTAGTCGAGCACACCTCCAGCGGCCTTCGTGCCCGTGGCCGCCTCCAGCGCCGCGATGCTTGTCTCCGCCACCATGGAGCGGAGCGGCGCGAAGCCCTCGAATCTCGGTGGCCGTGCAGCGGGTTCGCCGGCGGAAATCCAGATGATACCGTCGCCATCCTCGACATGCTGCGTTGCAACGCGAATCGTGTCCGGCGGAGTCAGCGCCGGATGAGCGGGAATGCGCAGGCAATTTCCCTCCTGAGCATAGCCCCAGCCGTGATAGATGCAGGACAGGGTTTCACCGCGTACAAAGCCGTGGGAAAGGCGCATGCCGCGATGGGGGCATCTGTCCGCAAACGCCGATGCTCGGCCCGAACGGCTTCGCCAAAGCGCAACCGGCCCAGCCGGGGACTGCGCGGGCATTACGGTTCCCGCCGGCAAGTCCGCGGAGAGGGCAACAGGTATCCATGAGCCGGTCGGATAAGGCGGCATACATCAACTTTCAAACAACATCAGCATCTTCCTGAGCGCAGCTTCGCGGTCAAGCATATGCTAATAGGCGGGTCACGTTTGCACAACATTTCCTCACGGGCAATAATGCCCAAAAAAGGTGCATGGCACCTTGGCAGGCAGAAGCCGCAGGCCGGAAACTAGCCCGATTCGCTCTCAATCGGCGCCCGATGGATGGCCTCGACCCAGACATCGATTGGTCCAAGCGAGCATCCCATCTCCATCATGTCGATGAGTTCGGCCGGGCCGACAATGTCGAGTTCGATGCGATCGGGACCGGCAACCCATATGGCCTGCGCGAGCCCGAGCTTGGCGGCATGACGCTCGATCCACGGAAGGAAGGATGCCGCCTCCACATCGCCGAGGATCGTCATGCGCTCCCGCCAGGGGAATCGATATTGCTCGCTCACAGAAAACCTCGGCAATGAAACAGATATCTATCTATCTGCATTGTGCTCAATCGCTGATGCATCTAACCAAGCGCCATGAGAAGGTCGAGTGTGGGCTTGTGACCCCTCAGTCGTCTATGACGTCCGCAAAATCCCTGGTCAACATGCGTCCATCGACACTTTGTGAGACAAGACAGACTTACCGCTTGCATTAAAACTAGTCCTGCTGCTCGACCTTGGGTTCGCCAGACCATACGAGAGAATACGAAGGGAATGGGTTGGCGAACCATCCTCTAACATATTGATTTTCCGTGGAAAACGACGCCCCTCCGGGCCCACCATCGTCGTTATTTATCAATGCTTTATGGCCATTTTCTTCCTCGTGTTAGCCAAGTGGGAGGCGGCGAGCCTCCGCGCATCACTTTGATTTTGTTGCCTTACGGTGGGCTGCTGAGGGCTAAGGGCGTCAAGGGATTGACATATCGAGTGCGCGCTGTGCGCGCTTCATCCAACCCCGCTCAAACATGGGACTGGGAAAGTCCTGATCGGCTGAGCATGAGGACCTAGCGCTCATCCTGATCAGACCGACGGATCCGCGCTCAATGATCTCTGTCGGCAAGACGAGCCGTTCTGGGGCGCGCATTTCACCTTTCAAACGGCGCATGAGAAGTTCCGCGACGCTTTTGCCAAGTGCATGGGCATGCTGACGGCCAGGCATTCCCCCGGACTGGTCAACGCAGGCAACGCGCCGCCGTTGTGGCCGTGCTAGTCAACTACTGAATGACGAAGTCGTTACGAAAGATATGCCAGCCAGGAGGTTCAATTCATAACGCCACCGTCTTTATTTGTATCTGATCTGCTGATACATAACCCCGTGTGACGACTGCGGGGCCATATGTCGAATGAAATCATGGTTGTCGATCCGCTTGAGCGGCTTGACTTGTTGAAGAGCCTCGCGAGCGAGGTCCGGGTCCGGATTCTCGATCTGCTGCACCGCAAGGGGCCGAAAAACGTCAATCAAGTGGCCGAAGAACTGGGTCTTCCGCAATCAACGATTTCCGCAAACATCCAGGTTCTTGTCGATGTCGGTTTGATCGAGACGAAATCACAGAAGGCGCGCAAGGGAAGCCAGAAGGTTTGCTATTCGACCTTCTCCGAGTTGGTTGTCGTCTTTAAGGACCGCCCGCCGGCGCAGGATCTCGGCGTCATAGAAGTGGCGATGCCGCTTGGACTCTATACGAGATGCGAAGTTTCCGCTCCCTGCGGCCTGTGTTCAAAAGACGGCGTCATCGGACTTCTCGATGTGCCCGACACCTTCCTCGATCCTGACCGTATGCGGGCAGGGCTGCTGTGGTTCACGCGCGGCTTCGTCGAATACCAGTTTCCCAACAATGCGACGCTTGCCAATGCCAAAGTCGGCGGATTGGAACTGGCGATGGAGCTTTCGTCTGAGGTCCCGGGCACATCGAAGGATTGGCCATCGGACATCACGGTAGCGATCAACGGACACGAGATAGATACCTGGACGGCCCCAGCCGACTATGGCGACAAGCGCGGCAAGCATACGCCCGGCTGGTGGAAACTGGCCGGATCGCAATATGGCGACCTCACACACTGGCGCGTCACGAACAACGGCACCTATCGCAACAACAACAAGGTTTCCAAATGCTCGCTGGCTGATCTGGAGCTTGAGCGGCACCGCTCGATCCGGATACGAATCGGCGTGAAGGAAGATGCGCGTCACCCCGGCGGCATAAACATCTTCGGTAGCGGCTTCGGCAATTACAGCAACGACATCGTTCTGCGCCTGCTGAAGGCTTGAGAGCGTATTAGGCCCTTGACGGGCGAACGAACTCCGCCCTTAACTGACCCGCGACCCGGATATAGACCGGAAAGTCGGATTGATAATCCGCAGTGGGAGGGATCATGAAGGCCAGAGTCACGGCGAACGCGGCCTATGCCGTCGCGGATATCGACAAACGTCTTTACGGCTCGTTCCTCGAGCATCTTGGTCGGGCGGTCTATACGGGCATCTACGAGCCCGGACATCCGCAAGCGGACGCAGAGGGGATGCGCAAGGACGTGATCGAGTTGGTGCGTGCGCTCGACACGCCGATCTGCCGTTACCCGGGCGGCAACTTCGTGTCCGCCTACAATTGGGAAGACGGCATAGGCCCAAAGGAGAACCGCCCGCGGCGGCTGGATCTTGCCTGGCGCACGACGGAGCCGAACCTGGTTGGAATCCACGAATTCGCCGACTGGGCCGAAAAGGCCGGCACCGAGATGATGCTTGCGGTCAATCTCGGTTCCCGCGGCCTCGACGAGGCGCGGGCGTTCGTTGAATACGTCAACCACCCGAGCGGCAGCTACTGGTCCGACCTCAGGGCCAAGAACGGACGCGCGCAGCCCTGGAACTGCCGCCTCTGGTGTCTCGGCAATGAAATGGACGGTCCCTGGCAGGTCGGCCACAAGTCGGCGGAAGAATACGGCCATCTGGCCAACGAGACGGCCAAGGCGTTGCGCGGCCTCGACCCAACGGTGGAACTGGTCGTCTGCGGCTCGTCGCATTCCAATATGCCGACCTATCCGCAGTGGGAAGCAACCGTGTTGGAAGCGACCTACGAGCAGGTCGACTACATCTCTCTCCACATGTATTTCGAAAACTACGAGAAGAATACGGCCGAATATCTCGCTCTTCCGGCGAAGCTCGACCGCTACATTGGCACGGTCTCCGGCATCATCGACTACGTGAAGGCCAAGACCCGCTCGAAGCGGGAGGTGAAGATCTCCTTCGACGAGTGGAACGTCTGGTACCATCAGCGCAAGCGGGACGCCGAGCGTATGCGCGGCTGGGACTGGCCGGAAGCGCCCAGGCTTCTGGAAGACATCTACAATTTCGAGGACGTGCTGCAGGTCGGCTGCATCATCAACACCTTCATTCGACGGTCGGATATTGTTCGCATCGCCTGCATTGCGCAGTTGGTGAACGTTATCGCGCCGATCATGACCGATCCCGGCGGCAGCGCCTGGCGGCAGACGATCTACTGGCCTTTTATGCTGGCCTCCAAGCACGGCCGCGGCACCGCGCTGCAGCTCGCGGTCGAGGTGCCTACCTATGACGCGGCCGCTGCCGACAAGGTGCCATGGCTCGACATTGCGGGCGTGCATAATTCGAACGCCGGCACGCTGACCTTCTTCGCAATCAACCGGCATGGGTCCGAGACGATAGAGGCCGACGTCGCCCTAGAGCGGTTCGCCGCCAAGTCCATCGAGCATACGATCATCCGTCATGACGATCTCGAGGCCTGCAACACGAAGGACGCGCCGGACAACGTATCACCGGTCAAAGGCAATGGGGCAGCGCTCAGCGGCAAGGGAATGACGCTGAACTTGCCGCCGCACTCCTACTCGATGGTGCGCGTGACACTTTGAGTTAATATCCGAGTATCAGATATATACCGTAAAATCCGTTGCAGGCGAAGTGGTTTGGTGTAGCATTGAAACGTTCAAGGCGGATCTAACCGCCGTACTCGGGAGGAAGCTGAGATGAACTTTCGCAAGATGATGGCCCTAGCGGTGGTTGCGGCCGGAGGATTTTGGGCCGTCGTGGCCCAGGCCGAAGAAACCGTCGCATGGTGGGATTTCCTCGGCGGCGGTGACGGCGTGCGCATGAAGCAGATGATCTCCGACTTCAACGCCGCCCACGCCGGCAAGATCAAGATCGACGCCACGACGCTGGAGTGGGGCACGCCCTTCTACGCGAAGGTGCAGACCTCGGCCGCGGTCGGTGAGGCGCCTGACGTCATGACCTATCATGCCAGCCGCATCCCCTTGGCGGTGAGCCAGGACATTCTCGAAGAAATCACCGCCGACGATATGAGCAAGATGGGCCTCTCGGCCTCGGACTTCGCCCAGACGACGATGGGCGCCGTGACGGTCGACGGCAAGCAATACGCGGTGCCGCTCGATACCCATCCGATCGTCCTGTACTACAATCGCGTCCTCCTGAAGAAGGCAGGCGTGCTCGGCGACGACGGCCGTCCCGTGGGTATGAGAAACAAGGAGGAATTCACCGCGACACTGCAGAAGTTGAAGGATGCCGGCGTCGAGTTCCCGCTGGGCAGCGTCACCGCCGACGGCAACTTCATGTACCGCACCATTTATTCGCTGGTGTGCCAGCAAGGCGGCGAGCTTCTGACGGGCAACGAGTTCCTCGCCGGCGACAATCCTCAAAAGCTGGCGAAAGCGTTAGCGGTCCTGCAAGGGTGGACGAAGGCCGGGCTGCAGTCGACCTATACGGACTATCCCGCGACCGTCGCCCTGTTCACCTCGGGCAAAGCCGCGATGATGATCAACGGCGTCTGGGAAGTTCCCACGATGACCGACCTCGCCAAGCAAGGCAAGCTGTTCGACTGGGGCGCCGTCGAGATCCCGGTGATCTTCGACAAGCCATGCACCTATGCGGACAGCCATTCATTCGCAATCCCGAAGAACAAGGGCAAGGAAATCAGCCCGGAAAAGCGTGCTGCCGTTCTCGAGGTGATCTCCTGGATGGACAAGCACTCGCTGTTCTGGGCCACGGCAGGGCACATCCCTGCCTACAAGCCAGTCACCGAAACCGCTGAATACAAGGCAATGGAGCCCAATGCGACCTACTCGACGCTGACGGCCAACATGATCTTCGATCCGAAGTCGCCCAAGGCTGGTGTCGCCGGGCCGATCTTCGACATCATGTCAAATTATTTTGTGCCGACCCTCAATGGAGAGATGGACCCCGGCGAGGCGGTGAAATCCATCAAGGAAGAGTTGAACAGCATGTAAGGCTCAAGGCTGGGGCCGCCCCGCCCAGGGCGGCCCCAGCCGTGTTCGAGGAAGAGCCATGCTTCGCAACTCCCGCACTGAACGTCTTGTCGCGCTGGTGCTGGTCGCTCCCTTCCTGGCGATCTATCTGCTGGCGTTCGTCTATCCGACGGTCCAGATGTTCCGCATCTCCTTCACCGATGCGCCGCTGATCGGCGCTGGTCGGTGGGTTGGTCTGAACAACTACCTGCGGCTCGACAACGACCCGATGTTCCGGCGCGCGCTCTGGAACACCGCTTATTTCGTGCTGATGACGGTCGTCCCAGGGACACTCATCGCCCTGTTGATCGCGCTAGGCGTGTCGCGGCTCAAGGGCCGCTTCCAGTCGATCGTGCTGGCGCTGTTCTTCCTGCCCTACATCCTGCCGGTGTCCGTCGTCTATCTGATCTGGGACTGGACGCTGAATTTCCAGTTCGGGATCGCGATGCATGTGCTGGACTGGCTCGGAATCCCGCGCGTGCCGGTCTTCAAGTCGCGCGCCTGGTTCTTGCCGGCTGTGGCCGGGGTGACGATCTGGTGGACCGCGGGCTTCTCGATCCTCCTCTTCCTCGCCGGACTGCGGTCCATACCAGCGGAGATCTACGAAGCCGCGGCGCTCGACAACTCGACGCGATGGACCACGTTCCGGCGCATCACCTGGCCGCTGCTGTGGCCGATCACCTCGCTGGTGTTCACCATCCAGCTCATCCTGCAGCTTAAGATCTTCGACCAAGTCTATCTGTTCTCGATCGGCGGCCGGCCGAACGACAATATGGTGCTCGTCTACTACGTCTTCCAGAAGGCCTTCCAGCAGAACCAGGGAGGCAGGGCGGCGGCCGTCGCCGTGACCCTCTTCGTGCTTGTGGTGGTCGTCTCGGTCCTGCAATTCCAACTGCTCCGGTTCGCCGAAAGGCGGCGCCGATGAACGCCGTGGCTGCGCAACGCTGGAACTTCTGGGGCGGGATCATCACCGCACTGACGCTCGCCTGGGCCATCCTATGGGCGTTCCCGCTCTACTGGGGTGTGATCTCATCGCTCAAACCGGACGACGAGGTCGTGCGGCCCTACATCGAACTCTGGCCCGAGACGCCGACTCTGGAGAACTACGTCAGCGCCCTGACCACCACGCAGATAGGCGCCTGGTACGTCAATTCAGTGGCGGTCGCGGTCGGCGTAACGGTCATCACCATCTTCATCTCGATGCTGTGCGGCTACGCAATCTCGCAGTTGCGGTTCCCGGGGCGGATCGCGCTTTGGTGGCTGATCCTTGCCTCCTTTATGGTGCCGACTTCGGCGCTGATCATCAATCACTTCGTGCTGGTCGCCAACCTCGGCCTGCTCAACAGCTGGGCCGGAATCATGTTGCCGCAGCTTATCCACCCCGTCATCATCATCGTGTACAAGCAGTTTTTCGATCAGGTCCCGAAGGACTTCCGCGAGGCCGCGGTCATGGACAATGCGTCCGAATTCGGGATCCTCTTCAAGATCTACATGCCTATGAACTGGGGGGTAACCACCGCGCTGTCGATCGTCTGCTTCATCTGGACGTGGAACGCGTTCTTGTGGCCGTTCCTCTCGGTGACCCGCACCGAGATGATGACCATCACGGTCGGCATTACGCAGGTCAACGACGCCTTCGGTGTCTACTACGCGCGCCAGCTGTCGGCAGCCGTACTGGCCGGCCTGCCGGTGGCACTGGCCTACCTCTTCTTCCAGCGCCGGGTGACCGAGGCTATAACGCTCTCGGCAGGTATCAAGGGCTAGAGCCCCGGCAGGTGCACCGCAATGCCGGAGGGCACGACCCGCTCGGCGGGTTCAGGCTCCGTCGGCGCGTGCGTGCCAGGCCGATCCGTCCGCGGCGAAGAGATGCAGGGCCGTGGTGTCGAACTTCAGCCGAACGGCGTCGCCCGGTTTGACGCTCGAAAGCCCGCGATCCTGTGCCGTCACCTGCGTCCCATCCGCGAGCCGCGCATAGACGAGCGTTCGCTCGCCAAGGCGCTCGACAACGGTCGCCGTGGCGAATGCTTCATTGCCCTCGGCGACGACAGTCAGCGATTCCGGCCGCACTCCGAGTTCGCGCCAATCCACGTCGATTGGCGCGCCGGGAAGTTCGACGAGCGATCCATCGGTCAAGCGCGCATTGAGCCTGTCGCCCGAGCCCGAAACCGTGACAGGCAGGATGTTCATCGCCGGCGACCCGACGAAGGTCGCGACGAAGCGCGACGCCGGACGTGCATAGACATCGACGGGTCTTCCCATCTGCTCTATCCGGCAATCGTTGAGGATCACAATTCGGTCGGCGAGCGTCATCGCTTCCACCTGGTCGTGGGTGACGTAGATCATCGTCGATTTGAGACGCTGATGCAGTTCGGCAAGCTCGACGCGTGTACGGGCCCGAAGCGCTGCGTCCAGATTGGAGAGTGGCTCGTCGAACAGGAATGCCTTGGGCTCCTTGACGATCGCACGCCCGATGGCCACGCGCTGGCGCTGCCCGCCGGAGAGTTGCGACGGCCGCCGGTGAAGCAGCGCTTCGATCTCCAGGATACGCGCAGCCTCGGCGATCCGCTGGCGTATGACATCCGGCGCGACCCGAATGTTCCTCAGCCCAAAGGCCATGTTCTCCGCGACGGTCATATGTGGGTAAAGCGCATAGTTCTGGAAGACCATGGCAACGTTGCGCCTGCCAGGCGCAAGGTTCTCCGAGCGCACCCCGTCGATCGTCAGCGTCCCCTGGTCAATGCTTTCGAGGCCGGCGATCATCCGGAGCAGCGTCGTCTTGCCGGAACCGGACGGACCGAGAAACACGACCAGCTCTCCTGGCTCAATGTCCAGGCTCACGTCGCGGATCACTTCGACAGCGCCAAAGTGCTTTGATACGCCCGACAGCGCGATTCCCGTCATGCTTGCGATCCTTCTTTCCTACATAATTTCGGATAAATACCCGATGTCAAGGAATGTGGGGCTGCGGCACAATGAGCGGCTCATTCCTGGTCCCCGGAACAGCTGCCAGCTGTCCTGCCAACAGCGGGCGGTTTGAGAGGTTCGCCAGACCATACGAGAGAATACGAAGGAAATGGATTGGCGAACCAGCCGCTAACGTATTGACTTCCTGTAGAAAACGATGACCCGGCGGGCCCACCAAAACGACCGCGTAAGTGGCTGATTTTTGACCGTTTGGTGGGGTCGTGTGCAGCGCATCGCGCCGATTTCCTGGAGGGATAAGCCGCGCTCGACGCGGCGAATTCCTAACCCTACTCGGCGGCCGTCTCCGATGGCACCTCTGCCGGGCCCGAAGGCTCTGCCTCGGCGCGGGGCTTGCGCCGTGAAAACAGCGACCTGAGCGTGACGTAGAACACCGGCGTCAGGAACAGGCCGACGAAGGTGACGCCGAGCATGCCGGAGAACACCGCGGTGCCGAGCGACTGGCGCATTTCCGCGCCCGGGCCCGTTGCGATCATCAGCGGCACGACGCCGAGGATGAACGCGAAGGCGGTCATCAGGATCGGCCGCAACCTGAGCCGGCAGGCTTCGACGGCAGCCTCGGCGGCCGACAGGCCGCGTTCCTGCGCCTGCCGCGCGAATTCGACGATCAGGATCGCGTTCTTGGCGGCAAGCCCGATCAGCACGATGAGGCCGATCTGCACGAGGATGTTGTTGTCCAGCCCTCGGAACGATACGCCGAGCAACGCCGCCAGCACGCCGAGCGGCACCACCAGCACAATGGCGAATGGCAGCACCCAGCTTTCATATTGCGCCGCCAGCGCCAGGAACACGAACAGCACCGACAGTCCGAAGATATAGACAGCGGCATTGCCGGTGTTGCGCTCCTGGTAGGCGAGCTCGGTCCATTCATAGGAGGTACCGGCCGGCAGCGTCGCGGCGGTGATCTTTTCCATCGATGCCAGCGCGTCGCCCGTGGAAACGCCGGGCGCGGCGTTGCCCTGCAGCGGCACCGAGACGTACATGTTGTAGCGCTGGACCAGCGCCGGGCCGGTGACGTCGCGGATCTCGATCAACGTGCCGAGCGGAACCAGCGCGCCACTCGCCGAGCGCACCTTCAGTTTCAAGATGTCGGCGCGATCGAGGCGGAACGCCTGGTCGGCCTGCGCCCGCACCTGGTAGACGCGCCCGAAAGCATTGAAGTCGTTGACGTAGGCGGTCCCCAGATTGATCGACAGCGTCTCGAAGATGTTGGGGATCGGCACGTTCAGGATGCGCGCCTTGTCGCGATCGATCGCCAGGAAGAATTGCGGGCTCGACGCCGAGAAAGTGGTGAACACGCCCGTCAGCCCCGGCGTCTTGTTGGCCTTGCCGGCGATTTCGTAGGCAAGCGCCAGGATCTGCCGCATGTCGGCGCTGTTGCGCTCCTGGATCTGCAGCTTGAAGCCGCCGGCATTGCCGACACCGCGGATCGGCGGCGGCGGCAGTGCGATGATGAAGGCTTCCTTGATGCTTTGCAGGCTGCCGAACAGATTGCCGATGACCTGGGTCGCCGACTGGCCGGCTTTCAATCGCTCGTCAAATGGCTTGAACCTGGCGAAGATCACGCCCGCGTTGCTGGCGTTGGTGAAGGTCGCGCCGGAGAAGCCGGCGAAGGCGACGGCGTAGTCGACGCCCGGCGTTTTCTGGATGATCTGCGACGCCTGCTGGATGACCGCATCGGTCCTCGACAGCGAGGAGCCGTCCGGCAACTGGACGACGACGATCGCATAGCCCTGGTCGAGCGACGGAATGAAACCGCGCGGCACCGTCTGCACCATGTAGACCGTGGCGTAGATGAGAGCCGCGAAAACAGCCAGCATGGCGGCGATCGCTATCCACGATCCGACCAGCACGCGGATGATGCTCGAATACCAATGGGCGACCCTGTCGAAGCCGCGGTTGAAGCCGTCGGCGAGCGCCCGTCCGAACCGCGCCAGGAAAAAGCGCGGCGGCGCCGCTGCGGTGTGGTGCGGCTTGAACAGCAGTGCGGCCAGCGCCGGCGAAAGCGTCAGCGAATTGAATGCCGAGATCGCCGTCGACACCGCGATGGTGATCGCAAACTGCAGGTAGAACTGCCCGGAAATGCCGGGGATGAAGGCTGTCGGTACGAACACGGCTATCAGCACCAGCGAGATCGCGATGATGGCCGTTCCGACTTCGTTCATGGTCAGGTGCGACGCCGGATTGGGCGCCAGCCCACCGGCGATGTTGCGCTCGACGTTCTCGACCACGACGATCGCATCGTCGACGACGATGCCGATCGCCAGAACGAGGCCGAACAGCGTCAGCATGTTGAGCGAGAAGCCGGCGGCGTAAAGCACCGCCAGCGTGCCGATCAGCGACACGGGGATCGCCACGATCGGCACGATCGCCATGCGCCACGATTGCAGGAAGACGATGATGACGATGATGACCAGCAGCATCGCCTCGAGGATCGTCTTGTAGACCTCCTGGATCGACTCGGCGACGAACTCGGTCGGGTTGTAGACGATGTCGTAGCTCAACCCCTTCGGGAAGTCGCGGGAAAGCTCCTTCATCTTGTCCTGGATCTCCGCGGCTGCGGCGAGCGCATTGGTGCCCGGCCGCTGGAAGATGGCGAGCGCCACCGCCGGTTTGCCGTTGAGATAGGAGTTGGTGACGTAGTCCTTGGCGCCGAGCTCGATGCGCGCCACGTCCTGCAGCGAGATCAGGCGGCCGTCGTCGGTCGATTTGACGATCACGTATCGGAAGTCGCGTGCATCGTTGAAGCGGCCTTGCGTGGTGACCGTGTACTGGAACGCCGTGCCGGTGTTGGTCGGCGGCGCGCCGATCGAGCCACCCGACACCTGGACGTTCTGGTCGCGCAGCGCCTGCACTACATCGCCCGAGGTCATCCCCAGGGCGGACAGTTTTTCCGGATCGAGCCAGATGCGCAGCGAATATTCGCGTTCGCCGAAGATGATGAGGTCGCCGACGCCATCCAGTCTGAGCAGTATGTCGCGCACCCGCGAGCGGGCGTAGTTCGAGACGTAGAGCTGGTCGTAGGTATTGTCGGGCGACAGCATGTGCACGACCATCATCAGGTCGGGCGAACTCTTGGTGGTGGTGATGCCGAGGCGGCGGACTTCTTCGGGCAGACGCGGCTCGGCGACCGACACGCGATTCTGCACCAGCACCTGCGCCTTGTCGAGATCGGTGCCCAGCTTGAAGGTGATGGTCAGCGCCATCGCCCCGTCGCCCGACGAATAGGACGACATGTAGAGCATACCCTCGACGCCGTTGATCTCCTGCTCGATCGGCGTTGCCACGGTCGCAGCGACCGTCTCGGCGTCGGCGCCCGGATACTGCGCGCGTACGACGATGGTCGGCGGCGCGATCTCGGGATACTGCGCGACCGGCAGCTGGGTATAGGCAATTCCGCCGAGGATCAGCAGGACGATCGAAACGACCGACGCGAAGATTGGGCGGTCGACGAAGAAATGTGCGAACCTCATTGCTGCAACCCGGCGGTCTCGGCCTTGGGCGGCAACGTCACCATCTCGACCTTCACCTTGGTGCCGGGCCTGGCGTGCATCAGCCCGTTGACGATGATCGTCTCGCCGCCGGTCAGGCCCGAGCGGATCACCCGGTAGCCGTCGAGAAGCGGGCCGGTGCGCACAGGCTTCGCAGACACCATCCCGGCCTCATCCACCAGGAGCACGATGCGGCGATCCTGATCGGCGCCGATCGCCTCGTCGGGCACCAGCACGCCGCCATGCGGCAGCGACCCCGGCACATTGATGCGCCCGAACATGCCTGGCTGGAGAATGCCGTCGGCGTTGGGAAACGTCGCACGCACCCGCATAGTGCCGGTCGCATTGTCGATCCGGTTCTCGGCAAAATCGAGCTTGCCTTTGAATACCGCCTCCGCGCGGTCGGCGACACGAACCTCCACATCGAGCCCGCCGGCGCCTTCCTGCATGGTGCCGCCACGCGCCTTCGCGTCGCGGGCGTAGCTGAAATACAGGCGCTCATCGACGTCGAAATAGAAGTCGATCGGATCGCGCGTAACGATGGTGGTCAGCAAGGTGGAATCCGGCTGCACGAGGTTGCCGACCGACACCAGCCGGCGGTCGATGCGGCCGGACAAGGGCGCCTTGATCTCGGTGAATTCCATGTTCAGGCTGGCCGTCGTCAGCGCCGCCGTCGCGCCCTGCATCTGCGCCTGCGCCGAAAGGTATTCCCGCCGGCGGTCGTCGACCGTCGCGGTTGAGATATTGCCGGTCTTGGCAAGTTCGTCGGCGCGATCGAGCTGCATCTTGGAGAATTCGAGCAGTGACTTGGCGACGTCCACTTGCGATTTGGCGGCATCATAGGCCGCCTGGTACGGACGCTGGTCGATGGTGAAGAGCAGGTCGCCCTTGTTGACCAGTGCGCCGTCCTGGAAGCTGACCTTGTCCAGATAGCCGCTGACGCGCGAACGGATGGCGACCTGGTCGACGGCTTCGAAGCGCCCGACGAACTCGTCGTCTTCGACGATTTCACGGACCACCGGCTTGGCCGCCGTCACCAGGGGTAGCTGCTGCTCCTGCGCAAACGCAGTACCGCTGAAAGCCATGCCGAGCAGTAATGCCGCCGACAGGGCGGCGCGGGCAAGCCAGCCGGCCGATCGACGGGGTCGCCCGCCCGCGTCGCGATGCAATTGCCCGTTCCCTGGGGTGTCCATCTGCGTCCTCGCTCGCTAGACCCGGGGGGGTCGGTTGATCCGCTTCTACGCTCAGGCTTTCGTCGAGATCAGAGCACTGCAGTATTGTGCACGGCAACATGATCATTTTCCATGTGGGCTGAAATGTCCAGCCTGTGGCTGCCGCGCCACCGGGCTAAAACCAGTCGCGTTTCAATGGATTCAGGATTCCTTGATGGACGGCTTATGATTCATATTGGTCGAAGGAGACCGTATGGGCATTTCCATGCCGGCGGGACTGGCGTGTTTGCCGAAGTTACCTCGGTGGCCCGGCTTGTGGCCAACCTCTCGGCCACGCGAGATGGGTGACCAAAAGCGTTATGTTGTTCCCCGCATTGGGAATGCTAGATTTGCCAGGACGCGGCAGCTTTGCGCCTCATTCGGTCGTCGACGTCGGCTTTACGTCCGCCCGAAAGCAGGCATCCAGAAAACCACGGGCTCGTTTTGGTCGAGGTCCTCACGCTGCCGTTTGCACGGCCGCCCTCAGCAGCATTCCGAAGAGGTCGCGTGGCTCGTCGGGATCGGCGAGCAGGTCGAGCTCCTCATAGAGGCCGGTCGCTCGCAGTTGGTCGCGCACATAGCGCAGGGCCGAAAAATCCTCGATGGCGAAGCCGACTGAATCGAACAGCGTGATCTGCTTGGCTTCGCGGCGGCCTTGGGTCTTGGCGGCGATCACTTGCCAGAGCTCGGTCACCGGGTGGTCGGGATCCAGCTGCTGGATTTCGCCCTCGATGCGTGTCTGCGGCGGAAACTCGACGAAAATGTCGGAACGCAGCAAGATGTCCCTGTGCAGTTCGGTCTTGCCCGGGCAGTCGCCACCGACGGCGTTGATGTGGACGCCGGCGCCGACCATGTTGTCGGTGAGAATGGTGGCGTTCTGCTTGTCGGCGGTAACGGTCGTGATGATCCCGGCGCCTTCAACCGCTTCCTGCCCTGTTTCGCAGATCGTGATGTCGAATCCCATGCCAGCCAGGTTCTTCGCGCATTTCAGCGACGCGGATCTGTCGATGTCGTAGAGCCGGAGCCGATCGATACCGGTCAGCGCCTTGAACGCGATCGCCTGGAACTCCGACTGTGCGCCATTGCCGATAATGGCCATGGTGCGAGCACCGCTGGGCGCCAGATACTTGGCCGCAACCGCGGATGTCGCGGCGGTGCGCAGCGCGGTCAGGATGGTCATTTCGGTGAGCAGCATCGGGTAGCCGCTGCCGACATCGGCGAGCACGCCGAAGGCGGTGACCGTCTGCAGGCCCTGGCGCATGTTCTTGGGATGGCCGTTGACGTATTTGAAGCCATAGAGGCGCCCATCGCTTGTCGGCATCAGCTCGATGACCCCGTCATGGCTGTGCGAGGCGATGCGAGGCGTCTTGTCGAAAAGATCCCAGCGACGAAAGTCTTCCTCGATGTAGCTGGCGAGCTCGGTCAGGAAGCGCTCGACGCCGATTGCGATCACCAGCTTCATCATGCGATCGACGCTGACGAAGGGGACGATGTTCAGTTTTGCCGCGGTCATGGTCAAAAGCTCCCTGAATGGCTGCGAGTCGGGCGGTCCATGATGCGGCGGCCCATCAGGCTCGCCGTCAGGTCGACCATCAGTGTCGCGGTTCGGCCACGATCGTCCAGAAAGGGGTTCAACTCGACCAGGTCCAGGCTGGAGACGAGCCCGCTGTCGGAAAGCATCTCCATCACCAGATGCGCCTCGCGAAACGTCGCGCCGCCGGGAACCGTGGTGCCGACCGCCGGCGCGATAGAGGGGTCGAGGAAGTCGACGTCGAGACTGACATGCAGCAGCCCGTCCTCATCAGACACGCGCGCCAGGAAGGCGCGCAGCAGCGGCGCGATGCCATGCTCGTCGATGGCGCGCATGTCGTGCACGATCACGCCCGCCTGGTTGAGCGCGCTGCGCTCGGCAGGGTCGACACTGCGCAGGCCCATGGTGCAGATACGCCTGGGATCGACCGCCGCCGGCAGATCGGGAAAATAGCCGCTGAAACCCGCCTGGCCGCTGGCGTAGGCGAGAGGAACACCGTGCAGATTGCCGCTGGCGGTGGTGTCGAGCGTATGAAAATCGGGATGCGCGTCGAGCCACAGGACGAATAGGGGGCGACCGGCCTCCGAGGCACGGCGGGCGAGGCCCGACACGGTCCCGGCGGAGATCGAATGGTCGCCACCGAGAAAGATCGGCATGGCGTCGTCGCTTGCTGCGTAGGCCGCGGCGGCAATGGCGGATGTCCAGGCCGATATTTCGGGCAGGGCCTTCAGCGCCAGGTTGCCATGCACGACGCGCCTTACCGGAATTGGCTGGACGGCGCCCATATCCTCCACTGCATGGCCGAGGCCGGACAGCATCTCAGCAAGCCCGGCGGTCCTCAGCGCGCTCGGCCCCATTTCGCATCCCATTCGGCCGGCACCGTCCTGCACGGGCGCCCCGACGATTCTGCAACGCATTGTTTCTCCCGCGCTCCAAGTTCTGATGGCCGCGAGGGAACCATGCCGAGCCGGCGATACGAACAGGTAAAATTGGCAATCCGAAAAGCGTAGTTTATCATAATGGCAGCGAAACTGAGCAAAATGGTACCCCATGGATGCACTGGACGAACGGCTCGTGACCTTGCTGCGGCATGACGCCCGGCGCAGCGTATCGGATCTCGCCGTCGATCTCGGCGTCTCGCGCGCCACGGTTCGGGCACGCATGGAGCGGCTGGAACGGTCGGGCGACATTATTGGCTACACGGTGGTGTTGCGCGCCGACGCGGTCGATCAGCGCATCCGCGGCATCATGCTCATCGAGATCGAGGGCCATGCCGCCGACCGCGTGGTCCGGGCACTGGGCGGCTTCCCGGAAGTCTCGACCATCCATACCACCAATGGTCGCTGGGATCTGGTGGTAGAGCTCGGGACGGCATCCCTGACGGATTTCGATGCGGTGCTGCGGCGTATCCGGTTGATTCCCGGCATAACGGGCAGCGAAACGAGCCTGCTCCTGGCCACCCCGCGCACGACGCGGGCACGATTGACCTAGACTGTATTCGACGCCGCCTTTCCCGTGCAGATGGATTTCAGATTACGGACAAACAGGGAAACGTTCCCAAAGTAATTCGGATACATTTCAACAAGTTTTTCGACCTTGTCTACCTCGACCAAGACCGCTTTTGTATCACTGTCCCTTAGCTCGATTTTCTTCTCTATATCTTCCAATTTCCGCGCGCCGGACATAAGAGTTCGGAATGGCTCGACGGTCACATTATGATCATTGCTGTATTGAATAAAGTAGTATCTGGATTTTCCAGTCGACTGTGCGAAGTTCTTCGAGGAGAGAGTAATATTCTTTATGTCTTCCAATATGCTTGTCGCCCCTATACGTCTGTCGATATCGCGCAATTCTCGCACTCGGTCATTGTGATCCGGAGCACCGATATGAACGGGGCACTGCTCAATGTGCGCGAATTCCGCCGACATAAGCTGGAAAAGGCGTAGCCAATCTTGTTCGCCCTTTCCGTGCTTCAAATCCTGGCGCCGGAATAGCCCGACAGCCTCAACCGCGGTTGCCCATGAGTGCTGAAGTGTGGTCCGAACTTGCAGTTCGATGCGTCGACCCTCGAAAGCCTCGGTGTCGGCAGCTCTGGGTCGGTACTGGAAAACAATGTGGTGACTTCGATAGCCGTCCGGCTTCGGCTCATCGATATAGTTGAATTCCCGAGGGTGTATCTCATGGGGGAAGTTGTCTCGCATCGATGCGAGAAGCGAGCGGACACTTTTGATGTCGGGCATGATCGCTCGGCAACCGCCGATGTCGTTCATGGTGTCCAAATTGGTGGTGGACTCTCGAAGCTTCCGACGAATCGATGCCATGCGTTTCGGACGCGATGCCATGTCGCCCTTCAGTCGCAGGGCTCTCATGTGGTGACCGACAGAGAACTGGACGCTCCGCATCGGCAGAAAGTGCGAGGCGCGCCAGCTGTTGGCGATCGAGAAGATTTCGAGTGCGTCCACGTACTGGCCGGCAGTGATGTCTGGTCCGAAAAGCATGGGTTTTGCCAGCCGCTCGCCTGCCTTGCGAACGGCATTCATGCTGTATTCAAGGCGCGGGTACTGAGTCATTGGACCATAAAGTCAAGGTAGGGCGCCTCATTCTGGACTGGCGAGACGACCGCAAGCGAATCGGATCTCATGGACCGTATCTTTGAGTACGCGAAAGACGAAAGTAAGCACCTTTGCGCTTGCCTTGAAGGCATCCTATTCTGGAGGAATAGCATCCGCTCGTGGGCATAGAATGTCGGTACTGCCTTTCCTGAGAATTTACGCGCCGCTCAACGCGGTGCTGGCCGCGCCTGGGCTGCTGGCGGTGGCTGCGCTCACGATGCCGAACATGTCGGGACGAAGCAGGCTGGCTCTGACTGCCGTGCTTGCGGTCATTTGGGGCGCCTATCTTCTGCAGATGGCCGAGACGCTGCTCAAGCGCTGGGCGGGAGACCTTCTGGACAGGACGCCGGCAATCGCCATCGATATGCTCGCGGTTTTGGTTCCGCTCGCTGCATTTCTGCTCGACGGCACGCCCGACCGCAGCCTCTACTGTGCTGTCTGGCTGCTGAAGCCGCTGCGCGACTCGACATTCTTCCCGGTACTGGGCAGGGTGCTGGCCAACGAAGCGCGCAACCTGATCGGCGTCACCACGCTCTTCGGCGTCGTTCTGTTCGGTGTCGCGCTCGCCGCCTATGTCATCGAGCGCGACATCCAACCGGAAAAGTTCGGCAGCATCCCCCAGGCAATGTGGTGGGCGGTGGTCACTCTGTCCACCACCGGTTATGGCGACGCCATTCCGCAAAGTTTCGCCGGCCGCGTCCTTGCCGGGGCGGTCATGATGTGTGGCATCGGCGTCTTCGCGCTCTGGGCCGGCATTCTTGCCTCCGGCTTCTATCAAGAAATCCGTCGCGAGGATTTCGTCCGCAATTGGCAATTGGTCGCCGGCGTGCCGTTGTTTCAGAAGCTCGGCCCGGCCGCGCTGGTCGAGATCGTGCGCGCGTTGAGACCTCGCAACTTGCCGGCGGGCGCCGTGATCTGCCGCAGGGGCGAGACCGGGGATCGGATGTTCTTCGTTGTGGAGGGGCGTGTCAGCGTCGCGACGCCACACCCGGTGGAGCTTGGCCCTGGCGCCTTCTTCGGCGAGATGGCGCTGATGAGCGGCGAACCGCGCATGGCGACCGTCAGCGCCGCAACGGCGGTCTCACTCCTGTCGCTGCACGCGGCGGATTTCCAGATGCTGTGCAGCAGCAGCCCGGAAATCGCGGAAATCATCCGCAAGACCGCGCGCGAGCGGCACGGCGCGGCACCGATGGCTTGATCGTGCCGCTATTCGTCAGGGGGAGGACGCGATGGCAAGGCTGCCCCTGTCGACAATGGCTGACTGGAACTATGTGGGCGGCTCTATCGGCCACGCGCGGAGGTTCTGGACGGAACGTGGAAGTTGCCAGAGGCGCAGCCGCCGAGCGCTCGGGGGGGCGTCATTCAGACGGCGGACGGCCGAGGCACATCCGCACGCGCCTGATGTCGATGCCGCCCTGGACAAGATGTGAAGCACAGGTGGTGGCGCAGGATGTGGGCACGACCTGATCATCGGCGCCGAGGCCGACTTCCGCCTTGGCATCGTTCCAGGTGGCTCGGAACCATGCCTGGCTAAGCCTGGTGGCGGTTCGTTGGGCTGGCGCCTTTCGGTCGGAGGCAGCTTGATGACTTCCTTCCGCCCGGTCATCGGAATGGTGCGGCTGCGGCCGGATTTGCTGGTCCGGAAACTGAGGCGATGTCGAGGAGGCATCCGATGTCAACCAGCAAGAAATGTGAACGCGCCGAACATGGGCCTTTTCCCGGATGCGGCGGATCCGCGGCAGTTTCCTGGCAGTTGACGCCAAGCCTTGCCATGATTCCGTCAGCCGATCGCCGGATTCGGCCGGGAATAAGCGGTTGCGGTGGACCCGATGGTTAACGAGAGCTTTCTGAGTGAGGCCAAATCGTGTCATTTGTGCAACAACGCTGGGGGATAGCAGCCGAACAGCCCTTTCGCCGGTACGATCGTTGTTGAACGCCGCCGGCTCATGGGTAATGTCGAATTCGAAGGAGCGGCGCGGTGCGCATCTTTTTCGGTAGTGGGGATGGGGCAGGGAACGCTGTCCTTCAGCAAAGAATACCCAGACCCGTTTTTTAACTTTTGACTGGAGGTCAGAAAATGAACATCAAGAGCCTGCTTCTCGGCTCCGCTGCGGCCCTGATCGCAGTTTCCGGTGCGCGCGCCGCCGACGCCGTCGTCGTCGCCGAGCCGGAACCCGCTGAATACGTCAAGATCTGCGACGTCTACGGCGCTGGCTACTTCTACATCCCCGGCACCGAAACCTGCCTGCGCATCGGCGGCTATGTCCGTTACGACATCGGCGTGGGCGACGTCGGCTCGTTCGACGGCGCGAAGTCGAACGATCACGAGGACGGCGAACAGCAGGGCACCTATTACAAACATGCCCGCTTCACGCTGAAGACCTGGACCGGCCAGGAAACCGAGCTCGGCACCTTGAAGACCTACACCGAGACCCGCTTCAACTTCGGCAACAACAACGGCTACGGCCGCTATGGCACCGATGGCACTACGCTCGGCAATCCTGCTGGCAACGGCAGCGTTTCGCTGAACTTCGCCTGGATCCAGCTCGGTGGCCTGCGCGTCGGTAAGGACGAATCGGCCTTCAATACGTTCATCGGCTACGCTGGCAGCGTCATCAACGATACGCTGGTCCCCTACGGTGACTTCGACACCAACGTCGTGCAGTACTACTTCGATGCCGGCAACGGCTTCTCGGCGGTGGTCTCGCTCGAAGAAGGCTCCGGCGTTGTCGGCACCATCGACAGCTACGTTCCGCACGTCGTCGGCGGCTTGAAGTGGACGCAGGGTTGGGGCGCCATCTCCGGCGTCGTGGCTTACGACAGCAACTACGAAGAAGTCGCTGGCAAGGTCCGCTTGGACGTCAATGTCTCCGATGCGCTGTCGCTGTTCATCATGGCCGGCTACGGCACCGACGACAATCTCAGCGATCCGACCTGGCAAATCCCGGCTGGTGGCCGCGGCTTCTACAAGCAGTGGGGCGGCAACTGGGCAGTATGGGGCGGCGGCACCTACAAGTTCAACGAGAAGACCTCGTTCAACCTCCAGGCGTCGGGTGACGACGAAAAGAACTATAGCGTCGCGGCAAACGTCGCTTACGACATCGTTCCCGGCTTTACGGTCACGGCCGAAGTCGATTGGTCCCACTGGGGCGAAGAAGGCGTCAACTGGACCGACAGGTCCGTCTTCGCGAAGAAGGATGCGGTCGGCGGTATGCTCCGCTTCCAGCGCTCGTTCTGATAGATTTCACTTCGGTGAAATTGAAAACCCGGCGGGCAACCGCCGGGTTTTTGTTTTGCCGGCTGTGCTGAATGCGCGCAGTGCTGTCTTCGGCACGATTACAAAGAATCAGCGCGCATGCGGAGCCGATTCCGACAGGCCGCAGGCATGTCGTCAGCCAAGATTACACGATTTGCAGAGGCTCACAGCTTCGCCATCCAGGGGCGGAGCAACGAGCGAAGCCACGCACCGAACACCCCAGGGTCCATGCCGCGACTTCTGCAGGATTCTGCTCAGTTGCACCTTTCGGTGGGAGTTAATGCATGTCGCCCGGAAGTGTCCTCGGTTCCGGGATAACGGCATGCATAAAATCAGAAGCTTACAGCACGTCGGTGAATCCTATTCGCGGCGACGTGCTGTATGGCAAGGGATCCTCGGGTCTTTGCTCCCCTTCGTCTCGCTAGGCCCAAGGACGAATTGAAGCCGGTTCTCCACGACTGCGTGGCGGCAGGCTCGCTCGCAGTTCGCCTCGCCTCTCCACTTGGCTCGGAGCCGGCACGCGGTGTCTTAGCGAAAGGAACAAATATGATGATACGGCGCGAGCCGACCACATGGTTCCGGGGACATCGGCCCTGGAGACTAGCGTTCAAACCTCGGCAAGATCGCCCAAGGCGTCGATCAACGGCTGAATCTCGCTTTCGTAATTCTTCCAGCGCTTGACGGACGACTTGTAGATCGGCTGGCGAACCTGCCAGCGGCTGTAGGTATTTACCGAGCCATCCCTGTCAAAAAAGCGCAGGCAGGCATCGTCCCACGGCAATCCGAGATAATCTATGAGCCGGCGCGACTGCTCCTCCTGATTTTCGATCAACGTCTCGTAGCGATTTTCGAAAATACGACCCGGGAAAACCTTGTCCCAATGCCGCATCAGGCGATCATACTCCCTGTAGTAAAGCCCCAGTGTCTCAAGATCGGCGCTATAGCCGTGGGCCTCATTGAATTGCAAAACGAAACAGGAGACGCAATTGTCAATGGCATCGCGGCGGCAATGAATGATGCGCGCGTTGGGGAAGAGAATTCCGATCAAGCCGATCAATTCGAAATTGTGAGGCATCTTGTCGACTATACGAAGGGCATCTGGAGCCCGCTCACGCAGATAAGCAAGGTGCTCCTCGGCCAAAGCCCCAGCAAGATCGCCAGTAATTGTCGCTAGCGACTCGCTGATGTTCGCGTCGAATCGGTTTCCTATACCGATACCACTGGCGATTCGTCTAAGCTTGCTGAGCTCGCCCGCACCATGAACATCGGGATGGCTGGCACAGATCTGCTCCGTCAGCGTCGTGCCCGAGCGAGGCATGCCCACGATGAATACAGGCACCTCTGAGGGATTGCCATAGACGGCCCTAGACGCCACCAGCTCGGGCGTGAAGGTTTCGATCGTGGCATCGACCCAGCGACGGTAGCTTTCCAGATCGAATTTATGACCGGCGGCTTGATTTCCCTTCTTGAAATGATCAATCGCCTCCTTGTAGCGGCGCGTGTCATTGAGCACCTTCCCGGCCGCGTGATGAAGCGCTGCCATTCCCCTCGACCCGTGGTCCGGGTCTCGAAGCTCTGCCAGGATTGCCGCGAGTTCCGGCGGCTCTTCCGTGTATTTGTGCGTGTGCACAAGTGCATTGTATGCAGCCGGCACCGAAATGCGCTGTTCTATGGCCGACTTCAGATGAATTCGGGCTTCGCCCATACGACCGAGGCTCGCGAGTGCCTCGGGCAGCCCCAACCGGGCCAAAGGATGATCTGGACTTATCTTGAGCGCCTTCTCAAAGAGCGGCAACGCCATTTCCCCCTTGTCAAACGCTTTGTGGGCATTGCCCAAGGCGCAAAGCGCTTCGACCAGATCCGGCTTCAGGTCGAGGGCGTGCTGGATGTGCCTGATTGCCGGCGTAAATTCGCTGACCTTCAAATAGGTCTCGCCGAGGCTAAGATGGTAGTAGGGATTCCGCGGATCCTCTGCCACCGCCCGAGCGAAATACCGCAGTGACTTTTCGTTATCGAAACCGAGCCCGAGCGTTCCCAGGATATACAGGGCCAGCGGATGGTTTGACGTGCGAGCCAGGACCCTGTGGCACAGTTCCTCGGCTTCGGACAGACGTTCGGCCTGCTGCAACTCGAGCGCCTGCCGTAAAAGCAGGTCGTCGGCGTGGCTGCGGTGGGCGCCTGCGTTGGACTGCGCTTTGAGTGGCGCAGCCTTCGGCGATGCCGCCTTCGGCGAGGGTTGGATCTTGAGGTGCTTTGCCCATGCGGGCGGCAATCGGTTGCTCATCCTGTCTGGCTAGCAAAAGGGGGCTGGAGAATCCAGCCTCAACAGCCGCGTTATGCGCAGAGCGCCGGCGTGGCCCACGGATTTGCCCAGTGTTCCGAACTCGACCCTGATAGGTTTCCGTTCCAGTCGGCCCGGTGATGGCGCTCTTTCCTATTCCGTTGCGCCAGCTTTTTTTCTGCGACGAATAGTGTGCGATTGCGCGGCGGCCATTTTTAACGCGGGTGTGATCTCCAACGGCACATTCTGTGCCTCATGTGGTGTCTGTAGCCCCTCGACGTGAACGGTCGGGAATGGGAGTTCGATGCCCTGCTCCTTGAAGACCTGGCGCAGCCGCACATAGAATTTGCGTTTCATACCGAAGGCGCCTCCCGGTCTGGTCATGGCCTTGACTCTCAATACGATGCCGTACTCGCCGAACTCCTGCACGCCTTGCATCTTGATCGGGTCGAGCACCCAGTTTTTGAACTCGGGATCTTCCGCCAGTTCGAGGCCGATCCGCTTGATCAGCTTGCGAGCGAAGTCGATATCGGTGTCATAGCCAACGGTGATGTTGAATTTGTCGATAACCCAGTCACGGCTCTGGTTCTGGACTGCCCCGAGTTCACCGAAAGGTATCGTGAACAGCGGACCGCGATGGTGGCGCAGCTTCACCGAGCGCAGCGAAAAGCTTTCCACGGTACCCTTGTAATTGCCCGAAGAAATATATTCGCCGACACGAAACGCATCATCGAGCAGAAAAAACACGCCCGAAATGATGTCCTTGACGACGGTCTGCGCCCCAAAGCCCACCGCGACCCCGACGACGCCAGCGCCGGCGATCAGCGGGCCGATCTGGATACCCAGCGAGGAGAGCATCATCAGCACGGCCATCACGATGATCGATGCGAGCAGAATGTTCTGAAGGATCGGCAACAGCGTGTGCAGCCGCGCCTGCTGCGGATCGAGGATCGGGCCCTCCTCCTCGCTGATCACAGGGTGCGGTACTTCGATGCCCAGCTTTCGTTCGATCAAAGCCTTGATGATCGACCAGCCGAAATCGGCTGCAAGCGCAATGACCACGACATTGATCAAGCCGCGCAATATGAACATCGTCGTCGTATCGCTGCCCTGCATGGATTGCATGTCCAGGCCCCAGACACGCGCGAGAAGGTAAGCCGCCGCCAGGATGAAAATCATCCTGATACCGCGATCGATGACAGCGATCGTCACCGCCGGGATCGTCGGCCGGCCGGCCTCTTCCGAACCCGGCCGCAGCACGAAATTAACCCCGCGCTGCGTCAGCACGATTGCCAAAGGCAGGAAGAATGCGGCCAAGGTAAACCAGAAGATTATGTTAAAGCCGGCAATGCGCTCCAGGAACAGAACGACGAAATAAGCAGTCAATAGCCATGTCGCTCCCGTGTGACCGCTTTGGGGCGCCCCGTCTCGCTTCCTTGGCCGGCGCCAAACGGCAAACAGAAAGAGCAACAGCAGGACGAAATCGGCGCCCAGCGACAGGACCATCATTCCGTCCGGATCGATGCCGAGACCCGGCAAGAGGTGGAACGCGGCGCCGAAGAAGGCGAAGACGCCGACGATCCGGGGTAGCCAATAGGACCAATGGTCAGCCGCTTCGTTGGGGACCGGCAAAGCACGAACCTCGACGGCGCTCTCGACCTTCATGAAGGAAGGGACGAGCGTGGCCATGACGTACATGCGCACACCCCATGTAACGACCGCCGCTATCAGGAATGTCAGTACAATCTCGCGGATGAGCATCGGCCAGTCGAACAACATGAATGCGCCGGCGCTGCCCAGTGCGAACGAGACGATCAGCAGGCTGGAATAAAGCAGGCGGCCACCAATCTTCTTGGCTCGCCCCATGGGCGTATTCTTCGGTTGCGCGATAATCCAAAGGCGGAATGGGCGGGTCAACTTGTACGTTGCCCAAGTGAGCGCCAGGCCGGCTGCGATGAACAGCGCAATCAGCAGAAATACGCCTGCAGGCCTCTTGCCGGACATATCCTCCATGGTCTTTGCGCGAACGTGCGCGAACTGGCCCGGCAGCAAGGGCAAAGTCTGTACGATTCTTTCGATATGATGCTTGATCCGATCGAGCGTCGAGGATGCCATCGTATTCATCTGGCCTGGTGCGGCCACGGCGTCGGACGATGCGTCGGCCGGCGAAGCTCCAGCCTTGGCAGGCGCTTCGGTTGACCCGGCATCCTGATTTCGCTGCTCGGCCACCCAAGCCTTCACGGACGGATCGTCGAGAAGCTCGAACAGCTGCTTGACCCTTTCAGGCGGCACGGTCGCCGGCGCCTGCGCCTCTGCCTGACCAGCCAGCAAGAGGGCGATGCCAAAGACGAGCGGCCTGGCAATCAGGACGAACATCGCAGTCAAATCTCCGAGACGTCGCGCCGCGCGTGCCAGATACCAGGCTCCCAATCGTCGAATCATGAGTGGCATCGTGCTGTGACCTTCCGATAGAATCGGCAAGCAACGACATCTATGCCCGCCGTTGCCCCTACCTTGAAGAAACCGATGTTGCTGTGCAAGACGTCACCGTTCCAGGCGAGCGATGCAGCGAAACCCAAGGTGGCAAGTGGATGTATCCACGGGCTGCGCCATGCGAGCGGCCGGTCGGTAACGGCGGCAATAGCTCGGAGCGCACAAGAAAGACCCGCCCTTGGTGACCTTGCGTGGGATCGTGATATCGGGCGTCAGCGGATCATAGCTCGCCTCGCGCTCACCGCCGCGCGGATTGGTCATCGTGCAGCATGGGCTCTCGATCCGGCGGTGCTCCTGATACCAGTCCGTGGTCCACTGCCAAACGTTGCCGGCCATGTCGTGGAGTCCATAGCCGTTTGCCGGGAATGAACCGACAGGCGCGGTCCATTCGTAGCCGTCCTCGCAGCTATTTCGGTATGGAAATTCACCCTGGTACGTGTTGGCCATATGCTGGCCACCCGGGGTTAGTTCGTCGCCCCATACGAACTCCGAGCCGTTCAGTCCGCCGCGCGCGGCAAACTCCCATTCGGCCTCGGTCGGCAGCGCCTTTCCCGCCCAGTCCGCATAGGCTTGCGCATCCTCGTATGCGATATGGACGACTGGATGGGTTTCAAGGCCCTTGAGGGTGCTGGCCGGGCCGCGCGGATGCCGCCAATTCGCTCCGCGCACGTAGGCCCACCAGTTGTAGTGATTGCTGCGATCGATGCCGCGCGTGGGCCTGACAAACAACGCTGAAGCCGGCGCCAATGACTCGGCGCCCGCCGCAGGATAGTCCGCAGCATTTGCCGGACGCTCGGCCAGCGTAACGTAACCGCTGGCCTCGACAAAGCGCCTGAACTCGTCATTCGTGACGGTCGTGCGATCCATCCAGAAGCCGGCGACCATGACGCGGTGCGCGGGCGCCTCCTCGGGATAGTGGCTGTTCGAGCCCATCAGGAATTCGCCGCCTGGCACCCACACCATATTTGGAAATGGCGGGCTGCGCCCGGGAACGGAGCGTACGGACTCCAGATCCCCTCCAGGTGGCACAGCCGTGGCGACATCGTCCATGGCTTTGGCAGCTACGGACTTCGGTCCTGCGCGTTTAGTCTCCAAGCTCATTGAACGCCGTGGCCGGATCAGCCGAAATGGGCGGTGCGCCGAAGGTCAGCTTGATCGCCTCTCCTATCAACAGCGGCGGCGCCATTTGCTTGGCGATATCCACGATTTTTCCTTTCAATTCCTTGACCTTGTCAGGATTCTTGTCGGCCAGATTGGTCTTTTCGGATTTGTCGGCTGCAAGATCGAACAGTTCGACCCGCTCCAACACACCGGCTGCCCATACGAGCTTCGTATCGCCTTGGCGGATTGCGCCGCCGGTCGGGTCGACATTGTAGACCATCTCGGTGCGAGGCGAGGGCTTGGCTTCGCTAATGGTTTCCCAAACATCCATGCCATCGAGCGGCTTGTTCTTGGTCGGTTTTGCCCCGGCAAGTCCGGCAAGTGTCGGATAGATATCAGTGACATGTATCAGGCCGTTCACGTCGCCAGCCTTCACCTTGCCCGGCCAGTTCACCAGGCCGCAGACGCGGGTGCCGCCCTCGTAAAGCGTGCCCTTGCCGCTGCGGTACGGCCCATTGTCGGCCGGTAGGCTGTTGCCGACCTTCGATTCACCCGCAAACATTGCATCTCGGACACCGCCATTGTCGCTCTGGAAGAGGATGATCGTATTGTCGCGCATTTTCTTCTTCTCCAGCTCGGCAACGACCCGGCCGATCTCGTCGTCCATGGCGGAAACCATGGCGGAGTAGAGCCGGCGCTGGTCGTCGGCAACATGAGCATATCTTTTGATATGTTCTTCGGGTGCCTGATAAGGCGAATGCGGCGCGGTGAATGCCAGGTACAAGAATAACGGCGCCTTCCCGTCATGCTTTTCGATCACCTTGGCGGCTTCCGTGCCGAACAGGGTGTTATCGTATCCGGGCTCCTTTAGCGGCTTGTTATTGCGATACCAGTCCATCACGCCATGGGAAGCGTGCTTGAAGTGATCGATTTCGCCAACCAGGGCGCCGTAGAACGAATCGAATCCCCGCTGGCGCGGCCAGTATTCGGCCTTCGCGTGACCCAGATGCCACTTGCCCACCATCGCCGTCTTGTAGCCGGCGTCCTTGAGCATCTGAGGCAAGATGTATTCGTCCGTGGCTAGGCCGTAGCCGCCGCCTGACGGGATAACACCCATCTGCAGCCCATAGCGCAACGGATAGCGTCCCGTCATCAGCGCCGCCCGGGTGGGCGTGCACATCGGCTGGGCATAGAACTGTTCCAACCGCGCGCCCTCGGCAGCCAGCTTGTCGATGTTTGGCGTCTTGATGTCCGAGCCGTGGAAGCCAACGTCCTTCCAGCCCTGGTCGTCGGAGATGATGTAGACGATGTTGGGAGGTGTCCCTTGAGCCGCCGCGGGCTGAACACCGGCAAGGCCGGCAAGCGCGCCTGATAGACCGGCTGGAACCGCAAAGCGCGAAACGGCAGCCGCCGTGCCGGCCATCAATGCATCGCGCCGCGTTATTCTGTTGGTTGTGCCGGCTTCAGCCGGGAAGTCTCGATCGATACTCATACTCTCCCACCCTTCTCCCCTTAGGGGTAAATGCTTTTGAGATATCATCGTCACTCACTCTGAAGGCCGACGCTTCAGGACCACGTTCTGCTTCACGGCCGCCATGACGCAGCCACTTCACAACAATCCTCTATTGGGCGACCGCGAATTGATAGGTGAACCCCAACATCGGCCCCTGCTGAGTGAGTTTGTTCACGAAGCCATCGTGGCTATAGTTGTCGTGCACGGCCCGATAACCGACAAAGCCTGTTCTTGATAGCCCCATTTCTCTTCCTCGTAGACCGTCAATCGCGACGAAGAGACGGCTTCATCGACCAAGTCATATTCGATGCAGCATCTCAGACTGGATGAAGTCTCGCTTTGCGCTAGATCAATTCGGCCGCGATGCAGCGGAACGTGACAGATTAACACACCAACACCCTGTGCAATACGCCCTTCCGGTCTCGGCGCCACCCGATAATCATGGCAAAGGCGCTCGATGTTCTCGGCGCATCCGGCTGACCCAGAGATCTATTTCGTCCACAGTCCCCATTGGCCGTGAGTCGGCGATACTTTGCGCCGATTGATCTCGCGCAATTTGCATTTAAGTTACAGCTAATACAATCATCCTGCTATCCACTTTGCGCAAAGGACGTATTTTTGAGCACCTGGCCTTCATCGCCTTCGCACAGGGACGTACGGCTCGGCCCAGGCGGGCTCGGCGATGCCGCCTCTGGGCTGCCTGTGAAGGTCGACAGGCTTTCGCCAGGGCAACTGCCGTCGCGACTCCGGCAAATCCGGTCCCACGGCAAGTGGGCGCTCGATCTGGCCGAATTCAACTGCGCCTTCCGCGCCAGCGGCGGCTTTGCCCCAGGTTCCGTGGCGATAGTGGCCATAGAGCAGGTCCGGGACTCAACGATCTGTCCGCTCAAAGACGACATGATCGTGACAATCCCCGCCGGCACGAGCGTAACAGCAACGGTCCAGCCCGGCCTTAGCTATACAGGCGCCGTTGTCCCGATGTCGATCTGGGTAGAGATCCAGGCACTTTCCGCTGGCACGATCTTGGCTGGAGCTGCAGACCACCCAAACGCCGTTCAGCTCACCACCACCGATGCGAAAATGTTTCGAAGCCAAATGGAGGCGATGGCAGATCGCTTCGAAGCAGCCGCAAGCGGTGCAGCTCTGCCGGAGCATACTCCGATCGCGTTGATGGAATATTTGCGAGGCATGGCTGACGCCGTCGCTGGCGCGCCTAGCAACGCAGGATTGGATCGGTCCTCCAGCCGTCATCTCAGGCAGGCATGGGCGGCCGAGGCTTTCATTCGCGCCCATATCCGCGAAGACATCCCCATCATCCGGTTGTGTAAGGAAATCGGCGTCAGCCGCCGTCAATTGGAGTACGCCTTTCGCACCACCTTTGCTCTAAGCCCGCTGGAATTCATCAGGGCGCTCCGTCTCAATGAAGCCAGGCGACTGCTCACCGCCCGGGGAGCAAGAGGCTCGAGTGTCACAAGCATCGCGATGGAGGTTGGGCTCACCCATCTTGGCCGCTTCGCAGCGAACTATCGCCAGCTCTTCGGCGAGTCCCCCAGAGAAACACTGCTTCGCGGGCGAAAGCCAGAGGATTGACCCGATACAGCGCGCGGTCGTCGCCGCTCCTGATAAGCATTTCGAATTTTGACATGACGCGCGGGCTCCAAGCTCGCGCTTGCTCGATCTCGGTCATCTTGCGTTCGAGAAGACGATCGTCGACCACAGGAACGACAGCTCCACCCGGTTGCGATGCGACAGCTTACCAAAATCCTGCCCCGATGCGAATGGATGGAAATCCTTCGTCTGTCTCGGGCCTTAGGGCGGCATGTGCGATACTGGTGCGAAGCGTCTCGTCGCTCTTGCGCATGGTGAGCGGAAATAATGACACCGACGAAGTTCGCCGTTCAATTGAGCACGGCCTCGACGGTGGCAACAAAGTCGTCGAGCGAGCGATCCCCACGAATCTCGATGCGCGGAAGGTCGATGGGATCGCTGTCAAGGTCCGCCGGCCCGTGTCTGCCGCCGAAGCCAATCCGATAGCCGCACTCCCTGGCCAGCCTGCCAAGCCGCCGGTCGGTGACGGAGAAGGGGGCCGCGAACGCCGAGGTTGGCCGACTGGTCCACCGTTCGACGAACATCCGAGAGCGCAGGAGCTCGGCCGCAAGGTCAGAGCTCGAGAGACCATCGATGGCGCGATGCGTCGCCAGATGGCTTCCGAAGAATGCACCTTCGGCAGCGAGACGTCGCACCGTTCCGGCATCCATAAGCCGCGTCGGCGGACCGCTGACGGCGTCCCACTTTGCACTTTCACCCACCAGGTCCGTCACCAGGAACACTTCCGCGGTCAGGTCGTGCGCGCGCAAGATCGGCCAGGCATGGTCGGCAAAGTTCTGAAAGCCGTCATCGAAGGTGATGAGCACCGGGCGGCCAGCGAAAGGCTGACGGTTGGCGATGGACCATTCCAGTTGCTCGGACATGACCGCGTGAAAGCCGTTGGCCCGCAACCATGCCATCTGGCCAGCGAATGCGGCAGGCGTGAGCCGGAAACGGGCGAGCGCGGCTGGACCTTCATCGGCGACGCCGTGATACATGAGGACAGGGATACGCTGCCGCCGCTCGCTACGCGCGACGTCGCGGCGCAAGGCCCGCGCTCCGCCCCAGACGATATTTCGCGCGACCCCGATTCCGATGGATGCGCGGACCGGCACATGATCAATCACCGGCTCCGTCGCCGTGTGGTCCGGTGACAGGCGGAGGAAGCGATCTATGCGATAGAGTTCGGTCTGGATCGATTGCTCGAGGACGAGGCCTTCGGTCGCCGCCAACGTCTCCGAGATCGTTTGGCCACCGAATGTGTTCCAGTCGAAGCCCGTCCTTTCGGGATTGTCCCGAAGCACGAATGCGTGTGCGCTGATGAAACTGCCGCCAGGCGCCAGCGCCTCAGCGACTTTTTTGGTGAAGCGCTGCAACTCGGCCAGATCATCGAGATAGTAGAGCACTTCCGAACAGAAGATCAGATCCATCTCGCCCGGGAGCGTGTCCGCCATGAAATCCAGTACGCCGAATTCAACATTCGGTTGATCGCTGCATCGCGCGCGCGCCCGCTCAACCGCTATCGCGGAGATATCAGTTGCAGTCAAATGACCCACTCGCGGCGCCAGCTGCCGCGTGAAATGGCCCTCTGCGCAGGCGAGCTCAAGCGCCTGTCCAATGGGGCCGGCAGGCAGAATTTCGAGCTGCCGCTCATATTTTTCCTGCTCGTAGGTCGAGGTGTAGTTCCAGGGATCCTCTGTCGCAAAATAGCTGTTCCAGAACGCCGTACGATCCTTGTCGTGTCCATCCGAGGCCGGTGAACGGCGCGGCGCCGGAAGGGGCTGCGTGGCTTCGGCGCTCGACAGAACCAGTTCCCGCGCTTCCGAGACCAATCGCTCGAGTTTGCCGAAGTGACTGTCCGGATCAGGCCGGCGTTCCGCCGTGGTCGACGGTACCTCGGCTGCAAACGTGTTCGACGTGTCGGCACCTTCGTCCTTTTGCGGTGCCAAATTCAGGATGAGTTCAATCCAATGACGCCTTGTCACGTTCCCGAGCACGCCGAACTGAACGACAGCTTCGATATGGCCATCCATCATCAGGTAGGCATAGATTTGATCGATTCCCTCCGGAAGCTCGGTTGAGGTTGGATTTCGAGCGTCGACGCGAATTCCGAGTGTCCGCGCCAGCCGCCGAGGTGCGGCAAGATCGTCGGCATCGAGAAGCATTTGCTCGAGATGATACTGGACGCGACGAGCCGCGGCCGGATCGCCCCAGACCTTGCCGAGTTCGATGATCAACGCGGTGAGGGCGCCGCCAAACCTGTCCCACCGGGCAGCCAAATGCGCTGGCGCCGATAGGCTTCCCACCATCAGGCCATCGAGGGCCACCTTGGCGATCTCACGCGCCCATTTACGTCCTGCCGGGAGCGCGCGCAGGGATTGCGGATCGATCGAGCCGCCGCCGCAGCCGCAATCCGATGCAGCGTTCCACAACGCGAACCACGCGAGTGCTTCCGAAGCGGTTCGCCCGGTCGCCTCGGTCGCTCCATTGGCGTGAGCCAATCCTGGGCGTTTGACCCTGGGATCAGGAGAAAAGCCGCGGGCGATCACGATTCCCGCATCCGCCAGCATCTGCGTCGAATTGCGGCTGAGCGCGTTGGGGCTGGCCCGATGGAAAGCGAGCGGCTCGTCGACCATCACCCAATTTTTGCCGAGGCGTGCGACGCGCTGCCATAGATCCCAGTCTTCGCAGGTACGCAGCGACGCATCGAAACCGCCCAACTCGACGATTGTTTCCCGGTCGACCAGCACCGCGTGAGTGGCGATGGCACATCGGCGGGCGAACGTTTCGAAAGGCTGGATCGCGACTTCGGGGGCGATGCTCGAGGGGGTGAATGCTCCATCGGGCATCACGCGCCGTGAACCGCAATAGGCGGCCACTGCATCGGGAGCGGTTTTCAGTGCGGCCAGCATTTTCGCAAGGAAGCTGGCATCCACCCAGTCGTCGGCATCCAAGAACATCAGCCACTGGCCGCGCGCCGTCGAAATCCCGTCATTACGCGCGCCGGCGGGGCTATGCGCGCAAGAACTCAACGTCCGAAATCGGGCATCTCGTTCCACATAACCGGCGATGATCGCGGGGGTGCGGTCCGTGGAGGCGTCGTCGACGATGATCGCCTCCCAGTCCACGACCTCCTGCTCGAGAAGGCAATCGAGCGCGCGCGCCAGCGTTGCCTCCGTGTTGTGCGCAGGAATTACGATTGAAACCAATGGATTATGCGCCACGCGATCTTACCCGCGCCTGGACGTCGGTACCACAACGCTTACGGTAGCTTTGTCCTGGATCATCGAGTTTCGCTTTCTTTCGCCGGGAGATACGGCATCGGACGGCAGCACTGCTCTGTCAAGATCGGGGGGCATTAGAGGCAGCAGGAAGACTTGAAGACATGCTTGAATGGCAAGCGCTCATGCCCGACGGCTTAGATCTGAGGTCGGTGCGCCGGCGCATTTCCGCTCGCACATTCGTTCACCGCTCCGGGAGGGTCATCTAGCCCCCGCGGCATTCCGCTGAAAATCAAGCCTGACCTGGCTTGCAGACGGGTTGTCCTGAGGCGGGCGCCGCAAGGCAGTCATTTCCAAGGTCCTGTCGATTCATTAAAAGTAGACATCGCTAATGTAATGGCCGCGGGCCGCCTTGCGGCAATAACAGCCGTTCAACCTGGATTCTCGAACAGCCATTCTCTGTCCTAGAGAAGACCTTCCTTCTAGCGTTGGGTCCGCGTTGGAAGGTGACGGTTACAGTATGCGGGCCGATGCCAGAAAGTATCTGCACATCTAGATCAGCGGATTGCAATTAATCTAATGAAAAATCATAATTTATTCCATTCAAAGTATATATAGATTTTAGACGTGCTTTCGATAGTACGTTTCAGTGAATGATCAATTGGATTTGCCGACTGCTTCAGCTATCAAAGAAATACAAGAGCGAAATCATCGAAGATTGCGCAGCTGTTGCTAGTTCAGAGATCGAACAAGAGGCGCGCGAATCGGCTCGAGCCAAAGAGGATTTCGGCTTGTGGGCCGGGTATTTGTCTGACATAATCCCCGTTTCCGGGTTTTCCACTGGCAATTGGGGCATAGTGATGGCTAAGGAATCTTCGAGTACCGCGTCTTCAGCAAATAAAGCGGACGCAAATCTGATCGGTAATGCAGAGGGAAATGGACTGAGCTTCATGGCGGGCCAAGCTCGCGAGAGCGGAGCCCCGGGCGACGCTGTAGGTGTCGACAAGATACGGGATCTGCTGTTCGGCAACCAGATGCAGGACTACGATCGCCGCTTTTCCAAGCTTGAAGAACGGGTCTTGCAGCGCTTCAAGGATGTTGAATCCGAGGCCAAGCGCAATCTTGAAATGTACGAATCAAATGCGAAGAAGCAGGTCGATTCGCTCGCGACGCAATTGCGGAACGAAAAAGATGCGCGAGCCGAGGGCGACAAGGAGATCGACCGGAATCTTCGCGAGCAAAATCAGGCACTTGAAAAGCAGGTGCGCGCATTGTCGGATCAAGTCAGCGAGCTCGAGCGCGATGTTGCAGACCGGATCAATCGAAACGATCATTTGCTGCGTGAGGAAATCAAGCAAAGGATCGAAAGCGTTCAGATGCTGATAGAGAAGGTGTTTTCCGATCTCAGCAACGTCAAGACCGACCGCAATCTTTTGGCCGGCCTGTTTGTCGAGGTCGCAAAATGTCTCAATCAGGATCCCGTCGGCAGCAAGACCAACTCGGAGCGTGGCTGGAAAGTGAGTTGATCGGAACTTGACGTCAACCGTCGACCCAATCAGCCTTCCAAAAAAAGCAGCTTCGAACGATACAGGGATTGATCGCGAGGCTCTCGCTAAGCTTTTGGTCGAAATAGCCCGGAACGTCGATCCGGACTATCGGGCGCAATTCGAGTCGGTTCCAACCGCCGACCCTCGCATGGAAGCGCTGCGCCAGTTGCTGGTCGGCCGCGAGATTTCGGAGCTCTCACGCGTCACGGATCTGCTGGACGAACCGGCGCAGCTTGCGACGGCGGTGGGCGGCGTTCTCCCCAGTGCGGCCGCCCAAGCGCCGCATGCGCAACTCGGCGAGGCCCTCGCACCGGCCGTCGAGCGGGCCGTGCAACGCTCGATCCAGAAGAGCCCGCGTACTCTGACGGATATATTGTATCCGGTGTTTCTGCCGGCAATTCGCAAGTCGATCGGAGAAAAGATCGACCAGACCTTTCAGTCGCTAAATGAAACTCTACGACATATATTCACTTGGCATGGTCTCAAGTGGAGAGTGGAAGCTTGGAGAACCGGTGCCAGCTTCTCGGAAGTCGTTCTGAAGCATTCTCTCGTCTATCGCGTAGAGCATGTTTTTCTCATCAACCGCAATTCCGGGCTCTTGATAGCGCATGTTACGGCCGATAACGCAACCAGCGAGGATCCTCAGCTCATTTCCTCGATGCTCAGCGCAATTCAAGATTTTGTGAAGGATTCATTCAACGAGAAAGAACAGGGCGGCCTGGACACGATCCGCTTTGGCGAGCTTCGTCTCTGGTCGGAAGTCGGACCGCTCGCGACGCTGGTTGCGGTGATCCGGGGAAATCCGCCGGAGGGACTGCATGAAATATTTCGCGACGTATTGCTTCGCATCCATGACCAAAGCTCGGAGGCTTTAGAGCAGTTTGACGGCGACACCTCGCAGCTGTTCGGCGTAGAGGCGCAGCTGCAGACCTGCGTTGAGCTGAAGCAGGAGGATACAAACCAGGGATTTCCGTGGCTGGTGGTGGCTCTGGTTGCGCTGATTTTGATTCTGGGGGGTGCCTGGTTCTTTCTTTCCTGGCAAACCGGGCAGCGCTGGCAGGCCTATGTGTCGCGCTTGGTGGCCGAGCCAGGCATCATCGTTGCCGAGCAAAATATAAGCGGTGGCCAATTCTATATTGCCGGCCTCCGCGATCCGCTTGCCGCCGACCCGCAGGCGCTGTTGTCGGGAACCGAGGTCGATCCCGCGCGCGTGCATGCGCAGTGGCAGTTCTATGAGAGTCTCGAGCCTCAGTTCGTGTTGAAGCGGCTGACGGCGTCGCTGGTGCCGCCAGAGTCGGTGCGGCTTTCGGTGGTCAATGATCGCATCGTTGCCGAGGGCGAGGCCACTGGCACCTGGATCGACCAGGCGCGCGCAGCGGCTCGACGGCTTTCGGCAGGCGGACCGGAATTCGACATCTCCAAGGTTCGTGATGTGAGCCCCGAAGCACGCGCGGCGGAGCGCTGGCAAGCCTATGTGTCGCGCTTGGCGGCCGAGCCGGGCATCATCGTTGCCGAGCAAAATATACGCGACGGCCAATTCTACGTTTCCGGCCTGAGAGACCCGCTTGCCGCCGACCCACAGTCGCTGCTGTCCGGAACGCAGGTCGATCCCGCCCGCGTTCATTCGCAGTGGCAATCCTATCAAAGCCTTGAGCCGGAGTTCGTGTTGAAGCGGCTGACGGCGTCGCTCTATCCGCCGAAATCGGTTCAGCTTTCGATCGTCGAGAATCGCATCGTTGCCGAGGGCGAGGCTCCCGGCGCCTGGATCGACCGGGCGCAGGCCGCCGCCCGGCAGCTTTCAGCAGGCGGGCCGGTATTCGATATTTCCAGGGTCCGTGACCCCGAAGAACGCGCGGCGGAGCACTGGCAGGCCTACGTGTCGCGACTGGGCACCCAGCCGGGCATCATCGTTGCCGAACAAAGGATACGCGACGGCCAATTCTACATTTCCGGCCTGAGAGACCCGCTTGGCGCCGACCCGCAGTCGCTGTTGTCGGGAACCGAGGTCGATCCCGCACTGGTTCATTCGCAGTGGCAATTCTATCAGAGCCTTGAACCGGAGTTCGTGTTGAAGCGGCTGACGGCGTCGCTCTATCCGCCGAAATCGGTTCGGTTTTCGATCGTCGAGAATCGCATCGTTGCCGAGGGTGAGGCTCCCGACACCTGGATAGATCGAGCGCGCGCAGCGGCCCGACAGCTTTCGGTAGGCGGACCGGAATTCGACATCTCCAAGGTTCGTGATGTGAGTCCCGAAGCGCGCGAGGCGGAGCATTGGCAGTATTATGTGGCGCGACTTGAGGCCCAATCGGGAATCATCGTCGCCCAACAACGGACGAGCGGCGGACAATTCTACATTTCCGGCCTGAGAGACCCGCTTGCCGCCGACCCGCAAGCTCTGCTGTCCGGAACGCAGGTTGATCCTGCCCGCGTTCATTCACAGTGGCAATTCTATCAGAGCCTTGATCCGAAGTTCGTGGTGAAGCGGCTGACGGCGTCGCTGTCCCCGCCGAAATCGGTTCAGCTTTCGATCATCCAGGGTCGCATCGTCGCCGTGGGTGAGGCTCCTGCCGGCTGGATCAGCCGGGCGCAAGCCGCCTCCGAACAGCTTTCGGCGGACGGAGTGGTTCTGGATGTCTCGCAGCTGCGTGAGCTGAACCTTGCAGAACTTAATTCTTTGAGAGACGCCATCCAGACGACCGATATTTTCTTCTCTTCCGGCAAAGTCGTGCCGGGACCGGAGCAGCTGCCGGTTCTCGACAGGTTGGCGGATCAGATAAAGGAATTCGCCCAAAATGCCCGCAAGTCAGGCGTAACAGCGCGGTTCATGTTGACCGGCCATTCGGACACCACGGGCCGTGAGACGGCCAACGCATCGATCAGCGCCGCCCGCGCCGAGACAGTTCGTGCGCTTCTCAACAAGCGCGGCGTCGCTCCGGAACTGCTGCAGGTTCGGGGCGCGGGCACTTTTGAGCCGCTGGTGCCTGAAAATAGTCAGGCCGGGAGCTCCACCAATCGCCGGGTTTCGATTACTGTGAATCTGGACTAGTGGAGCCCAAGATGTTGCAAAAGAAAATCTGCATGCTGGGCGGGTTCTCTGTCGGGAAGACGAGTCTGGTGCGCAGGTATGTGCAGAGCATCTTTTCAGAAACCTACCTGACCACGGTGGGCGTGAAGATCGACAAGAAGAATGTCGTGCTCCCGGACAAAACCGTGGATCTGATTTTGTGGGATTTAGCCGGTGAAGACGATATCGGCTCATTCCGTGTCAGCTATGTGCGAGGTGCAACCGGGCTTGTGCTTGTCGTCGATGGTACGCGCGCCGCCACTCTTGCCGTGGCGCTCACGCTGCGCGAACGGGTCGAGGCCGAATTCGGCGCCATGCCGTTTGTATTGCTGTTCAACAAATCCGATCTGGCCGATCGGTGGGCAATATCGGATAGCGAGATTGACGAACTGAGGCAACGTGGATGGCAAATCTATCTAACAAGTGCGCTTTCGGGTGAACATGTTGATGATGCATTTCGTCAACTTGCTTTAATGGTCACCAAATAGATCATGCATGGATTGCCAAAAGAGGTTGGAAACTGGATTTTCAATTTCTTCTACAACGGGCATTCTGTCGCATATCTGAAAATCGACACTCAGCTTTGCGTCGCTGCGAAGGGCGGCAACGTTGAGCATTACGGGCTCTCATCGCTTCGCATCGGCGAGCCTGTTGCCGAGCAGCTTGAATTCATGGAAGGATTGCTGCCTTGCCCGGAGCTTCCGTTTCACATTGCCATGATCGAACTGCCCAGCGGGTGTGTCGCCGACCTTCATTTTTTTGCTGACGATGCCTGCGTGTGGCTGCTCTTTCTTGACGCCACTGCCGAACGCGACAATAGGCAGCGGCTTCAACAAAAGGCTTATGAAATGACACTCCTGCAAGAGAGGGAGCGTCAACTCAACGAGAAATTACAATCGACGAACGAGGCATTGAGGAAGAGCCAGGAGGGATTGGCGCGTGAATACCAGCGCGCCGAAGCCCTGCTCCTCAACATTCTTCCGGCGTCGATCGCGGAGCGGTTGAAAGCGCACAAAAAAATTGCTGACAACCACGCGGAAGTGAGTGTGCTTTTTGCCGACATAGTCGGTTTTACGGAACGAGCGCGGAGCGTCGGAGCCGTGACGACGCTCGCTATTTTAAATTACTTCTTCAAGGCCGCGGATCGGCTCTCGGAACGATATGGCTGCGAAAAGATCAAGACAATCGGCGATTGTGTGATGGTGGTCGCCGGCCTGCCCACCGCGCGATCCGACCATGCAAAGGCCCTCACACGCTATGCACTCGAACTGCGCAAGGCGGTTAGGCGCGAACGCTTCGCAGGAGAACCGCTGAGACTCAGAATCGGAATTCACTCAGGCCCAATCGTCGCGGGCGTCATAGGCAAGAGGCGGTTCGCCTATGACCTGTGGGGCGAGACCGTTAATCTCGCCTCGCGTATTCAAACGTCCGCGGAGCCCGATGAAATCCGCATTTCGGATGCAACTCGCCAAATGCTTGGGCCAAATTTTGCTTGCGAACCACTCGAGGAAACGGAATTGCGTGGTGCAGGCCGCGTGCGAATGTGGCGGCTCCCGGCCTGATTGCCGCTTAGCAATGCCGACCCCTGGAGTCCACGCATCTCAAGCCCATATTCCGACAGTCTATTGGGCGACTTGGGACACGGCTGACATCAGCTCCTGCGGGTTTGGCGCCCCAAACATGTAACGCCCACCCTCTGGAACCTCCGTGAAGCTCCAGCGGACGATCCCCTGCCTGTCCAGCAGGAACTGACCGATCAGTTGTCCGTGTCCGGTTGCCATCATCTGCTCGTCGGCTTCGGTGACTTCGTAATGGTCCTTGTTGTTGAGGATTTCGCTGGCGGAAAAAGGATCCATAGGACCGGGCAACTCGCCTGGCACGTCGACCCGCATATCCTGTGCCGCTGCCATCGAGACCCTGTACGGCCAGTTCGTCTCGTCTTGGGTGAATTCGAGATTGGGCAGTCCAAAAGCACGATGTGAAGCGCGTTCCGGGTCGGAGGCCGCCAGCAGATTCGGCATCGGATGGTAGCGGAAATAGAGACGCGCCCGTTCGATCGGCGTGTTGACCACCGTCAGGCTCTCCACGCCCTTTTCGCGCAGTTCCGGATCAAGCCGCGCCTGGGCGGCGATGTGGCGCCGGCAAAACGCACAATGCAGACCTCGAAACAGGCCGACCAGAACCGGTCTTTGTCCGCGGAAGTCGTCGAGCGCGATCTTGCCTTCCTGGGTAATGGCATCGAGTACCACGTTCGGCGCGCGGTCGCCCGGTTGAAGCGGCACCAAGTCACTAGGCGCGGACATTTCCAACCTCCAACCCCGGCTAGTCGAGAAAAGGCAGCACCACAAGCGCTTCCGGGTCGAGCCCGTGCTGGGCGCATATACCCTGCGCCAGGGAAAAGTAGCGTTCGGCCTCGGCCAGATTGTCGAGGTCGAGATTAAGCGTTGCGAGACCATCATAGCACGGAAACAGCAATTGGGGTTCGCCCGTTTCGCGGGCGACGTCCAGTGCTTCGTGGAACAAGCCGACCGCCAGTTCCGGACGGCCGTTGCACTGGTGGATCTGCCCAAGCACGATCAACGGCACCGGCAGGTGCTCGCGCTGGTCGAGCGCCCGGTCGATCTCGATGGCCTTCTCGGCAGCAGGCACGCCCTCCGTTGGACAGCGATCCGTGAAAGTACAACAAGCGACCGCCAGATTGGCGAGGAGGCGCGCCTGAAAACCCTGATCGCCAATATGGCGCGCCACCTCCAGACCGCGCCGGCAGACCTCCATCGCCTTTGCCGGATCGATGGTCGTGTAAAGCACGCCGAGATTGGTGTAGCCGCGACACGCCGCGCCCAGCAGACCGGCGGCCTCGGCCAATTCAATGCTACGCTCGACCTGACCCACGGCTTCACGGTTTCGGCCGAGGCGGGCCAGCGCAACGGCCTTGGTGTTAAGTGCCTCGGCGGTCACGAGGGTGGCGTCATCGGAGACCTGTTCCGTTGTCAGACTGCGTACGCAATCGAGCGCCGCGTCCGCCCATCTTGCCGCGAGAGCGTGATCTCCGCTCCGGAATGCCTGCCGGCCGCGTTCCTGCCAGAGATGCGCCTGCTCGATCGGGGCATCCGCTCCATCAAGGAGCGCCGCCGCTTCAGCATAGCGGGATTCCGCTTTGTCCCGCTTGCCGACGTCCCAGAGCAGCCGACCGATCTTGCGCAAAACGCGCGCCGACGCGACGCGGTCGGCTGACCCGCGGTACGCCTGCAACACCGCCTCGTAGTGGCGGTGCGCGATCTCGCGGCGGCCTGCCGGGCCGCTCAAATCGGCAATGCGCTCTGCAATTGCCAGTTTGAGCGGTGTTTGCCCGGTCGCGCCCAACGCGGTCAGGGCTCGGTCGTAGAAACGAAGGGCGTCGTCATTGGCGTATATCATGCGAGCGCGATCTCCCGCCGCCTGAAGGTAATGCGCGCCCTTCTCCCGCTCGGCGCTCTGTGCGAAATGATGACCGAGCACGGCCAAATCCTCGAGCCGTTCCGGCTTGTCGCCGCACAGTTGCTCCAGGGCGACACCGACACGGCCGTGGATGTCGGTCCGGCGTTGCAGGAGCAGGTTCTGGTAGATCACGTCCTGCAGCAATGTTTGCGTAAAGCGGTAGCTTTGCGACGAGACCGAGCCTGATCCGGCAACTTCTTCGATGATCTCCGCATCGCAAAGCAGTTCGCAGCCGGCCTCCAGCCGGCCGGGATCGGCCGTCACGGTTTTCAGAAGCGTGGCATCGAAGCGCGGGCCGATTACCGCGGCTTCCTGGGCTAACCGGCGCACCTCCTGGGGCAGCCGGTCGACACGAGCAAGCAACATTGCCTGGATGGTGGCGGGAATGCCGGTTGCGACTTCGCCCGCCACCGTCCGCCATCGCTGGCCTTCGCGCATCAATACACCGCGATCGATAAGGCCGCGAACGATCTCCTCGATAAAAAGCGGGTTGCCGCCGGCGCGCTCAAGGATCTGGTCGAGAAGCCCGCCCGCGGAGTTTACCCAGCTATCGCCGAAAAGTGCTGCCACCATGCTACGTCCGTCATGGCTGCTGAGCGGCGAAAGCCTGAGCGCTGTGTGACTGACCCGACTTGAGTCGAGTTGATCATTGTCCGGCGCCGGACGATGCGTAACCAGCAGCATCAACCGCGTGCGCTCCAGCCTGTCCATCACGAAACGCAGTGCTTCGAGCGATACGGCGTCGGCCCAGTGCAGGTCTTCGACGACGATCAGCAGCGGCGACAACACAAGCCGCCGTTCGATGATTGTGCGGACCGCGTAGAGAATTTGCCGCCGCAGTTGCTCGGGCTCGACATGCTGCAAGGTGGCATCGGGGTCGCCAAGGCCGAGCACATGGTAGAGCAAAGGCATCAGCCGCTTCGCCTCGTCGCCCTGCAGGCCGAGATCGGTCAGCAAGGCTGCGAGCTTGCCCCGCATTTCGTCCCCATTGTCGTTTTGCATCATCCCGGCAGCGCTGCGCACCACTGCGCCCAGGGCGCCAAACGACTGTTCGCCCAGCGGTGAGCACGTGGCCTGTCGCACGGCGACGTTGCGAAAACGATCGTCGTCGCCGACCCGGGTGACGAACTCCCTCACCAGCCGCGATTTCCCGATACCGGCTTCTCCGACGAGGCGGACAAGTTGGGCCGAGCCGCCGCACGCTTGGTCGAGGCTCGCCAGCATTCTGTTGAGCTCCGCATCACGGCCTATTATCGGCGCACTGAGGCCGAGCGCCTCGAGCCCACGCGCCGCACGCGGCGCCGCAAGCGGTGCATCGAGTCGATGGACGAGAACACTGCCAGCCTTGCCGCGAAGCACGACATCACCCATCGACTCGTAAGAGAAGGCATGTCGGGTCAGCCTGTGCGTGAGCTCGCCTACCAGCACCTCACCGGGTGCGGCCAGCGATTGCAGGCGTTGCGCCGTATTCACCGTGTCGCCGGTCACCGAATAGGATTTGGCGGCGCCGATGCCCAATCCTCCAGTAACGACCGGACCAGTGTTTATGCCGATGTGGAGTAGGAGAGGCGAGCCGGAGTAGGGGGTGCTTTCGCCCAGCCGCGCCGTCCGGGCGATCATGTCGAGAGCGGCGCGAAGCGCACGTTCCGGATCGTCCTCATGCGCGACCGGCGCACCGAACAAGGCGAGCAGTGCATCGCCGATGAATTTGTCGACGAAACCACCAAAGTTTCGCACGGCCGCCGTCAATTCCTTGAACAGTTCGTTCTGCAGCGTTTGCATGACCTCGGGGTCGAGCTGCTCGCTGAGTGTCGTGAAGCCGCAGAGGTCGGCGAACAGGACCGTGACCGTCCGGCGATCGGCGTCAGAGACAGAATGCGGCCCTTCTTCGCTTTCGATGTTCGGCGCCGCAGTTCGAGAAGGTGGCACAAAGGTCCGGCTTGGTGTCGGAGCAGGCCGTTCGACGGATTTTGCGGACGCACCGACGCTTGCCCCGCATTTCGGACAGAACTCGAAATCAGGTGCGCAGACATAGCCGCAACTGGCACATGACACGGGCTGGCGCCGGCCACACTTCGGACAGAAGGCGTAACCGCCCTCAATCTCGAAACCGCAGCCTGAGCAGTCCATGGAACAAGACCTCACTAGGGGCCGTGACGGCATGATCTCGCCACGCATTTCACGGCCAGGGCAATCACAAGGATGAACCGATAGCTCTCAACCGGCAAGCGGCAGCGCAAATAGCCATCGAGAGATCGGATGGTTTCTGCGGCAGAGCGCTGCCGAGCCGGGCGGTTGCGCGGCCGTCGTTTGCGAAAGTTCCCTCTACCCGCTGTCTTCCTGCTATCTTGGAGATAAGGAGACCGACGCATGAGCGAGAACCGCAAGCTGGCCGCAATCCTGGCTGCAGATGTGGTCGGATACAGCCGGCTCGCGAGCGCGGACGAAGAGCGTACCTTGGCGAGGTTGCGGACGCTGCGCAGCGACCTGATTGATCCCACCATCGCAGTCCACAACGGGCGGGTGATCAAGCGCACCGGCGACGGGGCGCTGGTTGAGTTCCGCAGTGTGGTGGATGCCGTGCGCTGCGCCGTTGAGATCCAGAACGGCATGGTTGAGCGCAATGCCGGCGTGCCGCAGGACCGCCGCATCGAGTTCAGGATCGGCATCCATCTGGGGGATGTGGTCGAAGAAAGCGACGGCGACCTGATGGGCGACGGCGTCAACATCGCCTCGCGTCTGGAGGGTGTCGCGGCGCCCGGCGCTATCTGCCTGTCCGAGGATGCCTATCGCCAGGTCAAGGCGAGGCTCGACCTCTCGGTCAGCGATCTCGGCAGCACACAGCTTAAGAACATCGCCGAGCCGGTCCGGGTCTATTCGCTGCAGGTCGGCGCGGGGGCCAAGGCGGCCGCGACCCCGGAAACCGCGACGAGCCGGCCGGCTGCGGCAGTGCCGCCGAAGCTGTCGATCGCCGTGCTACCGTTTGCCAACATGAGCGGTGACGCCGAACAGGACTACTTCGCCGACGGCATCTCCGAAGACATCATCACGGCGCTGTCAAAACTGTCGCAACTCTTCGTCATCGCACGCAATTCGTCGTTCACCTTCAAGGGCCAGAACGTCCATGTGCAGGAGGTGGGCGCGAAACTCGGCGTGCGGCATGTGCTCGAAGGCAGCGTACGCAAGTCGGGCAACAGGGTGCGGATCACCGCGCAGCTCATCGATGCAATTTCAGGCGGCCATCTTTGGGCGGAGCGGTTCGATCGCGACCTGACCGACATATTCGCCGTGCAGGACGACGTGACGCAGCAGATCGTCGGTGCGCTGGCGCTCAACCTGACCGACGATGCCCGGCAACGGCTGGCGCCGGAGCACCCGCGCAACACCGAGGCGTATGACTGTTTCCTGCGCGGCCGGGAGCTGTGGCACCGGCTGACGAGGGAGACGAACGTCGCAGCCCGCGACCTCTTGCAACGTGCCACCGAACTGGACCCGAACTTTGCCTCTGCCTACGCTTTCCTCGCCCTCACGCACGGCGTCGATTACCTGAACAGGTGGGGGGCGTCGCCGCCGGAATCGATGGCGCAAGCCGAAGAGGCCGCAACGCGGGCGGTAACGCTCGATGACAACGATCCCTGGGCGCACTGGGCGCTGGCGATAGCCAAGCTGTACACACGACGGCACGATGAGGCCATCGACGAGGTCGAGCGCGCACTGGTCCTCAATCCGAACTTCGCCGAAGCGCACGTCTGCCGCGGCGAAACGCTGTACTATTCAGGCAAATCCCAGGAGGCCCTCGAGAGTTTCGCCCGGGGAAAGTCCTTGAACCCGTACTTTGCGGATGTGCTTCTGCACTTCCAGGCTTTGGCGTTGTTTCAACTGGGACGATACAACGAGGCCGTTGACCTCCTGCTGCAACGGCTGGCTCGCAACGCTGTCACAGACGTCTCGCGCGCGCTCCTGGCCGCCAGCTACGGCCATCTGGGCCGTTTGGAGGAAGCCCGCGCGGCATGGCAGGAGATGCTTCGCGTCAATCCCGATTTTTCGCTGGAATACCGTCGCAAAGTCTTGCCTTACAAGAACCCTGCCGATTTCGAGCTCATGATCGACGGGCTCCGCAAGGCCGGTGTGGTGCAATGACCGGGTAGCGGCCCGATCAGAGGCCGAAGGCCCGGCCGATCTTGCACCATCGGGCGTTTTCGCGAACCAGTTTCAGGTCGTCGGTCGTTTCGGCAAATGTCCGCGAACGGTATTGCCGGAGCAGGTCCGCGAAGGGCGCCCCTTCCGGGAGGCCGGCAAGCTGCTCGCGGACCGAGATCTTTTCATCGATGACCCGGGTGCCCCAGGCATTTTCCCGAACCTGCAACTCGGCGGCCAGATCGCGCTCTTCCGGCGCGTTTTCATCCAGCGCAGCCAACAGGATCAAGTGGAAAAGCGCTACATAGCCAATCTGTCTCAAGCCACCCACGACCCGCACGCGCGGCAATATGGCAAGGACGAGGAACGTCAGGAACAAGTCCGGCAGCAGCACACCGTCCAGCAGCGCCTGCTTCAGTTGCGGCCGCTCGAACTGGATGGAAAGACCGTGCGGCCTGTCAGGCTCGATCAGCTGCCCGTTCTCGAGGACGAGCTTGCGCACGCGCTCCTCGCGGATGCCCCAGAAATAGGCGGTGGCATTGGGCAGGAATCTGCCAAATGGGCTCGATGCGGCCTCTTGCAAGGCATGCTCGAGACGCCGGCGCCTTGCGGGCTCGAAGAGCAGCCTGGAAAGAAGGCCGCCGTCATGGTCCAGATGCCGCGCCATGGCAGCAGCGGCGAGCCGGTCATCGATCAAAACCGGCAGGGCCATGCCGGAACGATCCCAACCAGCGACCAGATCCTCGTTGAGTTCTGTCAGCGCATCGGCGGCGGTTGCAAACACCTTGTCGTGGCTGGCGAGCAGTGTGCCCAGCCAGCGGCTGGCATCCGTTTCGTCGCACACCGCTTCGAGGGCGCGCCTGTTGAGGGTGACGGGACCGGCCGCGCAAACGCTTTTGCGGCACAGTTTGTGGCGCCCCATGCCAAACAGGTTGACCTTGTCGTCGCCGACATCGAGCCAGCCCGGCCCCTCCCGGCCAATTGTCTCCATGGTCATCGTCGTTCCCATGAAGCCGAAGAAGGCCGACAGCCCGTTTTCGACCGCGCCGAGCCAGGCAAGCAGAAGGGCATCGAAGGTGATCCGGTCCATCAGAAGCAGGCAGTGCAGGCCGGACTGAATTACCGGTCTGTGCTCGAACTCTTCGAGGATCTTGCCGATCTCCTCAGGCTGCATGATCGCACCGAGGCGCTGATGCAGGACTTCGCGCAGGATCGAGCGGGCAGCGATCGCCGGGCCGGATGCAGGCCTTGCTACCGGCCGCCACAGATGGCGGGCGTAATCGGAAACCGATGCATTCCAGTTCTGCTCGATGTCACGCACGACTTCCGGGCAGAGCAGCGACAGCACAGCCAGAATTTCCACCGGAGGCGTAGGGGCTGGGGCGAAGACGGCGGTCATCAGAACCGCAGCCGGGCCATGCTCAGAAGGTCGTGATACTGCCCGTCGGTAAAGCCGGCCTTCACATGCCGGCCTTCGACCTCGAAGCCGTGGCTGGTGTAGAGGCGGATGGCCGGCTCGTTGTCGGCATAGACGGTCAATTCGACCCGCTTCAGCGCGCGCCAATTGTCGGCAACGTCAAGCAGTGCGCCAAGTATGGCAGAGCCGATGCCCTTGCCGACAAAGGCATCGTCAAGGCCGATATTGATCTCGCCTATATGCGAACGGCGCGGCGAACCCTGGACAACCAGGTTGCCATGGCCGACGATCCTGCCGTCCAACTCGGCAACGATCCAGGTGGTTTCCTGGCCGCACTTGGCGATGCGCCGCTCCACCTGCTCCACCATCTCGAAAGGCATCCTGAGCGTGCCCCAGCGGAAACCCGGCATGTTGAAGATAGCGCAAAGCGCCTCCGCATCGCCTGGCCGCACGGCTCGAAGCTGCGGCCGGATTTTCTCGGATGGCGAGGTCGTGCTGGTCATGGCGTTCCCGGCTACAGCAATTCCAGGAAAAGTGTGAGCGGTTTTCCGCCCGGAATTGCGTCAGAACCAAGGATAGAGCAATTCGCCGTTTCCTTGAAACGGTGAAGTGCTCGAACCCAATCGGCCCGGCACGATGCGCCGGCGGCACCTGAAAATCCAGCTATCTCTGCAGCCTATGACGCCGATTGCGAGCCAAAATACCGGGAGGCGGCGTAGAGTTTGAAGGCGCCGCTGATGCCGATCCAGCCGAAAAGCGCGAGCCAGCACAATGTCCTGGTCGCACTCCAGTCGATCCGGTGCACCGCGGCGTCGGTGATGACGAGGCCAAGGATGGCAAGCAGGCCGACCAGAAACTGCGCCAGGCCGAGCACCAGCAGTTCCTCGCGCGGCGCGTTTTTCCAGACGAGATAGGCGCCGCCAGCGCCGGCGAGGAAGATGGCGCTGTAGACCTGGGCGTGGAAGGGATCGACCGGCCATGGCCAGGTGCTGCTGACCCTTTGAGGGAATAGCAACATGCCGATGCCATAGAGGCCAAGGATCGCGGCTTCCGCCAACATGTAGCCGCGCCATGCGGGGTTAGGGGTCACGCCTTTTGCTGGGGGATAGGCCCTGGTCCGCCAAAGGAACAGCCCGGATACCGCGGCCGAGGCAAGATAGACCAGGAACCAGAGCCAGGCCGCTTTTCGCTCGAAGTTGAAATAGCCGAGATTGATCAACGAAACCGCCGACACGATGACGGTGAAGATGAAGGCCATGACGAGGACGAGCCTGCCGGGCGACCAGCGATTCCAGACCAGCAGCGCTGCCATCACCGCCATTTCGGCGGTGTAGAAGCCGCCGAGGAAGCGGGCACTGAACGGCGTGACAGGCCAAGGCCACCGCGGCTTGACCAGCTCAGGCGCGAAAAACAGGCCGGCGCCGACGATCAGGACGATGATGACCCCCGCCGAGAAAAGGCGCAGGGCGGCGGGAAATGGCGGGTTGTCGGGTGTCGGCACAGGAGAAAACCCCAAAGATGAACGCCTATCGACCATCATAGTGCCGCTTGCGGCCGGAGAAAATCCGCCGAATGGAAATTGAACCATCATCAGGCTTGTCTATCCGAATGGTCCGTTTCGAAGTAAAATGCAGCACTCGCACCAAGGGCAGTCCGATCAACACGTCTGGGAGGCGCATTTTCTGGAGCCGGCAGGATGAATGAAGCTCAGGATCTGTTCTCGCTTCTGCGGCAATCGACCGATGTCGATCCACTGGTAATCGACGCGATCAAGCGAACCGTCGCGGACGGCAACGACCGCGAACTTTGCCGCATCAATGCGCCAGCCTTCGCCAGCAAGCACGGCCTCGACGAGGAGCGCACCATAAGCGCATTTCTCCATGCGGCGCGGGTGGGCATTTTCGATGTTTCCTGGAATGTTCTATGCCCAGGCTGTGGCGGCGTGCTCGACACCAACGCCACGCTGAAAACCCTGCAGAAAGATGAATACACCTGCGCGCTGTGCTCCGAGGGCTATTCGCCAACCCTCGACGAGATGGTCGAGGTGACATTCACCGTCAGTCCGCGCATACGCAGGATTGCCGCCCACAATCCACACGAACTGCCGCTGGTGGAATATTTCCGCCAGATCTACTGGGCTTCGGGTGTTGATGTGCCGGATGAGGATTTCGCGAAAAAGTTGGAAGCGTTTTCGCTGGAAGATATCGAGCTTGCGCCCGGTGAAAAGGCGCTTCTGCCCATACAGCTTCCGTCCGAATTCGTCATCGTCTTCGAGCCGGTCACCCATTCAGCGCAGTTCATCGACGTGAAGGGCGAACCAACAAAGGAGCGCCGAAGCCTCTCTTTGGTCTTCGACCGCGACCATGTCCAGAACCAGACGCTGGAGATGCAACCCGGCCCGTTGCGCATTTCCCTGGAAAACAGGACCGACACGCGCGTGCTGCCGACGGTTTTCATCGCCGGCCAGGCCTTGCACGATTTCCTGGGTAAACGCCGGCCCTTCCTCACCGCCAAGCGCCTGCTCACCAACCAGACGTTCCGCGATCTCTATCGCACGGATACGCTCGACATCAACCAGCGGCTGAAAATTACCAGCCTGACCTTCCTGTTCACCGACCTGCGCGGTTCGACCGCCCTTTACGAACGGGTGGGCGACCTTGCGGCCTTCGATCTCGTGCGCGCACATTTCCAGGTTCTGCACGAGATCGTCGCGGCGGAGGCCGGCGCGGTGGTCAAGACGATCGGTGATGCGGTGATGGCGACCTTCGCAACGCCTGATCGTGCGATTGCCGCGGCCCTCAGGATGCGCGAAGCCATGCGTGCGCTCAACGACAAGAGCGGGCGCGAGGACCTGCTGCTCAAGATCGGCGTCCATGCCGGCCCTTGCATCGCCGTGTCCATGAACGAGCGGCAGGACTATTTTGGCCAGACGGTCAACATTGCTTCACGGGTCCAGAATCTGGCCAACGCACAGGCGATCTTCGCCACCCGTTCGGTGGTCGACGACAATCTCACCGCCGATCTGTTGCGCAGGAGTGCGCTGAAGCCCGTGCCCTACGAAGTCTCGCTGCGCGGCATTGAGCGAGAGGTAGCGGTGTATACGATCCCCTGACTACCTGACCCCTGAAGACCTGACCCCTGAAGACCTGGCCCCTGAAGACCCGGGCCCGAAGATTTGGTTGTTCCGGACCCTCACACGCGCCTGCAGATAAAATAGCGATCGGCGGGCACTGAAGGCGGCGGCGCGAGGCGCTGCAATTGCGGGTGATCGAGCGGCGTGCCGCTGACCGCCATGCCGCCGACACGAAGCAGGCGCGCGGTCAGATCGGGAAGCCAGGTAGAGGTCACTGCATCGAGATCTTCATAGCCCGTGCCGATATCGGCATGAACGAGAGCGGCGTCGATGCCGATGAACCTGCTTGCCGTCTCGCGTATTTCGCCGAGCACGAGGTTTTCAGCTTCGGGAATCGAGCTGGAGTGGGCGGCCAGCGCGCGGTCGAACGCCACGATCCGGCGTCCGGGCAGGCGCTCGCGCAGATGGTGGAATGTCCGGCCATTGCCGAGGCCGAGCTCGAGCACGGGACCCTCAATCTTCGCTACCTCGGCGCAGATCTGATCGAGAATGTCGCGCTGTGCGGTCATCCTGCGGATGAAACTCTCGAGGCGACTCATATGCGTTTGTGCGTCCTGAACCAGTTCAAGCGATCGATAATGCCCGCGATCAACCCGATCGAGTCTCGTCGCATATAGAGGTCAACAATGGACACTGCAACAACCGAACAGGCTGCCGGCGGCCCGGCGCGCGGCGGAATAGCGATCTCACTTGTAGGGGTCTGCGGCGTCCCGCAAGCCGTCGCCGAGGAAGTTGAACGCCAGGATGACGAGAATGACGGGGAGCATCGGCAAAAGCAGCCATGGATAGAACGCGATGACGCTGACGCTGCGCGCCTCGGTTAGCAGGATGCCCCAGCTGGTTGTCGGTGGCCTCAGGCCCAGCCCAAGGAAGCTCAGCGCCGTCTCGCCCAAGATCATGCCGGGTATGGAGATCGTCGCCGTTGCGATCAGATGCGACATGAAACCGGGGATGAGGTGCCGACGGATAATGCGGCTGCTGCTGGCGCCCATCAATTGCGCGGCCAGAACGTAATCCTCCTCGCGCAAGGCCAGAAGCTTTGAACGCACGGCCCGCGCCAGTCCGGTCCAGTGGATCAGCCCGAGGATGACGGTGATGCCGAAATAGATCAGGATTGGACTCCAGGTTATCGGCATGATCGCCGCCAGAGCCAGCCATAGCGGAATGCTGGGGATCGATTGCAGAACTTCGATTATCCGTTGGACGATCAGGTCGAAGATGCCGCCGTGATAGCCAGCCAGTCCACCTATGACAATGCCGAGCAGGAAGCTGAAACTGATGCCGACAAGGCCGATCGTGAGTGAAATGCGTGCGCCATAGATGATACGCGAGAGCACATCGCGTCCCAGCCTGTCGGTGCCGGCCAGAAAGAGCTGGCCGTTTTCGGCAGGACAGACAAAATGCCTGTCACCTTCGACCAGGCCCCAGAACCGGTAACGGTCGCCCTTGCAGAAGAAACGAATCCGTTGAACATCATCCTGGTTGTCGATGTAGTTCCGCTTGAGTGTGTCCATATCCAGCGTCATCTGGCGACCATAGACGAAGGGCCCGACAAGCTGTCCGTCATGGAACAGGTGTACCCGCTGCGGCGGCGAATAGATGTAGTCCATGTTGCGCGTGTGCAGATTGTAGGGCGCCAGGAACTCGCAGATCAGGATCCCGAAATAGAGCGCTGCCAGAAATATGCCGGATACAAGGGCAAGCCGGTGCCGTCGGAATTTCCACCACATCAGGCGCAACTGCGATGCCTGGAAGACCTTCGACTGCTCCGCCGTCATCGCCTCGACTGATTGCAGGTCGAAGGGCGCGATGGAAACGTAGTGCTGCAGTGGGGCACCCGGAGCGGGCAGGGGGGATTGCTTGTTCATTTGGTGCTGCCGCCCTGCAAACGAATTCGTGGATCAAGCAGCGCCAGCGCCAGGTCGGAAATCAGGACACCGATCACCGTCAGGAAGGCGAGGAACATCAGGAAAGACCCTGCCAGATACATGTCCTGGCTTTGCAGCGCTCTGATCAGCATCGGCCCCGTCGTCTCCAAGGACAGCACGATCGCGGTGATTTCGGCACCGGAGATGATGGCCGGCAGGATGGAGCCGATGTCGGAAATGAAGAAATTGAGCGCCATGCGCAGCGGATATTTGACGAGCGCCTTGAAGGGATGAAGGCCTTTGGCGCGCGCGGTCACGACATATTGCTTGTGAAGCTCATCGAGCAGATTGGCGCGCAGCCGCCGGATCATGCTTGCCGTGCCGCCGGTGCCGATGATCAAGACCGGGATCCAGAGATGGGCGAGGATCGACTTCGCCTTGGCCCAGCTCATCGGCTCACTGAGATATTGCGGGTCCATGAGATGGCCGATGGAGGTGCCGAACCAGATATTGGCGAAATACATCAGGATCAGCGCCAGCATGAAATTGGGAATGGCAAGGCCGAGAAGGCCGAAGAGAGTAAGGCCGTAGTCGCCCCAACTGTATTGATGCGTGGCGGAGTACATGCCGATGGGAAAGGCAATGAGCCAGGTGAAGATGATCGTGACGAAGGAAACCAGGACGGTCAGCCACATTCGGTCCCCGACGACGTCGCGAACCGGCAGCTCATACTCGAAGGAATAGCCGAAATCGCCGTGCAGCATCCCGCCGACCCAGTAGAAGTAGCGAATGACCGGCGGCTGGTCGAACCCATATTCCTTCCGCATCATTTTGATGCGATCGGAATCTACCGCTTCACCCTGAGCCCGAAGCTCCGAAACATAGCTGTCGAAATAGTCGCCTGGGGGAAGTTCGATGATCGTGAACACCAGCGCCGATATGATCAGCAGCGTTGGAACCATCACAGCGATGCGCCAGACAATATATCGAAACACGCTCAGGACTCTCCAAGCCAGAAGGTATCGGGCATGTAGACACCGAAATAGGCGGTCGGGTCGTAGCCGTAGAGCGCCTTGTCAGGCAGATTGCGCAGCCGTGAGGACACCAGAACCGGCTGATGCGTTCCGTTCACAGTGCCGATCGAAAACACCTGGTCGGTGTAGATCGACAGCATTGAATTCCAGATCTCGGCGCGCTCCGCGGCCTCAGACGAAGCGTTCCAGCGCTTGAGCAAAGCCACCAACTCGACCACTTCAGGAAGATCGGGCGCCTCACCCATCTTGCCATGGGACAGGTAGTGAGCGCCCCAGAGTGGCCATTGCAGTTGGTCGTCGATGGTGGGGGCCAACTGGTACGGATTCATGTCGGGGGTAGGCACGCCATTGTCTATGCCCGACCACATCGACATCATGATCTCGCCGCCAAGCGCGCGGCTGCGGAAGATGTCGCGCTGCGAAGTTCGGACGAACAGGGCGATGCCGATCTGGCGCCAGTGATCGGTGATGAGCTCAAGCGCGTCGGTTTCCAGCGTGCTTTCGCCGGCCGTTTCCACTATGACCTGCGCCGGGCGCCCATCGGGAAGTACCCGCAGGCCGTCATCGTCGCGCGTTTGAAGCCCGACCTCGTCGAGCAGGGCGTTGGCCCGGTCGGGATCATGGGCGACCCAGGCCTTCGCGAATTCCGGCCGGTAGAGCGGGCTCTCCGGCAGGACCGTATCGGCACTTTCCTGCGCCAATCCGTAGAATACAGCCAAATTGATCTCGCGCCTGTCCACAGCGAGGGAAAGCGCGCGGCGTACGCGCACGTCACGAAAAAGGTTACGCCAAACCTGATCGGCACAATTCAGGTTGGGCAGGAGCGCCAGCCGCGAACCCTGTGTGCGTTTCCAGAGATGCATCTTCACGGGGTAACGCTTCTCCGCATCCTTCAGAAAAGAGTAGTCGGAGAAGTCAATTCCCATGCTTTGCAGGTCGCTCTCACCCGCACCGGTCTTGGCGGAAATGATCGCCGACGAGCTGACATTCATGACAATCTGGTCAACATAGGGCAGCTGCCGGCCATTCTCGTCTATTCTATGAAAGAACGGGTTTCGCTCGAAGATGAACTGTTCAGCCGGCGGCTTGGTCCGGTTCTGCCAGGGATCGAGCGTCGGCAGCTCCGGGTTTTCCGGGCGATACTGCCGCGACATGCGGATATGCAGGAGCGTCCATTTCTTTGCCCGGTTCTCCGTCATTAGGCCGGCGAGCCGGAATGGATCTTGGTATTTCTTGTGAAACTGCTTGAGATAGGCGGCCGGCAGAACAAGTGACAGCGGCGAGGCGGCAGCGAGCTTGGGCAGGAAGTCGGGATTTGGCGCCTCCCAACTGTAGCGGACCGTCAACGGGTCGACGATCTCGAAGCGTGGCGGCTTGCCATCTGCCAGCAGGCTCGGAGCAAGCCCGCCTTGCGAAAGCTCATCGTTCAGCCAGACATCTTCCCAGCAATAGCGAAAATCCTCCGGCGTCAACAGGCTGCCGTCAGACCATTTATGTCCTTCCCGGATCTTGAAAGTGAAGACACGATCATGTGCTACGTCGAAACTTTCGAGGATGTCGGGTTGCATGTTAAGCTTTTCGTCATAGCCGACCAGGCGAGCATACCCATAGATGGTCATCATCCGGATATCTTTCTGGCTGCCGATGATCGTGCGCAGCGTGCCGCCATATTGGCCGGGCTGCCGGCCCATGGCGGCGAGATTCAATACGCGCGGGCTCTTGGGCAGGCGCTCAGTGAGTGCCGGCAGCGCCCTGGCCTTCAGCTGCGGCTGAAGAAATTCAGGCTCCAGATCGCCTGCGCGTACCGTGCCCGGCAGAAACGCCGAAGCCATGAGTCCAAGGACGGTGCGCCGGCTGATCAAGGGCGTAGCTCGCTGACATCGGCCGAACGTCGGGCCAGCACGAGGTGGCCGCCGCCAAGATCGAGCGGCGACAGCACATCCTCGTCGCCCTCGTCGCGGAATTGCGGTCCCCATGCGCTGCTGTCGGAAGCGCCGCTGAGCTTCAGCGTCTTGAAATCCATCGGCCTGTCGAGATCGGGAAAAGGTACAGCGGCGACCAGTGAGCGCGTGTAGGGGTGGACCGGTTTCCTAAGCAGAATTTCGCGCGGGGCAAGCTCGACGATACGCCCGCCGCACATCACCGCGATGCGGTCTGCCATGTAGTCCACCACTGCCAGGTTATGGGATATGAATAGGTAAGTCAGGCCCAGTTCCTTCTGCAGGTCCTTCAGGAGGTTCAGGATCTGCGCCTGGACAGAGACATCGAGCGCCGAAACCGGCTCGTCGCAGATCAGGAGTTCGGGCCCCAGCGCCAGCGCGCGCGCGATGCCGATACGCTGACGCTGCCCGCCGGAGAAACTGTGCGGATAACGCTTGATGAAGCGCGGATCGAGCCCGATCGCCTGCATAAGGCTCTTGACCGTGGCTAGTCGGGACGCGGCATTGCCCCGTTGATGGATTTCCAACGGCTCGCTCAAGATGTTTTCCACCGTCATGCGAGGTGAAAGCGACGAAACCGGATCTTGAAAGATCATCTGGATTTTCGCGCGCAGCAGGCGCAGGGCGTCTCTGTCGCCTCCCAAGACGTCGATCGGTCCATCGCGGCCATTGAAGATCACCGAGCCGCCGTTAGGCGTGACAGCCCGCATGAGGATCTTGCTGACGGTGGTTTTGCCGGAGCCGCTTTCGCCGACCAGACCCAGGCACTCACCCCGCCTGATGTCGAAGCTCACGCCGTCCACGGCGCGAACAGAGGTTTGATGATCACCGCCGAACCAACCAGACTTGCGGATGGTGAAGGTCTTTGTCAGGTCCCTGACCGACAGCAGGATGTCGCTCGGCCCCTTCGATGCCGGCGCCGTCTGCTTGCCAAGCAGGTTCTCGACATTCACCGGCACCTCGCGCAGCGCCTTCAGCCTTTCGCCAGGCTTCAGGTCGAAATGCGGAACGGCTGCCATCAGGCCCTTCAGGTAAGGGTGACTTGGCCGGCGGAATATTGCCTCGACAGGTCCCGCTTCCATGATCTCGCCATGGTAAATGACCACCACCTCGTCGGCAACATTGGCGACCACGCCGAGGTCGTGCGTGATCAGCAGCATCGCCATGTTCAGCTTGGTCTGAAGCTCGCGTAGCAATTGCAGGATTTGTGCCTGGATGGTGACGTCCAACGCCGTCGTCGGCTCGTCGGCGATCAACAAGGCGGGCCGGCAGATCAGCGCCATGGCGATCATGGCGCGCTGACGCAATCCTCCCGAAAGTTCAAACGGATACATGTCATAGGCGCGCTTGGGATTGGGAAAGCCGACAAGGCTGAGCATTTCCTCAGTCCGCGCCTTTCGCTCCGCCCGCGCCATGGGCGTATGAATCTGCAGGGATTCGCTGACCTGGTTGCCGATCGTGTGCAGCGGCGACAGCGATGTCATAGGCTCCTGAAAGATCTTGCCGATGCGGCTGCCTCTCAACGCCCGGATTTCGGGCCCGTCACGCGGCATCTGCAGGATATCCTGCGTCGTGCCGGGCTTTTCAGGATCGGAAAACAGGATACGGCCGCGAACATGTGCTGTGTTCGGCAAAATGCCCATTACTGCCTGGCTGAGAACCGATTTTCCGGAACCGGACTCGCCCACAAGCGCGGTAACCTTGCCGGGCAGGACGCGGAGATTTGCACGTCTGACGGCATGCAACGGTCCCCCGATAATGGCAAAAGAGATGCCAACATCCTCGATCCGCAGCAGATCAACGCCTGCATTCATTCTCACACCAGCCCCACCCTGGGGCCTGCCAGGCGGCAGGCCCTGGAAGCAAGACTACCGCATTGCCAGCCTAGAGCAACTTGGATTCGAACGATCGCCAGCGGCGGAACCAGCGACCGGACTGCTTACCAAGGCGTTCGGATCAGATTGGGGCTGGCTACTGGAGCTTCCTGCGGTCGCCCGCCGACAGCCGTGCGGCATCGCGATGAAGCAGCATGACCTGCTCGGCCTCCGATCTCCGGTCGTAAATCGGCTCCAGCGCACCGTCTTCATCGAGTGCGAGAGCGCCCGACAGATCGGGTGAAAGCACCGTCAGCTTCTGCTTGATCCCGGCCAGTTCCTCGCTGCCGAGCGTCAGCCAGCTGTTGGCGCCGCAATAGCTGGCGAAGTCCTTGCTGGCGAGAACGCGGTGCGGATATTTCTTGGTCAGGGTCTGGAGGCGCTGGACCTCGTTTACAGCCGAGCCGAAGACAGAGAATGTGAGCCGGTCGGTAAGCCCGACATTGCCGAACATCACGTTGCCGACATGCAGGCCTATGCCAAATTTTATGTCGGACAAGCCTTTTTCCTTCCTTCGCAGATTGAGATCCATCATGCGCGCAGTGGCCTTGTGCGCTGCCGCCAGAGCAGACTGGCAGGCGATCTCGGACTGCGAGCGATGCCTTTCGCAAGGGTAGACGGCAATGAAGCCATCACCGATGAAACTCATGATCTGCCCGCCTTTGCGATTGAAAGGTGCTGCAATGGCATCGAAAAACTGGTTCAGCGTATCGATGTAGATTTCGCGGCCGGAAGTTTCGGCAAGCTTTGTCGACCCGCGCATATCGGCCATGACCAGTGCGGCCCGGATCGTGTCGCCCTCGCCGCGTTTGATCTGGCCGTCCAGCACGCGTCTCCCGGCGTCGCCGCCGAGATAAGTGGTCATCATGTTGTCGGCCAACTTGGTGAGCACCGCCATTTTGGTTGCGATGGCGAGATGGTTTTGGATACGCAGCAGCGCCGAAATCATGCTGTCGCTGAAACCTGAAGCACTGTCGGTGGACCAGGACCCGATCATGCCCTGACTGGTATTGCCGTTGAAGGGATGGACGAAAGCCATGTAATCGGTCACGCCCATGAGCCTGAGTTCATCGAAAACAGGAAATTCCGACGGGACCGCCGGGTCGAGCCGACGCCGCAGATGGTCGAGCTTGTTGCTGAGCAGATGGTAGTATGGGCTGGTTAGGAACCTGTCAGAATGAACGCCGTCCTGTTTGCGGAAGCCTTCCACCTCCATGCCTTGGCCGCGAATCCAGGTGAAACCAAGCGCGTCATAAAGCGGATGAAGCATCGAAAAGCTCAAATGCACCCGCTTCAGCGGCAGGCCGGCAGCAGCCAGCCGCTCGCAAAACCCCTTTACCAATGTTTCCAAGTCGTTGCCGGCCAAAGCCGATTGGGTCAGCCAATCGGCAACCTTGTCCATGAGAATGGTCGAAATTTCTGTTTGCGCTGTGCTCATGCTACCTCGAAACCCGTCGAAGACGAGCCTTCTCCTTTGATCCGCCACACCTCGAAGCAGGGAAGGAGCAGGCATAACTGCATCTATCTGCTGGCGCACATATGTGGCGAGGCTGCCGGCGGAGTGCAATCACGATCCTGACATCGGGCAAAAATTGCCCGGCTCAGACGCCGTCAGGCCTTCACCACCGTATCTCGGCCCAGCCCGAGGCGGCCAAATACATTGCGTGTGTCGACGATCAGAAAGGCATATTGCGGAGAACCGATTTCGGCAAGCCGCCATCAGACAGGCACCTTCGCCTTCAGGCTTGCGGCAGCCATCGCATAACCACCGGAGGCGCCATCGATGAAATGAACGTGATCGGGCTGTAGCGGCGAGATTACGAGGCATGTCATCAAGGCCGACTGCTGGCGGTGCAGGCCATAGCGGCAGATGCCCGCCTCTTCTGCTTGTTTCAGCCGGTTCTCGATCCGTTGCAACACATCCGCTTCAACATCGATGGTCATCTTCAAGCCGTCGTCGAACTTGCGGAAATCCGAATTACTGGCCACGTCGCGTTTGTAGACCTTCGGATCGAACTTGCCGATCGTCCAGCCAAACCTGTCGGCGACAGCCGTAAGCGTCATCAGGAAGATTACCCACAGCTTCGCCAACCACCGCCGCCCCGGCGGCGCCGCGGCGCGCGCCTCGACATCGAGGCCGGCGGGCAGCAAACTGTAGTCCGGCCCGTCCACCGGCACCGGGTGACCATCGCGTTCCTGCCTGCCGGCGAGGGCGATGATGTCGGAAGCCAGAAACTGAAAACCGCGCAAGTCGCGCGCCGGCCCCGGTACGGCTATGATCGAAACGATTTCGCCATGCCGGGCTTCGATCGGGTTCCAGCGACAGGAGAGGCCGGTCAGATCCGGCCGCGCGCCGGCCGGCGCAGGATCGATGCGGTAGCGCCCCGCTTTCATCTCGGCTTCCGCCCAACTGCCGCCGCCGCCGGCGAACATGGCATAGAAGGCCGCTTCGGAGGCCTGAAACCTCGCCACGCGGACGTCGAGGCCTTGCGCCCTTATATCCTTTATCGGCACGATTGCCGCACGCAAGGTCAGGTCCAGTTCGTCCGCCACCCATCTCTGGACAGCAGCCAGCGCGTTGCGGGCGAGTTCCAGCGCCGAGCCGGGGAACGCCACGAGCGCGCCGTCACCGCCGAAGACATAGGGAAGGTCTTGCCGACCCAGCGCATTGAGCAGCGCCGAAATGACGCTGGCGCCGGCCATATTGACGGTTTTATAGCGCCCGGCCTCGATCGCCTTGGTCGAGCCGACGATGTCGGCGGTGGCGATCGCCCAGCCATCGGGGAGAGGTCGATAGTTATCGATATCGGCAACGCTTTCGAACTTTGCGAAGACCGGCAAAGAAGCCACAAACGGGTCGGAAGCGGCAGCTATTTCCATGAGCATCAGATAGCACATTCCACTGCTTGAAGGTGAAGTCGATCGTGCTTCGAAATTGACTTGCCCTGGCTTTGCGATGATAGGGTCGCGCGATGCGAATTGCCTTCTATGCGCCGCTGAAGTCACCCAATCATCCCGTTGTCTCCGGCGACCGCCAGATGGCGCGGATGCTGGTCAAGGCGCTGGAGCATGGAGGGCATAGCGTCCAACTGGCATCCGAATTGCGTTTCTATCTACGCCAACCGGAGTCGAAAAGTTTCGATGCGCTCAAGATCGAGGCCCGAGAGGAAGCCACTCGGCTGACAAAGCTTTGGCACCGTGACGGCAAGCCCGACCTCTGGTTCTCCTATCATCCCTACTACAAGGCGCCAGACCTGATCGGACCCGAGCTGGCGTCGGCCTTTGCTGTCCCCTATGTGACAGCGGAAGCCTCCTATTCCAGGCGGCGCAACGCTGGTTTGTGGGCCGATAGCCAAGCGTTGGTGGTGCGAGCCATCGAACAGGCAGCGCTGAACATCTGCTTCACGCAAAGGGATCGCCAGGGACTGGCAGATGCCATTCCCGATGCCTCTCTAGGCATACTGTCGCCCTTCATCGACACGTCGGCATTCCGGGAAAAGCCGGCACGGGGTTGCCCGACGCGCCTGGTTACAGTCGCCATGATGCGCCCGGGCGACAAAGTCGAAAGTTATCGCATGCTGGCGCAAGCGCTCGGTTCGATCGGCCATCTGCCCTGGACCATGTCGGTCGTCGGGGAGGGGCCTGCCCGTGACGAGGTCAAGGCGCAATTCGCCGGCTTGCCCGCAGAGCGTATCGAATGGCTCGGCGCGATCGAGCCGGCAGCCGTGCCGGATGTCCTTTACAGAGGGGGAATTTACGTCTGGCCCGGGTTCGGCGAGGCCTATGGTGTGGCCTATCTTGAAGCACAGGCCGCCGGCCTTCCGGTGGTGGCCCAGAACATCGCCGGCGTGCCGGAGGTCGTGCGGGATGGCCAGACCGGGTTTCTCACCCCGCCGGGCGATGTGGCGGCGTTCGCTTCCGCCATTGAAAGGCTTCTGGCCCGTAACGACGAAAGAACCCTCATGGCCGCGGAAGCCAGACGTTTCATCCTCGAAGAACGTTCCCTCGGTACTGCAGCGGCGCGGCTGGCCGAACTTCTCGAGAAGATCCCGGTCTCATGACATCTGATCCGATCTGGCAGCCCTTGGTGAAAGAGCTGGCGCGCCTGCGACGGACGGGCCGCAGGGCGGAGTTCTGGCTGCGCGACGACGACGCCGTGGATCCGACGCCGGCGCTTGATCGGCTGCTCGATCTGACCGGTGAATTCGCGGTTCCGGTCACGCTGGCCGTCATCCCGGCCCTGACTGATGGGAAACTTGTCGTCCGGCTTGACGAGGCGCCGCATGCCACGGTCGCCATCCATGGCTGGGCGCACCGAAATCATGCGCCCGAGGACCAGAAAAAGCAGGAGCTCGGCGCACATCGCCCACCCGAGGCGGTGCTCGATGATCTGGCCCGCGGGCTGTCGCGCGTAACCGGCCTGCACGGCGCACGTGCCGTTCCGATGCTGGTCCCGCCCTGGAACAGGATCGACGCCGGCGTGGTATCCGTCCTTGGATCTATAGGATTTGCGGCATTGTCGGTCTTCGGCCCGCCGAAGCCCGCTCCCCTGGCGGTCATCAACAGCAATGTCGATATCATGGACTGGCATGGCACTCGCGGCTGCCGCGACCATGGCCTGTTGGTTCAGGCCATTATCGCGCAATTGCAGCAGGCATTCGACGGCGGCGAGCCGGTCGGCCTGCTCACGCACCATCTCGTCCACGATGAATCGGCATGGCTTTTCCTCGAACGGCTATTCGCGGTCACCGCACGGGCTGAATCCTGCGCCTGGCTTCCGATCAGCACATTGATCGAACGCCGCGATCCATCAGGACAGGGCTCTGGAGGAAAATAGCTCAGCGCTTTTTCTGCACTGGAAATTCGAGCGTTTGGCCGTCCCGCGCGGCAAACGCGCCGGCAAACCGGTCCTTGGCCAGTTTCTCCATCTCGTCCAGTTGCTCGTCGGTGCGTGCCGGATCGTGGTGAAATAGCGCGAGCCCCCGCGCGCCGGCCGCCTCACAGAGCTTGACGCCCTGTTGCCATGTCGAGTGGCCGTTACCGCGGCGGCGTTCCATTTCCTTCTCGGTGTAGGTGCAATCGTAAATGACGAGGTCGGCATCGTCGATGAGGCCGAGCACCGACTGATCGAGTTTGCCCGGCTCGTGCTCGGTGTCCGTGATCACCGCCACGATGCGGCCGCCCCACTCGACCCGGTAGCCTATGCAGCCGCCCGGATGGGCAAGGCTGCCGGTCCGAACCACGACCCCTTCGCGCGGCCGAAGCACGTCTCCGGACACGAAATCGCGGCAGTCGAGCTTTGCCTTGCAGACGTCCATTTTCACCGGAAACCACGGCGGCCGTATGAACTCATCGATCATCTGCCGGGTCGTCATGCGCCCGGCAAGATGCCCGGACCAAATGGTAAGCTTGACGCTCGGGTCAAAGATCGGCGCAAAAGCCGGCAGCCCGATGATGTGATCGTAGTGGCAATGGGTGAAAAGCAGGTCGAAATCGGTCATATCCGCCGCCTGAAACGCCCTGCCGGCAGGCCGCAGGCCAGAGCCCGCGTCGAACAGAAGCGTATGCTTGCCGCATCGCATCTCAATGCAGACTGTGTTGCCGCCATAGCGAGCGAATTCTGGCCCGGATACCGCAATGCTGCCGCGCACGCCCCAAAATCTGACCAGGAAAAAATCGTCGTCCATACTACTTTCGCCCATCGTAGCTCTAGGCGGTTCGTGCGTCGATCAGATCCGCGGTCGTATGGCTTAGCCGATCGGCAAGAACCCGCAATATCTCGATCGTCATTTCCGGGAACTCCCTCATAAGCCTCAGGAAATGATCCTTGCGGATTCTCAAGGCCTCCAGATCAGTTGCCGCTCTGACGGCGGCAGTGCGGGAGCTGTTGCACAATATGGCGATCTCGCCGACGATCGAATTTGGCAGCAGTTCGGCAACTTTTATCGGCCCGCTATCGGAATCGACCAGAATGTCCGCGCTGCCTGAAAGGATGACATAGGCGGCGTCCGCCTCGTCGCCCTGCCGGAAAAGAATCTGGCCGGCGCTGTATTTCACGCGATCGGATGTGAACGCGAGCAGCTTGAGCTTTGCCGGCTCAATGCCAGAGAACAAGGGAACGCGTTGCAGCATTCCGACTTCATCCTTGAGCAGCATTGTCGCAAACCTTCCTAAATTCGCGTCTGCCAGACTATGACAGAAGTTCCTTGAAGATACCGTTTCCTGCCAAAAGTGTCTCGTGTGTACCGTCTTCCACCAATTGACCCGAGTCAAAGACGATAACGCGATCGAACCCTGTGGCCATTGCCGGACTCGTCACGACCCACACAATTGCCGGCGAATGGCCGTCGCGTCTGGCTTCCTCGAGCACGTTTCGCAGCACCTTTTCCTGAATGCGCTGGTCGAGCGCCGACAGCGGCCGGTTGAGGATGAGAAAATCGGGACGCTTGAGCAGGGCCCGGGCAACATCGAGCTTCTGTCGCTGTCCACCGGTCAGCCGCCTGCCGCCGGCACCGACGTTGAAATCCAAGCCGACATTCAGAAGCTCGGCATAAAGCCCCAGCTCGTCAAGAATTTCATAAACGATGGAGCGTATGCGGTCCGGCGCGTCGGGATGGTTGTTGCCCAGACGCCCGAACAGGACATTGTCCATGACGGTGGCCGCGGCGATATATTTGGCAGGATCATACCGTTCGATCGCGTTTTGCAGCTCGGGCGGCAGGTTTTCATAGAACTGGTTGCGTGCGGCGACGATCTTGCGCATCAGCTCGTCGGTCAGCAGGCCGAAGCGGTGCCGGGGCTCGATATAGGCAAAGCTCAAAGTGATGATCATGGCGCGGTCGGCCTCCGAAACCGCCTCGTAGGACCGGTTCTTGAGCCGCTGCAGCAAGGTCTCGTAGGCGGGGATCTCCTCGGCGCTCATGAAGGCGAGCTGCTGAAAGAACTGGTGATCGGGCGGCAGGTCGGCAAACAGCTCGATCGCCTGTTCGGCGATCTCCATGCCCATTTCGTAGAGCGTGCGGTCGAGGCCGGCTTGCTTCAGCACGGAAGCGAAATAGGGATTGGCCGCCAGAGCCTTGTCGGCCAGTTCGGGGCCGGCGGCAGCGCCGAACAGCAGGTTCTGGCCGATCGTCGCTTCCGTGTTGTAAGCGCCCGGCTCGAAAGGAACCACCAGTTCGCGCAGCCCTTCCTGTTCGAGCCGGGTTCGCAGCGCTGCACGCAGTTCGACGATACGCCCGGCAAGCTTCGTGTGACGCGTTAGGTCGGCCGAAGAACGCAAGCCAAGATCCAGAATGTCGCGCGACAGAAGAACCGCGTCGAGCACCCGGCGCACCGCTTCGAAGAGGTCGTGCGGGCCGGTAGCACCGGCGGAAGCATAGTCGATCCAGTCGCTGTGGATATCGAGATCCGGATTGCCCGACCGGCGCGCCTCGTCGATGTTCCAGCGCTGCTGGTCCGCCGCGGCGCCGTCATAAGTCACCGATGTCAGCGGTGCATGCTTCAACCCGTAGAGCAGGTTATCGCGCAGACTTGCCTGGAACAGGAAAACATCCGACGAGGCGTAGGACATGCGCCGGCCGGTCACTGCTTCGGGGAGCTCAAGCAGGTCATCGGCGCCCGAAGCGACCTTTCCGCTTTCCGGCCAGTTCAGCCGCGCGAAGGCTTCTGCCAGCGCCTCCGCTCCACCTGTCGGGGTGCTGACCAGCGCCACCGTCTCGGCCGGCTTGACCTGCATGGAGATCCGGTTGAGGAGCATTGCACCGCCATCGTCCGCCATTGACAGACCGACCGCCGACAACGGGTTTGTCATCGGACCGGGATTGTCGATCGTCAGTGCTCCGATCGTCGGCGCAATGATATCCTCGACGGTGAACTGTTCGACGACCTGCTGGTATTTGACCTGGACATCCTGCCGATCCTGATCCCAGTCGATCAGTTCCTTCATCGGTCCAGGCAGGTCCTTGTAGGCGCCGATCACGGCCACGAGTTGGCCGACGTCCAGCCGGCCCGCAATGACCAGATAGCCGCCGATCATGTAGAACAGGAAGGGCGTGAGCTGCGCCAGAAAATTGTTGAGGAACTTTACCATGAATTTCCATTGGTAAAGATCGAAGCGGATCTTGAAGATGAGCCCGAGCCGGGCAGCTATGTCGGCGCGCTCGTAGTTCGACGTATCGTGGACGTGAACAGCGCCGATGCCGTCGACGATTTCGCCAACCCGGCCCGAAAGCGCGCGTGCCGTCAACTGCCGTTGGCGCCCGAGCACGAGCAGCCGCCGTCGCATGCGCGGGATGAGCACGATCTGGATCACCACGATCACGATGGCTATCGCTCCGAGCCAGACGTTCTGGACCATGATGAACAGCATGGCCGTCAGCGCCTGGCCGCCGAGCAGCACCGGCTGCAGGAAGGCATCGCCGATGAAGCCGCCCAGCGGCTCCACCTCGTCCTTAACCATGGTCGCCACTTCGGCGGATTTCACCCGCTTGAAGTAAATCGGCGGAAAACGCAGCACACGATCGACCAGATCGAAGCGGATACGGCGCAACATGCGTTCGCCGAGGCGGCCCTTGTAGGTGTTGATGTAGAGTTTGAACAGGCCGTTGATGACGACCAGCAAGAGGAACACAATGCTCAGGGCAAGCAGCGTCGCCTTGCGGCCGAGCTGAAAGCCGGAGAACAACAGGACCTCGCCAATGAACGGCAGGTTATAGTGCAGCCTCATGAAGGGCAGGGTCGCGCCCGGTTGCTCGAACCCCTTGCCCTGGATCGGGCCGTTGACGATCAGCTTCGGCAGGTCGAAGGACATGAAATACGGGATCATCGAAAGCAAGACGATCAACAATATCCAGATCTGCTGCTTCCTGGTGTGCTTCCAGATGTAGCGGGCTAGGCTGGGTTCCATATGCGATCGTGGAGCCTTCAGTTGGAAGGGTGCTGGATGTAAAAGCACCTGCTGGCGAATGGCGTATCGGCAATTTCTTCGTCGCCAATGACAAGCTCGAAGCTGCAGTGCACGGAGGCAGTGCTGCGCTCAGCAAGATTGCGTTGTGTCGCCCGAAATCCCAACATACAAGGCGAATATGATGGATGTCACGCAACCGCGCAATGCCGGCATGGACTGGCACGAGCAAGCCTTCGACCTCACCCGAGGAATTGCGGCCTATGTCGATCGCCCTCTCGTGGCAGGGCTGGCGCGCGTCATCGCCAAGCACCCGGAGGCCGATATCGCCAACGCCTTCAACCACAAGCAGGTCGCCTGCAAGATGTGGGCGCTCGACGGGCTGTTCGAAAGCTGCGGCGGCCGGTTCGGGCGCATATGGGTTCTGGGTGGATGGTACGGCGTGTTGCCGGCGATGCTTTTCAACGACGCCCGTTTCGACATTGCGGCGATCGACAGCATCGACATCGATCCTGAAGTCGGGCCGGTCGCCCGGACCCTCAACCGGGAAGCCGGCGACCGCTTCCGGGCGCTGACGGAGGATATGTACGCACTCGACTATGCGGCCGGGCGGCCCGACCTGGTGGTCAACACGAGCTGCGAACACATAGCTGATCTGGGTGCTTGGCTTGCCCTGCTTCCGCGAGGCACGAACGTACTGCTGCAATCCAACGATTATTTCAGCGAGCCGACGCATATCAACTGCGTGGCTTCACTGGCAGCCTTCGAAGCAATGGCGGCGCTACGGGAGGTGCGGTTCTCCGGTGAACTGCCGACGAAAAAGTATACGCGCTTCATGCTGATTGGAACTGTTTGACGCGCTTTGCGCGAATCCAACCCAGGCGCGGCCCGCGTCAGGATTTCGGCGACCGGGTTCGATACCGCTGACGCAGAATCTGCGCCGAGCGATGCGCGCCTTCCAGATCGAGACGGTGCGCGGCTGGCGTCGGCGCCCCAAACGCCTGTTCGATCGCTTGCGCCAGACCTTCAGGCGTCAGGTCCTTTTCGGTCAACACCGTTGCCAGACCGAGTTCTTCGAGCATCAGGGCGCGAACCGTCTGTTCGGTTTCCCCGCCGGCCGCAAATGGAACAAGCAGCGAGCGACAACCCGCGCGCAGCACATCGCAGACCGTGTTGTAACCCGCCTGCGAGACCGACAGGCGGGCGCCGGTCAGCAGGCTGGCGAAATCCTCTCTGAACCGGAAGATGGACAGGCCAGGCGTGGCATCGCGTGCGATCGTGTCAAACTCGGCTTTCGGCAGGTTTGGGCCGGTGATCAAACACCATTTCCAACCGTTTTTGGCGTTCCGCGCCGCTGCGATGGTGGAGTGAACAAGGCTCTTTCCCGCAGCCCCGCCGCCAACCGACACCAGAATGTCGAAGCGCTCGGAGGCCGCGGGCGATGGCGGCGCCGCGACGAGCCCTGTGTAGGTGACCTCAGCCCTGATCGCGCCGGCCAGTGGAAATGTCTTGTCGATGGTCGCGAAAGCCGGGTCGCCGTGGACCATGACCAGGTCGAAATGCCTGTTGATGAGATCGACTGTTTCCTCGTTTCGGCCCGGCTTGACGCGCTCCTGGAGGATATCACGGACGGACGTCGCCAGCAGCGGTCTGGGCGAAGTCGCGGCGATGGCCTCGATCAGCGGTAACAATTCGAAACGCATCTGCCGGCGTCCAAACGGAAACGCCTCGACAATGACGATATCAGGCCTGCAATCCCGGAATGCCCGCAGCAGCATTTCTGAACGCCGTTTCTTGAAAGCATCGTCGATGGGGATGCCCTGCAAGTCGACAAGCCCGGAAAATCCCTCATCACCGGAGGTGACAGGTGGCAGGGTTACGGACTTTACCCCCGGTCCCGGAAACCCGGAGACCGGCGCTCCGCCGGTCACGACGGTTACCTCAAACCCGTCATCGACCAGAGCCGCCGCGACGCGGCTGGTGCGTGCGAGATGGCCGATACCGAGCAGGTGCTGGACATAGAGGAACGCACGCAGCTGCTTCAACCGGCGGCCCGCCACTCGCGCTCGAACAGTTCCTTGAGCTGTCCAATGCTCGCCATATGATCGAAATTGCCGCGCACGCGCGCCTCCGCGGCGTCACCGAGGCGAGCGCGCAGCACGGGATCACGGATCAGGCGCTCTAGCGCCTGTGCCAGGGCAATCGGGTTTTCTGTCGGAACCAGCAGCCCGGTTTCATCCGACGACAAGAGCTCCGGAACGCCGGAAATATCGGTGGACACGCAGGCAAGCCGCTGGCTGGCCGCCTCCACCAGAACATTAGGCAGACCGTCCCGGTCGCCATCCGCGGTGATCCTGCAGGCCAGGGCAAAGATGTCGGCGCGGCGGTAGTGCTCAAGCACCTCCTTCTGCGCCAGCGCACCTTTCCAGGAGATGCGACCATCCAGTCCGAGCCTTTTCGCCAGCGCCTTGAGCCGTTCCAGTTCCTCGCCGCCGCCGATATGCTCGAAACGCCAGTCCAGATCGCCAGGCAACAGGGCAAGGGCTCCCAGCAAGGTGTCGTAACCTTTCTTTGCGACGGCGCGCCCGACACTCAGAATGATGACCGGTCCGCTCTGGGCCGAGCCGTCATGTTGCTTTCGCGCCGCACTGAAACTGCCGAAGCGCTCAAGGTCGAGCCCATGATAGCTCAAATGCACGGACGAGTTGCCATTGGCGAGTTTTTTCAGGTGGTCGAAGCCGGTTTTCGTGCAAGTGACTGTCCAACGCGCCGAGGAAAGCTTGCCGGCCAGATCCCAGTCCGCCGAAGTCCAGATATCCTTGGCATGGGCCGAGCAGCTCCACGGCTGGCCACGAAGCTGGCTGGCATAGCGTGTCACCGATGCCGGCGTGTGCACGAAATGGGCATGCAACCACCCCGCGTCTTGCGGCCATTCTGCCGCCAGCACGAGCGCTTGCCCGAAGCGGCGTGCGCGATTGCGCGTAAAGTCGCGGGGGATATCGGCGGCCAGCGATCGGAGCGCGCGCCAGAAACCCGGCCGCGGCAAACAAGCAAACAGCGAGCGAAGCACGCGCAGCGGCTCGTCGTGCAGATATTCCGGCAGGTAGTGGACGGGCGCTTTGATCTCGTCATGCACGGGGTGGCGTTTTGCGTCGGTGGGCCGCCTGAGTGCGACGAGTATCAAGTCGAACCCCGCGCGTTCGAGGCCGAGCAGTTCCTGCGCGATAAAAGTTTCCGACAGCCGTGGATAGCCCTTCAGAACCACGACGATCTTGCGATGTTGCAAGTCAGATGGTTCCTTCAACAACCGAAAGGTGATGGCCGGCCCGCCGGTCCAGCAGTTCCGCGACAATCTCGGAAATATGCGGCAGCCCTTCCAGCGTCAGATGCGGATTACTCTGTGAGGGGCGGGACCGGTCCGGCAGCGCCACCAGTGCATCGGCAAACCGCTGGGAGTCCTTGGCTTCCTCCGGCAAAAGCATCTCGATGAGGCCGAGTTCGGCTGCGCGCCGAGCGCGGATCAGCTGTTCCTGGCGGGGCTCTATGCGCGGCACGATGAGCGCCGGCTTATCGAAAGACAGTATCTCGCAATAGGTGTTGTAACCACCCATCGCCACTACCGCCTTGGCGCCGGCAATCAGGTCTTCCATGCGATTGTCGAACTCGATGATCTTGATGTAGGGGATCTTGGACCCCTTCCTGAGCAGCTTGTTGCGCTTGCGCGCCGGCATGTAAGGCCCGAGCACGATCAGCGCCCTGTGCTGCAACTGCGGATCCTGATGATAGGCATCGATGACGTCGTGGATCAATTCGGCACCGTCGCCGCCGCCACCGGTGGTAACGAGGATATAGTCGCCCTCGGGCCGGTGGCCAGGCAACTCGTTCCGCTGCAGGCTCCGTTGCAGGAAGCCGACGAACCTCATCTTTGCCCTGACAGCCGGCGGCACATCCAAGCCGGTCAACGGATCGTAGAAATCCGGCGGGCCATAGGCCCAGACCTTGTCGTAGAAAAGGCCTATCTTGCGCATCACATCCCTGCGCGCCCACTCTGCCTCGAGCAGGTGCGGCGCATCCATCACCTCGCGCAGGCCAAGCACCAGCGTGGTGCCCCGCGTCTTGAGGTAGGACAGCGTATCCTCAATCTCACCGCGCAGGCCGAGCGGTTCCTTGTCGACGATGAAGATATCCGGCCGGAAGGTCTCGGCCGTATGGCGGATGATCGACTGGCGCATCCTGAGCGTCTCATGCAGATCGATATCCTTTTCCAGCGAGGTGTATTCGCCGTTGCGCAACTTGATGACGCTGGGGATCTTCACGAAGTCGACACGGGCCCGGTAGTCGAAGGCGCCAGCGATGGTCGCACCCGAAATGATAAGCACCTGAAGTCCGCGGAAATCCTCGACCAGCGAATGCGCGATAGTCCGGCAGCGCTGCAAGTGGCCGAGCCCGAACGTGTCGTGGCTGTACATGAGAATTCGAGCGTTTTCTGCGTGCTGGGTCATTGTTGAACGTCTCTTAGAATTCTCGCCTTGAGGACCGTGAGCGGCGCGCCGGCTTCGAAAGCATCCTGGTTCTGAAAAATGAGGCCGCCATTTTCGATCTGTATTGCTTCCGTGGTGTGCCTGTCAGGCAGGCTTTCCGATTGCCTGAGTCCGAAACTTGATGGATTGACGAATATCGCCTCGGCGGGAGCGGGCCGAGACGCCCTGTTGGTGTCTGGATCGAAGGGGAACGTGGTATCCAAAAGATCGGCAGAAATCATCCCTCTTGATTCCAAAAAGTTCCGGTGTCTCCGAACTCCATTGATTTCGGAGCGGTGAAGGCGAATTATCCTGCCCATATAGCCAATTGATCGGTCGCCGGAAGTCGCACGGCCCATTTTGTTGTAGAACTCATTTCGCGCGCCATTGCTCTCGGTCTTGGGGACCAAAGGTGCTGCCCATCAATCTCTTGACGGGCGGTCTGATTGTCATTCATCGACCAGAACTGAGCCATTTGTCGCCTAGGCTAGCTGGAATTTCAGCAAGAATCGAGTGGATGCCGTCGCTCACAACGCAGCGCCCGCGGGAGGGCGTGTGCAAGACCAGGTGCTTGTGGATCGCCATGGCCTCCAATTCTCTCTTGGGCTGGCAGTTCGATGACCCGGCGCCGGCTGCCTTCGATGACCGGGTCCGTGATCCGCGCGTCTATGCGAACTTGGGCGCGAGGTGGGCGGCTGGCGTTGCGCCATAAACAAAAAATGCAGCTGGATCAACGGCTTGGATGTTCTGGAAACAATCGGCTGGGCATCATTCCAGTTTCGCGGTCCGCCTATGCCTGCCACTTTTAGGCTGTCTCGGAACCATACGGGCACGGAAAGATTTCCGATTTTGGCTCACGAAAACCTCAGTAAAATCAACATTCCGGATACATATACCGGCCTCAAAGGCTGCCGGCTTTTTGCGCCAAGCACCGTCAACAGCGGTCCGATCAGGCCGTCTCGCGCACGAAATGGGTCGGCGAAACGGCATTCATGGGTAGACGGACCGGAACAAAATCAACGCCGCGTACCGCGCTGGGAATCTCATCCGACATCGGTTCGCGTCCAACCGGTCGTCGCGCCGGATCGGCGACGGGAACCGCCGAAAGCAGTTTGCGTGTATAAGGGTGTTGAGGATTGCCGAAGACCGATCGGCGGTCGCCGATCTCGACGATCTCGCCCAGGTACATGACGGCAACGCGATGCGCGATGCGCTCGACCACGGCCATGTCATGGCTGATGAACAGGATGGCGATGCCCATCTCGCGCTGCAGGTCCATCAACAGGTTGATGACCTGAGCCTGGATCGTGACGTCGAGCGAGGCGACCGCCTCATCGGCGATGAGGAGGCGGGGATCGAGCGCCAAAGCCCTGGCAATGCAGATGCGCTGCCGTTGACCGCCCGAGAAGGCATGAGGGTAGCGTTCGAGATGTTCCGGCGGCAGATGCACTTTTGCCAGCAGGGCCGCCGCCCGATTCCGCAGCTCACCGCCGCGCGCTATGCGGTGGACGCGCATCGGGTCGGTCAGGGCCTGCCCGATCGTCATCCGCGGATTGAGCGAGGAGAACGGGTCCTGGAAGACCATCTGCACCTCGCGCCGGAAGCTCGCAAGGGTTGCCCGCCCCGCGCCGATCATCTGCTTGCCGTCATAGCGAATGGCGCCGGACAAGGGCTTGTCCAACTGCATGATGCTGCGCGCCACGGTCGACTTGCCGCAGCCCGATTCCCCCACCAACGCCAGGGTCTCACCCGGGAAAATATCGAAGGAAACGCCCTCCACCGCATGGACCCGGCCGGCTATGCCGCCGAAGATACCGCCCCGCAGGTCGAAACGCGTAACAAGCTCGCGGACCTCGACCAGCGGCTTTCTGTCCGTTGCGAGCGGTGCGACGCTCATGCCGAAACCTCCGGCTGCGAGACTTCGGCATTGAATATGACGAGCGGGAATTTCTCGGGCCCATCCTTGTCGGCCATGCTGCCCAGCCTCGGCACCGCCGAGATCAGCGCGCGCGTATAGCGGTGTCGGGGATCCACGAGAATCTGGTTCACCGAGCCCGATTCGACGATCTCGCCCTTCAGCATGACACAGACGCGATCGGCGATTTCCGCGACCACACCCATGTCATGGGTGATGAAAAGAACAGACATGCCGATCTCGCGCTGCAGTGCGCGGACAAGATCCAAAATCTGCGCCTGGATGGTGACATCGAGCGCGGTGGTCGGCTCATCGAGGATCATCAAGGAGGGGCGGCACGCCAGTGCAATGGCGATCATGACGCGCTGGCGCATGCCGCCGGACAACTGGTGCGGATATTGGTCGAGCCTGAGGGCGGCGTCGGGCACGCGCACGAGCTTGAGCACGTTCAGCGCGATGTCGCGCGCCTTGCGCGGCGACTTGCCCTGGTGTCTCGTGATCACCTCCGCAATCTGGTCGCCGACGGTGAACACCGGATTGAGGCTCGACATCGGGTCCTGGAATACGATCGAGAACTCAAAGCCGCGGAGCCCCTCCATGCGCTTTTCGGAAAGCCTTGTCAGGTCGGCTACGCCGCCGTCCTTGAGCCTCATCAGGATGCGGCCGCCCGTGATCCTGGCGCCATCATATTCGGTCAGGCGCATTACGGTCATGGCGGTGACCGATTTGCCCGAACCTGACTCGCCCACCAATGCCACCGTCTCGCCACGCTTGATCTGGAACGATACGCCCTGAACAGCCGGCACCACCTTTGTCCCCCTTGCCCCGAAGCAGACTTCAAGGTCCTCGACCGAGAGGATCACATCGTCGGGAAGGCTCGCTGTGGCGGCGGACTTGACGGTCAAAAAGGCACTCCAGGCGCAATGGTCGCGACACTCGGTATCGAACGCAGCGAGCATGTGGGCTGTCAATAGGGCCCATCACCCGGTCGCCTGGAAGCCATGCCTTGGAATGGCCCGGAATGCCTCGCCAGACGGCATCGGCCCTGCGATTGTCAGGCTTCCCGGCGCTCCACCCGAAGTTATGCAATCTCTGCATCGCTCTGTCGGATTTCGCATTAACTCGCCAATGGACCCTCGATCCGCTCAGCGCATGGTCAGTGTCGGATCAACCAGGGTGCGTCCGCGCGCCTGCTCGGCGGTTCGCGAGAGATATTTCCACAGCGCTTCGCCGTCCCGGCTGCGCGAGCCCACACGGCGGAAAATCCTGATCTCGATCTCCAGGGACAGCTGTTGTCCGCCAATCTGGATGAGTTCGCCCTGGGCGATCGATTTGTGAACGCAGATCTGCGGCAGCCAGACCACGCCTTGCCCGGCGATCGCCATCTGCTTCAGGCCTTCGGCAAGCGAGGACTGGTAGACGATGCTGAGATTGAGAGGACGCCGCCAGCGCGACTGGATGAGCGAGATCAGCTTGCCGAGATAGCCGTCGCTCCAGGAATAGGCGAGGTAGGGAATCCTGGTGCCTTCCGGCACATCGACATCGAAGAGCGGCGCTCCCGTCTGGTCGACACCAGACACCAGAACGAGGCGATCCCTGCCGATTTGAAGCGATTCGAAGGGTCCGCCCTCGAGGACCGGCGGACCGTCAGGGTGATCGTAGGTGATGGCGAAGTCGCATTTGCCGGACGACAGGTGCTCAACGCATTCCAGGAAGTCGCCCGTGTGCATGCTGCTGCGGACCGGCGCATTTGGCATTTCGGGATGGCTGATCCACTTGGGAAAAAAATAGATAGCCAGCGTATGAAGCGCGGCGAAAGTGAGAAGCCGTGAGCTGGCGCCGGCGGCGTTGCGGCAGTCCGTGCGCAGGCGGTACATGTCGCGAAGCATTTCCTGGCAGCGCGGAACGAAAATGGCGCCCGCGCTGGTGAGGTGCACCGGATATGTGCTGCGGTCGATAAGTTCGGCGCCGACCCAAGCCTCCAGCGCCTTGATGCGCCGGCTGAAGGCCGGCTGCGAGATATTTCGGGACGCCGCGGCGGTCGAGAAATTCCGCGTCGCTGCGATCTCGAGGAAGTCTTCAAACCACGCCAGCTCCACAGTCGACCTCATGCATTATTCGCATAACCGATCCTATCTACGCATTGGACAGTGGCGCAAGCCTGCTCCTAGCTTTCGCACGCAACGATAAAAAGACCTCGAGTCAATTGTGGGAACATATTCATGAAAATGAAACGTGCCTTGGCATTAGCCTTCTGCATGGGCATAGGCGCTTTTGCGTCGTCCGCCGTTGCAGAAACCAAGAATCCCGGAACGTTTGTGTTTCTTTGGACTGACGATGTTCAGTCGTTCGATCCGGCCTACATTGCAAACACGCCGAGCTCCTACGGCGTGCTCAACGTCTACAGCCGCCTGTTGAACTACAACGGCTCCCAGATTTCCGAATTCGTGCCTTCATTGTCGTCGCAAGTGCCGAGCCTCGAAAACGGCCTGATCAAGCAGAACGCGGACGGTTCGGTCAGCTACACCTTCCCGATCCGGAAGGGCGTCCACGCCCACAAGGTCGGCGTCAAGGGCGACGACGGCAAGATCACCTGGCAGTACTATGACGGGCTGACTGACGAGCAGAAGGCCAAGATCGAGCCCGGCTATGGCGAGATCACGGCCGAAGACGTGCGTTACTCGCTGCTGCGCGCCATCCTGATGGGCCAGTCATGGATGTCCAACGCCATCACCGAGGTGGTGACGGCGAGCAAATACACCGACGTCGCCAAATGGGTCGAAGCCGAAGGCAAGGTATCGGACATCAAGGATGCCAGCCCCGAAGCGCTACGCAAGGTCTATGACGAACTCGCGTCGCAGATCACCGTCGAGGGTGACAATGTCACGCTGAAGCTGCCAAAATCCTTCCCCGCCACGCTTGGCGTTCTGGCGCTGCCGTTCGGTGCTTCGATCGTCGACAAGGAATGGGTCGGCTCGGTCGGCGGGTGGGATGGCAACGGGGACAACTGGAAGAAGTACTACCGTCCCGAACTCGGCGACGATCCGCTGTTCGCCCAGGAGAACGGGACCGGTCCGTTCATGCTCGACGAATGGGATCGCACCGATCGCCGCATCACGCTGAAGCGTTTCGACAATTACTTCATGGGCAAGGCCTCGCTCGAGCGCGTGGTCATGCGCACGGTTCCGGAATGGACCACGCGTCGGCTGCAGTTGCTGTCCGGCGATGCCGACTTCGTGACGACGCCCGTCGAGTTCCTGGACGAGCTCGCCAAGACGGATGGTGTCAAGGTCATCGACGGCCTGCCCAAGGTGTTCAGCCGTGGCCTCTATTTCGCGTGGCCGCTGGATGATGCCGACAACCCCGCCATCGGCAGCGGCAAGCTGGACGGCAACGGCATCCCGCCGGACTTCTTCTCCGATATCGATGTCCGCCAGGGCTTCAACTACGCCCAAAATTACGATGCGCTGATAAAGCAGGCCCTGCTCGGCAAGACCGTGCAGGCGCGCGGCCCGACCGTGCGCGGCATCATGGGCTACCGCGCCGACTCGCCGATCTACAGTTACGATCCGAAAAAGGCCGCGGAGCACTTCAAGAAGGCCTTCGGCGGCAAGCTGTGGGATACCGGCTTCACCTTCACGGCCTATGTGCAGGAAGGAACGCCGCAAGGCACGGCGGCACTTTCCGCGCTCCAGCAGGGACTGCAGCGGATCAATCCGAAGTTCAAGATGAAGATCCAGTCGCTGCCCTGGGCCTCGATCTCGGACAAGCTCAACAACCGTGAAAAGCCTGCCTCGCCGCTCACCTACATGGGCTGGGGACCGGACTATTCCGACCCGGGTGGTCCGCTGGGTGCCGCGACCTACTATCTGTCCCCGACCGGTCTTGTCGGCGGCATGCTCGGCCAAGGCTACCGCGACCTGATGGCGGAGAAGTTCAAGCCGCTTCTCGACCAGGCCTGGGCCTCGAGCGATCCCGCCGTGCGCGAGCCGATCTATGCCAAGCTGCAGGACATGTCCTACGACTATGCCACCACGCAGTTCCTCTGGGAGGACTTCGGGTACATCGTCACCCGCGGCAACATCGACGGCTACGTGCACAACATGATCCTCTACGGCGCCTGGGATTTCTATCCCGTCACCAAGAAGGCCGATTAAAGAGCTTCGGGTTTCACCGGGCGCCATCGTCGCCCGGTGAAACGGCTATTCCTCATGGTGCGGATGCTGATGTGCTGAACTACGCTTTGCGGCGGCTCCTGATGTTGCCCGTCGTTCTCTTCGCCCTGTCGCTGATGCTTTTCGCGCTGCAGATGTCGCTGTCGCCGACACAGCGCCTGGCGGCGTACGCGCCGTCCCCGGACTTCCTCAAGGGCGGCCAGGACAGCATTCGCAGGATGATCGAGCAGTATGGGCTGAACGATCCCTTCTACATTCAATACGGACGCTGGATCGGCAACATCCTGACGGGCAATCTGGGCTGGTCCGAGACCGCGCGCCAGCCTGTTGCCCACGCGCTGGCTTCCCTGCTGCCCGCGACGTTGGAACTGGTCCTGCTGGCGTTCATTCCTGGCTTTCTGCTCGCCATCTACCTGGGTTCGCGGGCCGGCATCCATCTCAACCGCTGGCCGGACCATGTGATCCGCATCTTCACCATCCTGGGCTGGTCGTTCCCGGTCTATGTCTTCGGACTGCTGATGCTGCTGATCTTCTACTCCGCGCTCGACTGGTTCCCGCCCGGGCGCCTCAGCCAGTGGGCCCAGGCCGCCGTCACCTCGCCCGGCTTCACCCGCTACACCGGCGCGAACACGATCGACGCGCTGCTCAACGGCAATCTGGCCATTTTCTGGGATACGCTCAGGCATCTCGCTGCCCCCGTCATCACCCTGACCTACGTCAATCTTGCCAACATGACGCGTGTCATGCGCACGTCGATGCTGGAAACGCTGCGCCAGGACTATGTCCGCACGGCACGCGCGAAGGGCATGTCCCGGCGCGTGGTGGAACTGCATCATGCCAGGCGCAACGCGTTGCTTCCGGTCACGACGATCGCCGGAATGGAGCTGGCCGCCATGATGGGTGGCGTCGTCATCACCGAAACCATCTTCGACTATGCCGGCCTCGGCCAGTTCGCGGCCAAGACTGCCGCCAATCTGGATTTTCCGGCGGTGCTGGGCTTCGGCCTCTACTTCGCGGTCGTTCTCGTGGTGCTGAACCTGGCCGTCGACCTGATCTATCCGCTGCTCGATCCGAGGGTGAAGAGGCGATGAGAGCCCTTGGCTATCTGAAGCGTAACCCGATCTCGCTGGTTGGTGTGCTGCTGTTGCTGGCATTCGTGCTGATCGCGATTTTCGCGCCTGTGCTCGCACCGCCGCAGGAATTCCAGATGTCGGTCTACGACACGCCGAGAGCGGGCTTCCTGGCAACGCCGCAACCGCCGTCGCCCGAGGCCATCTTCGGAACCACCGAAGGCCAGTACGACATCTACTACGCCGTGATCTGGGGCACCCGCACGGCCTTCAAGATCGGCCTCGGCGTCGTCGCCATCTCCGTGCTGATCGGCACGATCATCGGATCGCTCGCGGCCTTTTACGGCGGCATCGTGGACGAAGTGCTGATGCGTATCGTCGACGTCTTCATGGCGGTTCCCTTCCTCATCGCCGCCATGGTGCTGACTGCCCTGCTCGGCAAGGGGCTCGGGCCGATAACCGTCGCGCTGACGACGTTCGGATGGATGGGTTACGCGCGTGTGGTGCGCAGTGAAATTCTGCGGATCCGCGAGATGGATTTCGTCAATGCGGCGAGAAGCTACGGCGCCGGCGATTTCCGGCTGATCGTGTTCCACATCCTGCCCAACGCGTTCTTCCCCGTGCTGGTTCTGGCTACCATGGCCACGGGTTCGATGGTGCTCACCGCGTCCGCCCTGAGCTTCCTCGGAGTGGGCACGGAGGAAGGCTACGCCGACTGGGGGCAGTTCATCGCCTATGCGCGCAACTGGATCGTCGGCCAGCCCGGCAACCCGTTCCAGTACTGGTACACGCTTGCCTTCCCGGGAGCCGCGATCTTCCTGTTCGTGCTGGCGTGGAACCTCGTCGGCGACGCTTTGCGCGACATTCTCGATCCCCGCCATACAAATTGAAATCAGGGAGTATCCTCGTGTCTTCGCTTTCCCCCCACGCCATCGAGCTTCTTGAAGACCTTATCCGCCACGAGGTGGAGGACAAGGCGATCCCGTCGATCTCCTATGCCCTGATCGACCGGGACGGCCTCATGGCGCACGGCCACATACAGCGGCACGATCGCCATTTCGACATGAAGGACGACACCTGTTTCCGCATCGGCTCGATCACAAAGACCTTCACGTCGGTTGCCATCATGCAACTCGTGGAGAAGGGGCTGGTCGACCTTGATGTCGATGTCTCGGAGTATCTGCCCGGTTTTCACCCGGTCAATCCGTTCGCCGGGCGTGAAAGCGGACCCCACGGCTCGCAGATCAGCCTGGCCAAGCTCATGAGCCACACCGCCGGGATCGTGCGCGAACCCAAGAGCGGACACTATCTGGATTCACACAAGCCGCCGCTGGCCGACACCGTCGCCGAGCTTGCCACATCCACGCTGAAGCAGGATCCCAGCGCCGGCATCATGCATTATTCCAATGCCGGCATCGCCGTGGTCGGCATGGTGATCGAGCGGGTGACGCGTAAGAGCTACGCCGACTACATCACCGAGAACATTCTGAGGCCGCTGGGCATGAACGACACGTCGTCAGGCATGGCCCCCGGCATCCGCGAAAGGCTGGCGCCGGCCGACATGTGGACGTTGGACGGGGATAGCCCCGCGCCGGTGTTCAACCTGGGCGGATCGCCCGCCGGCAACATATTCTCCACCACTTCCGATATGGCCAACTATACGCGGTGCCTGCTGCGGGGCGGCTTCGCGCCCAACGGCGATGCCATCGTCAGCCCCGCATCGCTGCGCAAGATGTGGACCCCGATCGGCAAGCGCCCCGAAGGCCACAACAAGGACCTCAACGGGTATGGGCTGTGCTTCGGCGTCGGCGACATGGACGGGTGGACCTCCGTCGGCCATGGCGGCGCGGTTTATGGCTATGCGTCGCAGATGATGCTCCTGCCGAGGGCCGGCTTCGGCGTCCTGATCTTCGCCACGCTTGATTTCGCCAATCAGATAGCCTCCCGGCTGGCGGGCGATGGCTTGCGCATCGCCCTCGCAGATTGCGGCATGGGACGCATGCCGCTTCGCGGCCAGGCCCCGCCGCCCATCACCGAAGACCAGTTCGCAAGCCTGCCCGGCCTCTATCGTCACGAGGCGGGCGGCGAGGTCGTCGAGGTGAAGAACAAGGACGGCAAGCTCTATCTGATGGGGGAGGGCGTGCCGCTGCAGATCCGCCCGGTCTCGGGCAATGACTTCGTCATCGACGGACGCATCTACGGTCGCGGCGCCGACTATGCGCATATGAATCTGTCCTTCTCGAAGGCCAACCAGCTAGACTGGAAAGGGGCGACCTGGTCACGTGTCGATAGTCTGCCGGTCGAGAAGGTGCCGCCGGAGATCGCGCCGCACCTGGGCGAATACGGGCCAGACTTCAACATCACCTATCTGACCTACAGCCATGGCCAGCTGAAATGCCTGATCGAGTATTTCTGCACCCATAGCTGCGAGCCGGTGGATGCGGGCCGGTTTCGCATGCACGGGCTGCTCTACGAGGAGGAGATTCTCGAGCTGGGTGCCATCGACGACAATGGACGCCGCGGCATCCGCGTCGGCCCCATGTTTCTGGAGCGCCGGCAGGCCGAAATGGCGGCCTAAGACGCCCGGGCAGCCATCGCCGCGCGGGCCGCGTCAACCGCACGGGCCCGGACGCCATTCAAGCCGCGTGCGCGGCGACTTTCTCTGAAATCGAAAGGCAAGCACATGAAAGTCTTTATCAGCGCCGACATCGAAGGCACGGCCGGCATCACCAATTGGGACGAGGCGCGCAAGGGCAATCCCGACTATGCTGAGTTCCGGGAATATATGACCGACGAACTGGTCGCGGCCTGCGAAGGCGCCAAGGCGGCGGGCGCGACCGAAATTGTCGTCAAGGACGCCCATTCGACGGCGCGCAACCTGATCCTTTCCAAGCTTCCAGCCTATGTCCGCATCGTGCGCGGCTGGAGCGGCCATCCGGATGCGATGATGTTCGGCATCGATGACACCTTCGATGCCGCTCTCTATACCGGCTACCACAACAAGGCCGGCACCGACACGAATCCGCTGGCACACACGCTGACCGGCACCGTGTCCAGGATGCTGATCAACGGGGAGGTGGCATCCGAATATACGCTGAACGCGCACTGCGCTGCCCGTTACGGCGTGCCATCGGTCTTTCTGTCTGGCGATGCCGGCATGTGCGGCGAGGCGAAGGCACTGGTGCCCGAGATCGCAACCGTTGCAACCAGCGAGGGGTTCGGGCCGGCGACGTCGTCGCTCTCGCCGCAAGGCTCGGTCAAGGCCATACGCGAGACCGTGGAGGCCTCGCTTTCGCGCGATCTGTCGAAATGTCGGCTGAGACTGGCCGACCGGTTCGAACTCATCGTGGAATATACCACCCCAATCGAAGCCTACAGGGGAAGCTGGTATCCGGGCATGGAGCATCCCGCCCCGCGCACGCTTCGTTTCGAGGCGGACAATTTCTTCGACATTCAGCGCGCGATACGGTTTGTCGTCTGACCATTGAGCGGAATAGGCGCGGCCCGCCCGATCCGTGACGGGCCGTCCCCGGCAAGTACTTGCCCCGATAGAGCCGTCGCAACCGCGCTGCGACTGTTCTGCGTCGGTGGGTTAGTCAGAAATAGGTCTTCAGCGCGCCGACGATGTCATAATCGTCGTTGACCAGAAACAGAATCTGCCATTTGTCGAAGGTTGTGCAGGGATGCGATACGCCGAGCCCGATACGATCCCCGACCTTGACCGAAACCGTCTCCGGGACGCGCATGTAGGCGTGCTGGTCGTTGCTGGCGAAAATCGCACAGCCCGTCAGCGTTTCGGGCAAACCGTCGCCGCGCGAAATGAGCAGCGGTACCGGCAGTCCGGAGTCGGTTCCAAAGTCTCGCTTGCCGGCGGTCAGGATCGCCAGGCCGGGTTCCGGGCAGGACTGCACATGGGTCCAGACCTCCAGCGCGTTGATCAGCCCCTCATTCTCGCCGGTCGCGGCAAGGATGCGCTTCTGCTCTGCCTGATAGACGCCGCTGTCATGGCTGACATAGCAGCCGCTGCGCGTCATCACCTGCGCGCCGCTGCCGGAGAGGCGATCGAGCACGATGTCGTAGAACGACGAACCGCCGGCCGTCACGATCGGTGGCGCGCGCTCGAACAGGTTCTCGCCGGCGCATGCTTCGTAGAGCGCGCCGATCTCGTCGACGAAATCCGCGACCGCCTGTGCCGGGCCACCGTCCTTCGGCTTGATCAGTCCCTCGAAAGCCTCGACGCCGCAGAGCCGCAGTTGCGGCGCCGCATGCGCGGCACGCGCCACCTCGAGCGCCGTGTCGTTGTCGCGGCAACCGGTGCGGCCGCCCGGATAGCCGCGCTCGACCAGCACCTGGATCGGCCGCGAGGCCGTTCCGGCGCGTCCGACCGCCTCGCTCGCCAGCCGCACGGCATCGAGGCTGTCGACCAGCATGTAGAAGTCGAGGCCGGGCGAAGCGTTCAGCTCGGCGACCAGAGCGTCCAGTTCCAGCCGTCCGACAAGCTGGTTGGCGAGCACGATGCGATCGATGCCGAACCGACGGCAAACCTTCATCTGGTGCAGCGTGGCGACGGTCACGCCCCAGGCTCCGTCGCGCAATTGCCTCTGCATGATCTGAGGGCACATCGTCGTCTTGACATGCGGCGCGATGACCGCGTTGCGCTTGGCGAGGAAACGCTGCATCCATCGCGAATTGTGGTCGAGCGCGGACTCCCTGATGACCGCTGCCGGCAGCGGCACATCACCGCGCAGGAGGTTCCAGCCCATCGAACCGACATCATGAAGACGGACCGCAACGCCTGGCGGAATGGCCTTGGTGGTTTCGTCCAGCACCAGATCGTCGAGCGGGTGAAGATGCATGTGAATTTCCGATTCTGTGCCACCCGCCGGATGCCGCGTGAACGCGGTCTGGCGCAGCTCTTTACATGGTCCAGGTGCTTGCGGAAATCATATAATAGTTTGATGATGAGAAAAGATTTTTCTTAAACGAAAATTGGGTTGAGGACGAAAGAATGCGCATTTTCATAGCGGGCATGGACACGGAGACCAACACGTTCGCGCCCATCCCGACCGGCTACCGCAGTTTCGAGGAAATGGGCATTGCGCGGGGCGACGCCACCTCGAAGGCATTGAACGAGCCGTCCTGCCAGCTGTTCGTGTGGCGTCAGCGCGGCGAGGCCGACGGCCACGAGATCGTGGAAAGCCTGTGCGTCTGCGCCGAGCCCGGAGGCATAACCATCCGCAATGTCTACGAGCAGTTCCGCGACGAGATCCTCGACGAGCTCAAGGCCGCCATGCCGGTCGACTGCGTGCTTCTGGCGCTGCATGGCGCTTTCGTCGCGGAAGGCTATGACGATACCGAGGGTGACCTTCTCGCGCATGTCAGGGCTGTCGTCGGGCCCGAGATCCCGATCGGGGCAGAGCTCGATCTGCACTGCCACACAACCCAGAAGATGGTCGACAACGCCACAGCCATCGTGGCCTACAAGGAATATCCGCACACCGATATCATGGACCGTGCCGGCGAGCTCTACCGCATTGTCGTCGACGCGGTGGAGGGCAAGGTCAGGCCGGTGATGGCGCTCTTCGACTGCCGCATGATCAGCACCTTCCGGGTGCAGGAGCAGCCGATGCGCGGCTTCGTCGATGGCATGATCGCCGCCGAGGCCGAGCCTGGCATACTATCAGTCTCGCTCGGACATGGTTTTCCGCATGGCGACGTCGAGGATGTCGGAGCCCGCATGCTGGTCGTCACCAACGATGACAAGTCGCTTGCCGAGCGCACAGCCGAAAGGTTCGGCAAGCAGCTTTTCGCATTGCGCAACGACCTGATCCCGAAATTCCTCGGCATCGACGAGGCGCTCGATATCGCGCTCGCCGAGCCGCAAGGGCTGGTCGTCATCGCGGATGTTTCGGACAATGCCGGCGGCGGCGCGCCGGGGGACTCCACCTACATCCTGCGCCGGCTGACAGAGCGCGGCATCGGGAACGTGGCCAGCGCCATGTACTGGGACCCGATCGCCTATCGCTTCTGCGTCGAGGCCGGGGTCGGCGGTACCATAAACCTGCGGGTCGGCGGCAAGTGTGGCGTGTTCTCGGGTATGCCTGTCGATCTGCGCGTTACGGTAAAAGGCCTCGGTCGCGAGCTGACGCAGCTGTTCGGCACCATGCCATGGCCGCTCGGGGATGCGGCATGGGTTACCACCGACGGCGGCATCGACCTGATCATCAACACGGTACGCACGCAGGTCTTCCATCCCGACTGCATGACCGCGCTCGGTCTCGATCCAAGCGAGCGGCGCATCGTCATCGTCAAATCCAATTACCATTTCCAGGCTGGTTTCGCACCGATCGCCAAGCGCATCCTGTTCTGCGCGCCGCCCGGTGCGACCCAGCCCAACTTCGCCGCGATCCCCTACACAAAGCTCAAGACGCCCTATTGGCCGAAAGTGGAAGATCCATTCGCGGCCGACGCGGCTTAGAGCGGTTCAGCGTTTGAAAGAATCGCCCGACCCGCTCTAGCTTCTTGTTTTTACGCAATTCCCAAGGGGAAGCGCTACGCGCTTCTCCCGGGAAAACCGCTACGCACTTTTCCTGGAATTGCTCTAAGCAATCGCATCATTCGGGGAGGAAAATACCGGTCGCGGCGCCGTGCGCGGCACCGCCGTATCGGTTGCGCGCGTGACCAGATGACAGCGGACTGTTCGCAACCCGTCGGCGGGTGCCAAAACCTGCGGCAGTTCGCAGCCGGTCGTCGCGGAAGGGCAGCGCTCGCGGAAGAAGCAGCCGGTCGGCAGTGTTCGGTTGCTCGGCAATTCGCCGGCGCGCGGTGCGATCGAGGTCAGTGGACGGTCGAAACTCGGAACGGCATCGAGGAGCGTCTTGGTATAGGGATGCCTGGGAGCGTCAAGCACATCGAGCGTCGGGCCTTCCTCGACGATCTGGCCGAGATACATGACGGCGACACGATCGGCCACGTGGCGCACCAGCGACACGTCATGCGAGATGAGCACGTAGGATAGCTTGCGCTCCGCCTGCAGCGACAGCAGCAGATTGACGATCTGCGCCTGCACCGACACGTCCAACGCCGAGGTCGGCTCATCGAGGACCAGCAGCGCCGGTTCAACGGCGAGTGCCCTGGCAATCGCGATGCGCTGGCGCTGGCCGCCCGAGAACTCGTGCGGATAGCGATCGACGTGCTCCGGCCGCAAGCCGACCGAGACGGCCAGTTCGGTTGCGCGCCCGATCAGTTGTTTGCGGGTGTAGCCGCCGCGAATGTGCAGAGGTTCGGTGATCAGGCGCCAGACCGGAAGACGCGGATCGAGCGACGATTGGGGATCCTGGAAGATGATCTGCAATTGGGTGCGCCGTGCGCGGTCCCGTTCAGTTCCCCTGAGTTTGATGGCACCGGCGGAAATGTCGGTCAGGCCGAGGATCGCCTGCCCAAGCGTGGTCTTTCCGCAGCCGGATTCCCCGACAATGCCGACCGTCTCGCCTTCGGCCACGCTGAACGACACGCCGTTGACGGCATGGACGTCGGCGCCTCCGAACCAGCCCGAGGTGACACGGTAGCGGACTTCCAGGTCTTCGACGGAGAGGAGCGGAGGCTTGGTCACGCGGCTTGCGTCTCCTCGATACGGCGCCAGCAGGCGGCGCGGCGGGCCGGCTCCATGGCAGCCAGCGGCGGTACCGAGACGCAACGATCATTCGCCTCGCGGCAGCGCGCTCGAAAGAGGCAGCCGGCAGGCGGGTCAAGCAGGTCGGGCAAGGTACCGGGGATCTGCTCCAGCGGCTGCTTGGGTGGCGCCAGCCCCGGCAGACAGCGTATCAAGGCGCGCGTGTAGGGATGGGCTGGCGCTGCCAGCACCGACGCGGTCGTTCCGGCTTCCGCGACCCGTCCCGCGTAAAGCACGTAGAGCCGGTCGCAAAGCTGCGACACCACGGCCATGTCATGCGATATGAAAACAACGGCCGTTCCCGTGCTCATCGCCTTGTGTTTGATGAGGCCCAGAATCAGCGCCTGCACCGTCACGTCGAGTGCCGTCGTCGGCTCGTCGGCGATAATGAGCTTGGGTTCGCAGGAGAAGGCCATGGCGATCAGCACGCGCTGTCGCATGCCTCCGGAAAGCTCGAACGGATAGGCCTGCATGATCCGCTCCGGCTCGCTGATCAGCATGTCGCGCAGCAGCCCTGAGGCTTTGCTCGTCGCGGCCGCGTTGTCGAGACGCTGGTGGCGGCGGATGACTTCGACGATCTGCTCGCCGATCCGTCGGGTCGGGTTGAGGGCGTTCATCGGTTCCTGGAAGATGGTCGACACCAGCCGCCCGCGCACATGCTGGAGTTCACGCTCGCTGAGTGTCATCGGATCGTTGCCGAACAGACGGATGCCGCCGCCGGTGATGTGCGCGCTGCCCTTGGGCAAAAGCCGCGTCGCCGCCATCATGGTCACCGATTTGCCGCACCCGGATTCTCCCACGATGCCGACGATCTCGCCGGCACGGACATTGAGGCTGACCCCGTTCAGCGCCTTGATCGGCCCGCGATAGGTGCGGAACTCGAGCGAAAGGTCGGAGATTTCGAGCAGGACATCGCCGGACGGTTCGGTCATCGGCCACCCAGCCTGGGATCGAGCATGTCGCGCAATCCGTCGCCCAGCAGGTTGAAACCCATGGCGCTGATCAGAATGGCCAGGCCGGGAAATGTGACATACCACCACTGGTCGAGGAAATAGTTGCGCCCGCTCGACACCATGGAGCCCCATTCAGACGTCGGCGGCTGGGCGCCGAGGCCGATGAAGCTCAAAGCCGCCGCCGTCAGGATGGTGCCACCAAGATCCAGGGTCGCCTGAACGATGATGGGCGACAGGGCGTTAGGCAGTATGTGCCAGCGCAGCATATAGGCGGGCGAAGCCCCGAAGCTGCGCGATGCCTTCACATAGGTGCGGTTGCGCAGCGACAGCGTCTGCCCACGCGCCAGCCGCACATAGGCGGGCACCCGCACCACGGCGACGGCCAGCATGGCGTTGAACAGGCTCGGTCCCAACGCCGCGGCCAGCGCCATGGCGAGGATGAGTGCCGGCAGCGCCAGGAAGACATCCATCAGACGCATGATCGCGGTGTCGACGATGCCGCCGACAACGCCGGACAGGCAGCCGATGATCGAGCCGATAAAGGTCGAGATGATGACGATGGCAAAGGCGATGCCGCAGGACGCGCGCGCGCCGAAGAGCACCCGCGAAAACAGGTCGCGCCCGACCTCATCGGTGCCGAAGAGGTGCTGCGGGCTGGGCGCGGCAAGCCGTGCTGCAAGTGAGATCTTGTCGGGCGGGTAGGGCGCCAGCAGGGGCGCGGCCATGATCACAAACAGCACCGCCAGCGCGATCGCGGCGCCGACCAGAGTGAGAGGACTTTCCTTCACGCGATACCACAACCGTCCCGCGCGAAGCCGCGCAGCCGGCCGGGGCGATGTGACGATGCCATCCGCCGCCATCAGCCGAGTTCCCTGATCTGTGGGTCGAGCACCATATAGGTCAGATCGACCGCGAGATTGATCAGCACGTACCCCAGCGAGGCGACGATGGTGAAGCCCATGATCGCGGGAAAATCGAGCGTCTGGATCGATGACACCACATAACTCCCCATGCCTGGCCAGGCGAAGATCGTTTCGGTCAGCACCGCGCCGTAGAGCAGATCACCGAAGGCGAGGCCAAGCAGCGTCACCGACGGGATCAGGGCATTGGGCAAGGCGTGCCGCAGGATGACCGCCGATCGCGACAAACCATTCGCACGCGCGGTGCGCACATAATCCTCCTGCAGGACATCCAGCATCGAGGCCCGAATCTGGCGCGTGATGATGCCGAGATTGGCGAAGGCGAGGACAAAGGCCGGCAGGATGAGGTGATAGAGCGACGACCAGAAGGCTTTCAGGTCGCCGGCGACCAGCGAGTCGACCAGGAAGAAGCCGGTGATGCGCGGCGGCGCGGCGATGCCAAGCGTGATGCGGCCGCTGCCCGGCAGGATCGGTATCTTGACATAGAACAGGAGGATGAGCGCCAGCCCGAACCAGAATACCGGCATTGAAATGCCGGCAACCGACACGACACGCGCCGCCTGGTCGACCGGTCCGTCCTTGTAGATTGCCGAAAGCACACCGAGCGGCACGCCAATCATGATCGCCGTCACCAGCGCGGCGATGCCGAGCTCGAGCGTGGCGGGCAGGAACAGGGCAATATCGCCGGCCACCGGGCGCCGTGTCCGCAAGGACTGGCCGAGATCGCCCGACAGGAGTTGCTTGACGTATATGACGAACTGCTGGGTGACGGGCTTGTCCAGACCAAGCTCCTGGCGCACATGCGCCAACGTCTCGGCTGAAGCCTTGTCACCGGCGATCAACTGCGCCGGATCGCCGGGGATCAAATGCGAAATCGTGAAGGTGATGACCGCGACGCCAGCCACCACGAAGACCAGCAAGACGAGGCGCCGAAGGATTGTTGAAATAAGCGACATGCCTTCGGCGCCGATTTCTATTCGGACTTAGACATATCGGCGATGTTGTAGACCTGGATCAGCATCGGATTGTAGATGTACCCCTTCACCGAGGATCGCATGGCGAAGATGTCGTTCTTCTGGAACAGAAGGACGTAAGGTGCATCCTCGTTGGTGATCTTCTGCGCGTCGATATAGAGCTGCTCACGCTTCTTCTGGTCGACGGTCGCGAGCGCCTGGGTGATCAAATCTGTCACTTTCGGGTTTTCATAGAAGGCTCGGTTGCCGGGGGCTCCCATCTTGGTCGGGTCGAACCAGATGTTCATGAACATGAACGGATCGGCGAAATCGGGCGTCCACGCGCCAGTCGCGATGTCGTAGTCGCCCTTGGCGACCAGCTCGCGCTTGGTCGTGTCGGCGACATTCTTCATATCCATCGTGACGCCGATTTCGGCGAGCGAGGCCTGCAGCGCAAGACCCACCGGCTCCCAGGCGGAGTCGGCCTGCGAATAGGTGAAGCTGATGTGCAGATTGGAAACACCGGCGTCGGCAAGCAGTTGCTTGGCCTTCTCCAGATCGTAGCTGTACTGCATGCCCTGCGGGTCATGGCCCCACATGCCGTCCGGGACAGCCCCGCGCATCTGTTCGGCCTGGCCCTGCATGACGCCATCGACCAGCCCCTTGTAGTCGGCCGCATAGGATATGGCCTGACGGACCTTCGGATTGTCGAAGGGCGCTTTCTTGTTGTTCAAATAGAGATAGACGACATAGAGGCTGGGATTGCTCTCGATGACCACCCCCGCGCTTGATTTCATGGCCTCGGCCTGGTCGACCGGAACCTGGTCGATCAGGTCTGCGTCTCCGTTCTCCAGTTGCAGGCGGCGCGATGACATCTCGCGCACGATCTTGAAGATGACCTGCTTGAAAGCCGGCGCCTTGCCGGCATAGTGGGGATTGGGATCGAGCGTGATCTGCTGGTTGCGCTCCCAGCCCGAGATTTTGAAAGCGCCGCTGCCGGCGCTGTGCTCGGCGAGCCAGGCCTTCGCGTCGTCGCCGTTGACCGCGTGCTCTTGCGCCTTGGGATTGACGATCGATCCGGCCGAAGTGGCGAGCGCCGACAGGAACGGCGCAAACGGCGCCGACAATTCGAACTTCACGGTCTGCGGGTCGACAATGACGACATCCTTGATGGTCGGGAACATGTCGCCCGGGCCAGCCGCCAGCTTTTTTACGCGGTCGAATGAATATTTGACCGCTGCAGCATCGACCGGCGAACCATCGTCGAACATGTGTCCCGACGCCAGCTTGAAAGTCCAGCTGAGGTTGTCGGGCGCAGTGGTCCAGCTCTCGGCAAGCTCCGGAATCACCTCGGTCTTGGCGCCGTCATATTTCACCAGACGCTCGTAGGCCGGAAAGATCAGCGTATAGCCGTTGTTGCTGACCTCGACGCCGGGGTCAGCCGTGGGCGGATCCTCGGCCTTGGCGATGACCAGGACATCCTTGTCGGTGGCCCAGCTCGGCGCCGCAAAGGTCAAGGCTGTCAAAGCGGCAAATGCCGCAAAAGTCGGCAGGCGACGTAACAACATGATGCGCTCCCCTCGAGCTTGTGTTTTGCATCTCTCACGGGATGACCGAGGGATGCCTTTCGCCCACGCTAACACCCGCATTTCGGATGGCAAGCCGATTTTTCTGATAGGAAAGATATTTTTCTAATTAGCCAAGTGTCATTTCCGTGTCGACAGTCTCGCGCTCGTCATGAGGCCGCACGCTTTTGGCGCCGTTGATGATAGTCTGCTCCGACTGGCCGGATGCCGACGTGCACACGCACAGGATCCGGGCCGGCATGTCGCCGACGCTGACATAGGCGTGTCCCATCGTGCTTTCGAAGTAGACCGACTCTCCTGTTTTCAGCCTCAGCGTCTCGTAGACGTCGGTGTGCAGCTCGACTTCGCCTTCGAGGACATAAGTGAACTCCTGTCCGGGGTGACGGATGAGCTCGCCGAACGTTTCGATGCTTTGCTGGGTGATTGACCCCAGCATGGGGATCATTTCCTTGCGCGACAGTTCCGTGCATAGAAAGCGGTAGACATAGTTGGGGGTCTCGACGATCCGCCCGTCCTCAAGCCGGCTGACGGCACGCGCGCCGTGCGCGATGGGGGAGGCGCTGGCCTTTCTCACGCCGAAGAGCTCGGTTATGTCGACCTTGAGCCCTTGGGCAAGCTGCAGCAGCTTGTCATAGGTCAGCGACATCTGGTTGTTCTCGACCTTCGACAGGGTGGAGATGGCGAGCCCCGACATCTGGGCGACCTGCGTCAGCGTCCAGCCCCGCTCCCGGCGCAGCAGTTTGAGGCATTCTCCCAGGCTTGGCTTCGAATCGCTCATGGCGGACCCTTTTCGACATTGGCGGCAGTCTAGGGTTGGGACTGGACAAAGTCGACTCGCAAGCGGCGCCGCCTTTATCATAGGAAAGAGGTTTGACCGATCGGAAATATTCTGCTTGGTTGCCGGCGCTTGCAAGAGGGAAGCCATGCAGGACGTTCTTATCATCGGCGGCGGCATGGCTGGCGCCTCGGCGGCTTTCTTTCTTGCGGCTGGTCGACAGGTGACCGTGCTTGAAGCCGAAGCCCATTGCGGCATGCACACAACGGGACGGTCCGCCGCTCTCTTCATCGAGGGTTACGGCAACGTCGCTATCCGCGCGTTTACGCGCGCCAGTCGGCGGTTCTTCCTCGAGCCGCCGTCCGGCTTCTGCGACGTACCCTTGCTGACACCTCGTGGCACAATGTCGATCGGCACGGCCGCGCAGAGGCCCAGGCTGGAGGCGCTGTTTGCCGAGAGGGTCGCGGAATCGGCAACAGCCATCGAATGGCTCGACCCCGACGCTTCCCGATCGGTCATTCCAATCCTGCGACCTGAATACGAGGCGAGCGCGTTTCTGGACCGTTCGGCGATGGACATCGATGTCGACACCCTTCACCAGGGCTTTCTGCGGGGCGCACGCCGCCAGGGCGCGCAGGTCGTCACCAATGCTCGGGTCGAGGCGATCGAGCGGATTGGTGGCACATGGACCGTGACGACCACGGCCGGCGTCTTCGAGGCGCCCGTCCTGGTCGACGCGGCGGGTGCATGGGCGGACCAGGTGGCCGCCATGGCAGGAGCCACGCCGCTTGGCCTGGTCCCGAAACGACGGACCGCAATGCTTGTCGAAACGCCACCCGGCATCAACGCCAAGGACTGGCCGGGCGTGATCGATGCCGACGAGATGTTCTATTTCAAACCATCCTCGGGAATGCTGTTGCTCTCACCAGCCGACGAGACGCCGAGCGAACCGTGTGATGCACAGCCCGAGGAGATCGATATCGCCATCGCAGTCGATCGCGTTCAACAGGCCGCCGCGCTGCCGGTAACGCATGTGTCGCGCAGTTGGGCGGGGCTGCGGTCGTTCTTTGCGGACAAGACGCCGGCGGTCGGTTGGGACCCCCATGTCGAGGGCTTCTTCTGGCTGGCAGGACAAGGCGGCTACGGCATCCAGACCGGACCCGCGCTCGGTCAACTGACCGCGGCCCTGGTGACCGGAAGCGACCTGCCCAAGCCATTTCTTGGCGAAGGCGCCGATCCCAGCCTGTTGTCGCCGGCCCGCTTTCATGGGCCACGACCGAGGTGAATGACTGTTGAGGCGCCCATGTTGCCGGACATGCGCGTGGCCTCGTCAGGACCGCCGGGCCCGGGCGATGCGCTGCGTGCTCCCGGTCGAGAACGCCCTTTCAGCTTTCCTTGCTTGAGGTCGCTCCCACCGGGAGTAATAGTCGCCATGGAATTCGTGAGGAGGACGAGATGACGGTGAATTTCGACCCGAGGGCGAAGGCCGCGACGCTCTACCACGGCGAATTCCGGCCGATGTTCATCGGCGGCCAGTGGGTTGCGGCGCAGTCCGGCGAGGTGATGCGGGCGCTCAACCCGGCGACCGGCGATGTGCTGGCGACCGTGCCGCGCGGCGGAGCCGCCGATGTCGACGCGGCGGTGGCGGCAGCGCGCGCGGCCTTCGAAGGGCCATGGTCGAACTTCTCGCCCTATGAGCGGCAATGCGTGTTGCTCAGGATCGCCGATCTGTTCGAGACTCATTGGGAAGAACTCAGCGTTTCCGACACGCTCGACATGGGACTGCCGATCACGCGCACGCTGGCCAACCGGCGCCGCGTCATCGGCATGCTGCGCTTCTACGCCGGCATGGCGACCGCGCTGCACGGCGAATCCATAGACAATTCCATTCCGGGCGAGATCGTCACCTTCACCCGACGCGAACCGGTCGGCGTCGTCGGCGCGATCATCCCCTGGAATGCGCCCACCGCGGCCTCGATCTGGAAGATCGCGCCGGCGCTCGCCACGGGCTGCACCATCGTGCTGAAACCCTCGGAGGAAGCATCGCTGACGCCGCTGCTGATCGCGCGGCTGATGCAGGAAGCGGGCGTGCCCGACGGCGTCGTCAACATCGTCACCGGAACCGGCGCCGAAGCGGGCGCGCGGCTTGCCGAGCATCCCGACGTCAACAAGATCGTCTTCACCGGCTCGACGCTCACCGGCCAGGCGATCGCGCGGGCGGGCGTCACCAATCTCAAGCGCGTCTCGCTCGAGCTTGGCGGCAAGTCACCGATCATCGTCTGCCGCGACGCCGATATCGACAAGGCTGTTCCCATCGCGGCCATGGCGGTGTTCGTGCATTCGGGCCAGATCTGCATTGCCGGCTCGCGCCTGTTCGTGGCGCGCGAGATCCATGACGAGTTCGTGCGGCGGCTCGCCGAGTTCGCCGGCAGCCTGCGCGTCGGCCACGGCATCGAGGCGGAAACCGAAATCGGACCGCTGATCAATGCCAGGCAGGCCGGCAAGGTGGAGGGCTACATCAAGGCCGGCAGCGACGAAGGCGCCGAACTGGTCGCCGGCGGCTCGCGGCTGACGGGCGCGCTCTATGATGGCGGCAACTTCATCGCGCCGACCGTCTTCGGCGCGGTGTCGGACACCATGACCATCGCGCGCGAAGAGATCTTCGGGCCGGTCATTTCGGCGATGCCGTTCGACACGCTGGACGAGGCCGTCGCGCGCGCCAATGCGACGCCCTACGGGCTGGCCGCCGGCATCTTCACCAGCCATCTCGGCACCGCGCACAAGCTCGCCCGCCGCATCAAGGCAGGCTCGGTGTGGGTCAACATGTACCATGCCATCGACCCCGCCGTGCCGTTCGGCGGCATGAAGATGTCCGGCTATGGCCGCGAGGGCGGCATCGAGCATCTGCATGAGTATCTGGAGACCAAGTCGGTCTGGATCCAGACCGACTAGCTGTGCTGGTATTCAGGTGCTGGCAAGGCCCGCGTTCAGGAACTTTTCGTCATCTGAGGATTTGGATATAGGATGGACACCGAACAGAAGGGTGTTTTGCGATGACGACCAAACGGCTGGCGATTTGTGTTCTTGCCCTCGCAATGGGCTGCTGCATGTCTTCCACGGCATTCGCCGGGGCCAAGCACCGCCACAATCAACAGGGCGAACAGGAACGCTATGTTCCGGCCGAGGACGATCTCATCGATTTCCTGTTCGGCGGCCCGCGCTATTATGACCAGCAGTTGGTCACGACGGCCGCGGGGGCCTGCTCCTACCAGCGGACAGGCCCGGATGGGTTTGCGATAAACAAGATCAACGATCACCACTGCGGGAAGTAGACGGCCTGGCGCCTACGACGCTCGCATCAACTTGCCGTAGCGCTTGATCAGCCGGTCGCGCTTGAGGCGCGTCAGCCTGTGCGTCCAGAACAGCCCGTCGAGCTGGTCGATCTCATGCTGATGGCAAACCGCCAGCAGACCCTCGGCATCCTCGAACCGCTCATTGCCATCCAGATCCTGATAGCGGACGCGTATGCGGGCGTGCCGCTCGATGTCCTCGGTGACGCCGGGCATGGAAACGCTGCCTTCCGTGTGACGGACCATCTCGATCGAGGCCTGGATGACGGATGGATTTGCATAGATTCCCGGCTTTGCCGCGGAAGGAAGCTGGATCACGACCAGGCGTTTCAAGATGCCGACATGCGGGCCGGTAATGCCTATCCCTGGCGCCGCGTGCATGGTGTCGATGAGATCGCCGGCCAAACCGTGCAGGTCGCCGTCGAACAGCTCTACGGGCTCGGCCACGGCACGGAGGAGGGGATTGGGGAATTTTATGATCGACCGAACCGCCATGGACCTCGTCCTATCCGCCAATCATCTTCGTCTGGTGGGGCCGTGCGACCGGCGAATACCGGCATAGCACGGACGCCATCACGGCTCCGCCAGGTCCGCACGGATTTCGGCATCGTGTTCGCCGCGCGCCGGGCATTTGGGCGGCGTCCACCGCGCGCTGGAAAAGCGCGGTGCCGCAGCCGCTTGAAGCGCGCCGTCCACCGCCTGCCATGTACCGCGCGCGGCCATATGCGGATGCAGGGCGGATTCATGCGGGCCCAGCACCGGGCCGACGCAGGCGTCGGACCCTTCGAACAGGCTGATCCATTCGTCACGGGGTTTCGCGGCAAAGATCGCCGCCAGCCGGTCGCCGAGCTCCGGCCAGAGCTCGCGATCGAACTGCCGGGCGAAGTTTGGATCGGCGGCGAGGCCAAGCCTGTCGAGGAAGAGCGCGTAGAATTTCGGCTCGATGCACTGGACGCTGATGAAGCTACCCTCCGACGTGCGGTAGACGCGGCACCAATGCGGCCCATCCAGCAGGCTTTGACCGCGCTCCGTTGCGAGCGCGCCGGACTGGCCGAGCGACATCAACAGGTTCATCATATGGGCCGAGCCGTCGACGATCGCGGCGTCGACCACGGTGCCTTTACCTCTGGTGCGCGCGTTGATGATGCCAGCCAGCATGCCGACCACCAGATAGAGCGCGCCGCCGCCTATGTCGCCGACAAGCGTCGGCGGCGCCATGGGCGGCTCGCCGGGCAAGGAGGCGTACCAGAGCGCGCCCGACAGGCCGATATAGTTCATGTCGTGCCCGGCGGTGGCGGCCAGCGGTCCGTCCTGGCCCCAGCCGGTCATGCGGCCGTAGACCAGGCGCGGGTTGACCGTGAGGCAGGCATCCGGGCCGAGCCCAAGACGCTCCATCACGCCGGGCCGGAACCCTCGATCAGCCCGTCGGCGGTGGCGATGAGGCGCATCAGCACGGCCACGTCCCCGGCGTCCTTGAGGTCGAGCGCGATAGAGCGCTTGCCGCGATCGAGCAGCGAGCGCTCCGGCGCACCCGGCATGGACGCGTGCTTGCGGTGGGCGACGATGACATCGGCGCCGAGATCGGCGAGCAGCATGCCGGCGAAGGGCGCCGGTCCCAGCGCTTCGATCTCGACGATGCGGATTCCCCTGAGCATCCCATCCTCCACAGCGGTCGACCCTTTGGCACCTTGGTTATCGCGAACGTTTGGTATCGAGAGGGCGACGGTGCGTAACCCCGCTCTTTCGCCATTGAAGCATGTGCCGTCGGCATATACTTCAGGGCCATGAAAAAAATCGGTTTCCTGTCATTCGGGCATTGGACGCCCTCGTCGCAATCGCAGGTGCGTTCGGCATCGGACGCGCTGCTGCAATCCATCGATCTCGCCGTCGCCGCCGAGCAGCTTGGCGCGGACGGCGCCTATTTCCGCGTGCATCACTTCGCCCGCCAGCTCGCCTCGCCATTCCCGCTGCTGGCCGCCGTCGGCGCAAAGACCAGCCGTATCGAGATCGGCACGGCGGTCATCGACATGCGCTACGAGAACCCGCTCTACATGGCCGAGGATGCGGGTGCCGCCGACATCATCGCCGGCGGACGTCTGCAGCTCGGCATCAGCCGTGGCTCGCCCGAACAGGTCATCGATGGCTGGCGCTATTTCGGCTACCAGCCGCAGGAAGGCCAGACCGACGCCGACATGGCGCGGCATCACGCAGAGGTCTTCCTCGACACGCTGCGCGGCGAAGGCTTTGGCCAGCCCAATCCACGGCCGATGTTCCCCAACCCGCCCGGCCTGCTCAGGCTCGAGCCGCATTCGGAGGGCCTGCGCGAGCGCATCTGGTGGGGCGCGGCCACCAACGCCACCTCGGAATGGGCGGCCAAGCTCGGCATGAATTTGCAGAGCTCGACGCTGAAATTCGACGAGAGCGGCAAGCCGTTCCATGTCCAGCAGGCCGAGCAGATCCGCGTCTATCGCGAGGCCTGGAAGGCGGCCGGGCACAAGCGTGAGCCGCGCGTCTCGGTCAGCCGCAGCATCTTCGCGCTGGTCGATGATCGCGACCGCGCCTATTTCGGGCGCGGCAATGAGAGCCGCGACCAGATCGGCTTCATCGAGGAAAACACGCGGGCGATCTTCGGCCGCAGCTATGCCGCCGAACCGGATGTGCTGATCAAGGAATTGGCGCAGGACGAGGCGATCGCCGAGGCCGACACGCTGCTGCTCACCGTGCCCAACCAGCTTGGCGTCGACTACAACGCCCATGTCATCGAAGCGATCCTCACCCATGTCGCGCCGGCGCTGGGGTGGCGCTGACGGCCGCTCCGTGTAACCATCCGCCATTGCGGGCGGTTCACGGAGAATCACGGTATGGCGAAGAAGGCCCTGATTGCCTGGGGCGGCTGGGAAGGCCACACGCCTGAGCGCAGCGCCAATGTCGTGCGCGACATGCTGGAGCGCAACGGGTTCGCGGTGACGATCGGCCACGGCACGGCGATGTTCGCCGACCCGGACCTTGCCTCATTTGATCTCATCGTGCCTGTCATCACCATGTCGACGATCGAAAAGGCCGAGCTGAAGAACCTGACGCAGGCCGTTCGCCAAGGGAGTGGGCTCGGCGGCTTCCACGGCACGATGGGCGACAGCTTTCGCAATGAGCCCGACTATCAGTTCATGACCGGCGGCCAGTGGGTCGCGCACCCCGGCGACATCATCGACTATACCGTCGTCATCACCCGGCCGGACGATCCGATCACGAAAGGCGTCAGTGATTTCGCCTATAGGTCGGAGCAATATTACATGCATGTCGACCCGGGCAACGAAGTGCTGGCGACAACCACATTCTCCGACGCGCATTTCCCCGGCATCGACGGTGTCGTCATGCCGGTCGTCTGGAGGCGCCGGTATGGCGCGGGCAAGGTCTTTTACAGTTCGCTTGGTCACACCGCGGATGAGTTCGCGGTGCCGGAAATGGCGCTGATGGTCGAGCGCGGCTTGCTGTGGGCCGCGCGGGGGTAGCGGCAACGGTGGCGCTCTACGGCGCCCCCCTCTGTCCGGCAGGACAAAGGGGGGCGTGACAGAACTCGACGGTGGACGTTGCGCTTCTCACTACTTCGCTACCCAACCCCATCCGTAACCGCATAGGCCCCTGCGGTGCGTCCATCCTCCAGCCGCACCACCGCCGTCACGATCGAGCCATACGCGCCGCGCCAGGGGCTATGGAGGCGCTGGTGCTCGGCGGCCGGAACGAGCGCACGCCCGATGAAGCGCGTCCCGCTTCGTTGCATCGCGACGGCGTCTCCGTTGACATGCAGCTTGACGCTGGCGTTCTGCACCTCTGCGTCGCCGGGCAGATCAAGCGTGATGGCGATCTCGTCCTGATCGCCCGAAGCCCGCGTCTCGGCCGCAAGCTTGATCGTGAGCGCGGGCGCTTCGCCATTCCCGGCTTGGGCGGAACCGCGTGAAAACACATCATCGGCCAGTTCAGGCGTGCGCGGCGGGCTCGTGCGGCGCTGCGTGGAGCGTTCGTAATCGCCGGCCATGCGCAGCAGCCTTTCGTCGTCGTAAGCCTTGCCGGCGAAGGTCAGGCCGACCGGCATGCCGATGTCGGCCATGGTGCCCATCGGTATGGTGACGGTCGGGATGCCGAAATGGCGCCAGACCAGATTGCCGTTGGCGACCCAGGTGCCGTTGCGCCAGGCGAGCGCGGCGGACGCCTCGTTGATGTCGGCGTCGGCCGGGCCGACATCGGCGGCGGCCGGCAACACCACGGCATCGAGGCGGTTGGCGTCCAGCCAGTCCTCGAAATCGATGCGCCGCGTCGCCTCAAGTCCCGTCAACCCGTCTGCCATGGTCGGGATGTCCTTGAAGGGCGTGACGCCGGACTTCGCCCGCTCGACATAGTCCGCCAGGTCGAAGCCGCCTTCATAGCGGTCCGGCAAGGTGCCTGGCGGCTGCGGAAAGATTTTCGGGCCGTCGACAGAGGCGAGATCGGGCAAGGCAGGGTCGGCATTGGCGCGCAGGAAATCGTCCCAGGCCCAGATGCAGAGGTCCCAGATTTCGCGGTCGGCGAAGTCCGCCGGCACCAGTCCGCGCTCGACCATGGTTCGCGCGCCGGGACGGTCGCGCTCGTAGTTGGAGACGACGGGAAAATCGACCTCGACCATCTCAGCGCCGAGCCGACGCAGATCCGTCGCCGCCTGCTCCCATAGATCAAGCACCGAGGCGCGGGTTTCGATCGGCCGGTCGGCCTCGCTGTCGCGGCCGATATACATTCTGGGCACGCCGAGCCGTTTGCCCTTGAGCGACCCCTCCAGCGCCAGATCGGTGTAACGCGGTGGGCGCAGCTCGGAACTTTTCGGCAGTTTGATCCAGGGCTGGGCGCGCCAGAAATCGCCTCTGGTTTCCGGATCATCGGCGACGATGACATCGAGCAGTTCCAGCATGTCGGGCACGCTGCGCGTGTGCGGCACCACGACATCCATGGTCGGCACCAAGGGCCAGTTGCCGCGCACCGAAATCACCCCGCGCGAGGGCGTGTAGGCGACCAGCGCGTTGTTGGTGGCCGGCGCGCGGCCGGACGACCAGGTCTCCTCGCCAAGCCCGAAGGCGCAGAAACTCGCCGCCGTCGCGGTGCCCGAGCCATTGGAGGAGCCCGACGCGAAGGCGGCGGTCAGGTAGTCGGCATTGTACGGGCTTTCGGCGCGGCCATAGACGCCGCGCTGCATGCCGCCATTGGCCATGGGCGGCATGTTGGTGAGGCCGATCAGCACAGCGCCGCCGGCACGCAGCCGGGCGATGGTGAAGGCGTCTTCATTGGCGACGAGATGCTCGAAGGCGGGCGAGCCGGCCGCCACCGTCAGCCCCTTGACCTTGTAGCTGTCCTTGGCGGTGTAGGGGATGCCGTCGAGGGTGCCGAGCGTCTTGCCTTGCCGGCGCCGCTGGTCGGAAGCGGCGGCTTCCTCGAACATATCAGGGTTGAGCACAGGCACGGCGTTGAGGCTGATGCCGTGCCGGTCGAAATGGGCGATGCGCCTGACATAGGCCGCGACGAGTTCGACGCTGGTGACCGTGCCCTCGTCGAGCGCCTGGCGCAGTTCGTCGATCGTCGCTTCGACGAGGTGAAGGCTGGCGTCGGTCATCGCGGGTCCCAGGCTGTTGTCCGTACGCCATGGATGAGCGAGGCCGCCGGCTTCGGCAAGAGCCAATCAGAGGTCTTTGCCGAGCCTGTTGTTCCTGCCTTTCAGGTCAGCGGCACGCGGTCCTCGAAAAAATCGATTTTTTTTGCAACCTCTGATGGGTACGCGCGTTACAAGGCTCCCGGGGGGAGGGTGAGGTTTGCATTGTACCGTTTCGAGATACTGAACGAGCCGACAGGCACGTATTCCATTTTCGACAGATCAACCGAATTGCCGGTAACCGTGGGAGGCAGGGCTTTCATCGGTCTTTACCGGCACGAAGTGCCGCTGGCTCTGCTCGCCGCCATGGAGCCCGATGACAGCAGGATGCCGTCGCTCTCGCTGCTGAGTGGCTGCCGATCCTGCCGGAATGATCGACAAGACGACTTGCAAGCGTGAATGAATGCTCGCATAAGTTGCGAATGGCATATAACACGAAAGAAAATGGTGCCGTCATCACAGCATGAAAGGGGAATCATGCCTGACCAGAACGCGCTTGTCCGCACGGCCATCGCACGGCTGCTTTCCGAGAGAACCGGGGTCGCCGTCATTTCGATGAAGGAGAGTATCGCGGAACTGCCGGCGGCAGCCGGCGCGGCGCTGACCATCGATAGGCTGCAGGATCTGTTGCTGGAAATGGCGGAGGTGCGCGGAATGATGGTGGCGCTCGATCTTTAGGATGGTTCACCGTCTCAGGGAACGATAAGCAGCCCGCACCTTTCTTGGCGATTGCTCTAGGCCTGCAGATACGGGTGGGTCGCCACCTCCTGAAAGCGTTCCGCCTTGCGCGCCGGCGCCAGCGTGCCGTCGCCATAAATCATGCGGCCGGCACGGAAGGTGGCCCGCACGCGGGCCACGGGGCTGACATCGGCGACGACGAGATCGGCCAGGAGTCCAGGCTCGATGGCGCCACGGTCGGCCAGGCCCAATGCCTTGGCCGGGTTGGCGCTGGTCAGCGCGGCGGCCGCTGCCAGGCCATCCTCGCGCAACTGCGCCAGGCCGAGCACGGCGGGCAGGATCGAGGCCGGGTGATAGTCGCTGGCCAGCATGTCGAGCAGCCCGGCCTGATAGGCCTGGCGGGCGGAAAGATTGCCCGAATAGGATTCTCCGCGCAACGCGTTGGGCGCGCCCATGGCCGTATACATGCCCAGCCGGCGGGCTTCCCGCGCCGCCTCCAGGGTCACCGGAAATTCGCTGAGCACGGTTCCCAGGCCGTGGACGAATTCCACCTTTTCCAATGTGTCGTCATCGTGCGAGGCGAGCACGATGCCGCGGGCGCGGGCAAACGCCGACAGGCTCTGCAGCGTGCCGAGCACGCCGCCATGCCCGTTGCGATCGGCCATGCGCTTGCCGACGACCTCGGAGACGTCGGCAATGGACATGCCGCGCTCCTTGGCCAGGCGGGCGATATACAGTTCGACGTCGCGGTACTGTCCCTGTCCGGGCGTGTGATCCATCAGTGAGACCAGGTGCAGCTTGCCGGCATCCATCAGTTTTTCCAGCACGCCGACGGCCGCGGTGAACGTCACCTCGAAGCGGGCGTGGATGCGGTGGTCGACCAGAAGGTCGTCCTTCAGCCCGGTGATGGTCTCGATGATGGAAGATGTGTGTTCTTCCGAGCGCAGCAAAGCCGCGGTGGCGCTGTTGCCGATGAAGGAAAGCGCGGCATAGGCGGTGGTCACGCCGCAGGAGGCCAGCCGCTTGTCGAGTTCGGCGATGCCGATTTCCATCGGCACGTGGACACCGCTGCGCGGCTCCACTTCGCGCTCAACCATGTCGCCATGCATGTCGATGAAACCAGGCAGCAGCAGGCGGCCGCCGCCGGTGAAGTCGGCGTTCTCGACAGGCTGGTCGCGGATCTCGGCGATCCGGCCGTCTTCGACCCTGACGGCGCCATTGGCAATGACACGGTCGCGCAGGACAATCTGGAATTCACTCAGCCACATGTTCCGCCGCTCCATCGGTTCGTCCCCGCGGTGGGGTGCGGCCTTGTCTGCCCGTTCAAGCATGGTCGTCTCCGAAAACAACATTCCGCATTTCCGGATCGCCCTCCGGCCAGGCGGTTTCAAGGCGTGCATTTGAATGTTTCATTTCTGATGACCGGATAACTTGGCTTGGTGACAGGGTTGTGTAGGACAAACAGGCCGGCCCGTCGTGCTGCCACCGGAGATATCCGCAAGATGTGACGGTACGAGACGGACGTTACCGCGGCCTTGAGAAGCAAGGGCCACAGCGTCAGCGTCATCCTCGCCGAATACGGCGTCACCGACTACATAAGGCTGCGCACCGACATCATCGTGCGGCTGCCGACCAAGGAGGAGGCGCGACGGCTCGCGCAACCCGAGACGCAGCCGGTGATGCTGACGAAAAAAGTCGATGTCGACATGAAAGGCACGCCGATCTCCTATTCCGAAACGGTCTGGGCGAGCGAACGCATGCAGTTCTCGATCGACAATACGAGCCAGCTGCTCAGCGTGCTGGCGCAGGCTGTGATCGCGGAGGGGTGAGGGGCTGGGTTACGCGTCAAGGATGAAATCGGCGCGGGTCTGGCTCGGGTGGCGTGCGGCCGCGAACAATGTCGGTGTTCGACCTGAGACGGATCTGGTGCCGGCCTACCGCCCGCACGCCAGGCAGCATCCATTCCTGGTTCGGGTTCGCCAACTACTGGGCGCCGGGCGTCCATTCGGGCAGCGGCGCCAGGCTGCGGTTGAACTGCTTCCACCACATCGCCTCATCTATCTCGCAGCAGGCTCGAAGCATGGCGTGTGCCTTCTCGAAGGCCTGAGTCGCGAGATCGTCGAACGTCATCCGCGCATCGTACGGCACCGACACCACCAGTTCCTGACCGGTCTGCGTACCCCCTTCGTCGACCTGAAGATAAAGCCAGACGACGAAATGCGCGCCCTGGCCGCTCGCGTCCGCATTGCCGATCTTGATGCGGTCGATGCCTGCTGCGGTGACTCTCATGCGGGGACCTCTTCAATCGAGCTCAGAATGCCTCCAGAAGTCCGTCGCGATCAGGAAGGTTCCGTCACCGTTGCCGCTATGGTGAAGCATTGATGAAGAGGCGATTGGGCCGGCGTTGCCTGGCTATAGCCGAGCCCTGCCAGCGCCATTGCATTGGCGCCGCCTCGGGCCGAAAATGCCTCCATGAAAGCAGTTCCCAGGCTCACGACACCAAGGCTCGTGCTTCGGGCGCCGGGCGAACGGGATATCCCGGCATGGTTCGCGCGCGCCACCGATGTCGAATCCGCCTCCCTTGCCGGCGATCCCGTTCCCGACGACATGAGCGCGGGCGCGCGGTGGCTGGCGCTTTCGCGTCAGCGGTTCGCCGACGGCAAGGCGATCAAATGGGCGATAGACCAGGCAGGTGTGTCGGATGCGATCGGGACGATCACCCTGTCCTTCGCAACCGACGCCAAGGCGGCCGCATTGGGATTTGTGCTCGGGCGCGCGCATTGGGGGCAGGGGCTGGGCAGCGAGGCCGCGCGCGAAGTGCTTCGCTACGCCTTCGAAACCCTCGCGCTCGAACGGGTGACGGCCGAGGCGGCGACCCGCAACGTCGCGTCGCTGCGGATCCTGGCGAAGCTCGGCTTCGACCATGTCGAGAGCTTCATCGATGAGTCCGACGGCGAGCACTGCGAGCGCTTCGTGCTCGACGCAGACGTCGGAACGTCACTGTTGGCGGGCGATGCGATGCCAGGCTGCTAGGCTTTGAGGCATCCGCCGAGGGATGATCCCTGGATCGCGTGGGCTTTCCGCGGTTCAGGGCAGATCAGATCACCGGCGCCTCAAAGGCCACGAAAATGATGCCGGCCAGCATCCGTCCGCGCCTCGCAAGCACTGGCCCATGGACCAGCTGGACGAGGTGCCGGCGTCGAGCGCATATCCGCCGCGACAAGATCACCAGTCAAGGCGATCAGTGCCCGGCGCCGCCGCCGAAAGCCAGTGCGGTGAGGCTGGCGAGGCGGCGTGGGATGACGAGACCCGATACGTATTCAACTCCCTCGCGACGCATCGCCCCGAATGCTCGTCATCCCTATTCAGCTCAGCCCTTGGCGCTCGGCACAGGCGTATTGAGAAGCTGCTGCTCCCAAAGATACGCGATGCCGCTGCCGCCGAAGTGCTGGATGAGTATCTCGGTCAGATCCTCGACATGCTCGGTGCGCGCCCAATCGCGTTGCCATTCGCCAGCGAGCGCCATCACGGTCATCACGTTCGCGCCGGCCGCGATCATCCGCTGGATGGCAACTTCGTGAGACTCCTTCGAAATGCCGCCCGACGCGTCGGTGATCACGGTCACGTCCCAGCCTTCACCGGCGGCCTGGATCACCGGCATTGCGACGCAGACCTCGGTCCACAGGCCGGCGATGATCAGCTGCTTGCGGCCGGTCGCCTTGACGACGTTCACCACATTCTCGTCCTGCCAGGTATTCACCCAGGTGCGATCGACGACTTCCTGGTCCGGAAATACGTCGGTGATCTGCTTAAAGAGAAGTCCACCGCGCGCCGCGATCACGCTGGTGAGAATGGCCGGAACATTGAAGGCTTTTGCCAGCTTCGCCAGCGCGGTCGTGTTGTTGACCACCATGTGCGGATCGTGGCTGTTCAGGTTTGCGAGCTGACAAGGTTGGTGATCGATCAGAACGAGGACCGAGTCTTCAGGACGAAGAAGCGAATCAAGGCCGTTGCGAGGGGTCATCAAGACTTCCTTTCTCTGCCGCCATGGACGGCACTGGGTTCACGGGAGACATGCGCCAGCGGGCGGCGTTGCCTGGACGCAATTTGCTGTTCCTCTTGGTGATGCGGTAGTGCCATGGTCAGGCATACTGTGTTGCGAAATGAGGAACGCCGGAATGGACATTGAAGATCTACAGACATTCGTCGTAGTGGCCGATGCAGGGGGCGTATCGGCCGCCGCGCGTCGGCTCGGCGTTTCCAAGTCAATCGTCAGTCGGCGGCTCTTTCGGGTTGAAGCGGAACTTGGCGTTCAGCTTCTTGCACGAACGACCCGGGGTGCGGCGCTTACGGAGGCGGGGATCACGTTCAGGGATCATGCGGCACGCGCCAGCGCCGAGATCGACACGGCCAGGGAAACGATCCTCCCAACCGGAGAACTGCGCGGCCGCCTGAGGGTTGCCATGCCGCTTTCTTTCGGCCCGACCCACTTCGCTCCGGTGCTTGCGGAAATGGCGCAACACCACCCGCAACTCCACATCCATAGCTCCTACAGCGACCGCTTCGTCGATCTGATCGCCGAAGGTTTCGATTGCGCGATCCGGGTTGGCTACCTTCAGGACTCCAACCTGATCGCGAAGCGCGTCGGGCCGATCTATGGAAAGCTTGTCGCAAGCCCGGATTACATCAAGGCGCACGGTTCACCTGAGAAGGTAGAGCAACTCGTCGACCATCAGGCCCTCATGCAAGGAACGGAAGCCTGGCAGTTCGTGGATGGCGACAAGATTGTCACGGCTCAGCCGCAGGGCAGGTTCAAGGCCGACAACGCTACGGCGCTTGCCGCTGCCGCGGCGGCTGGACTCGGCATCGCCTGGCTCCCCGACTGCATCACGCACGAATATGTGGCCTCCGGCGCACTCGTTGCGGTGATGACGCGCTATCCCCCGCCTTCGGCAGGCGTGTATGTCGTCCGGCCGCCGGGTAGGCACCCCACACGGAAAGTCCGGGTCCTCATCGAAATGCTGATCGAGTATTTCGCACGACATCCAGATGTTTGGGGTCTCGACCGCTAAAGCAAGAACGAGGCGGAACCCTTCAACAATTGCGTTCGCTTATTAAAATCAATCACAGGTGGCGGCGGCCTTGAGCGCTTCGGCGCGGGCAGGTTGGCGCAAATCCGCGATCCGTCGAACGGATGCGTAAAACCTGGGATAATCGCCGGCGCACAGGTCGAACAGGCGGAGAAACGCCGGAACCTGTTCGCCGTAGACGGCAGTCGCGGCGAGCTTTGCGTTGTTGATCGGGGCATCGAACCAGGCGTCGTATCCCCGGTATCCGGCCCAGCGTTTGTCGCGCGTTTGCCGGTAGCGCATCCGCAGCCTGTCGAGCGTGGCTGCCTTTTCAGCCGCCATCTCCTCGGGGCTACGGGAGCTTTGATAGACCTGCCTCAACTCGTCGCGGGTTTTTGACACCAGTGCGAGAAAGTCGGCACTGCGCCTGCGATCGGCTTCGTAGCGGCGCAAGCCGGCGCGGTCGCCGGCCGCGCGGAGCCATTTTCTTGTCCCGGTGGTTTCGACGGCAACCGCGAAAGCCTCGTTGAATGCGGAATCGCCATTCACATAGAGGCGCTGATGCGCCAGTTCATGGAAGATGAGGCTCGCGAGATAGGTGTCGTCCTGACGCAGCATGGTGCTGAGCAGCGGGTCACTGGACCAGCCCAGCGTGGAATAGGCGGTGACGCCGGAGACATAGACGTCCAGCCCCCGTTCATGAAGTGCGGCAGCGCTCTCCGTCGCGGATTTCCGGTCGAAGTAACCCCGGTACGGAACGCATCCGAAAACCGGAAAGCACCATGTTGTTGGCGTGAGCGAAAATTGCGGGGCGGCAAAGACGGCCCAGGTCACGGCATCCCGGTGGATGTCGACATAGCTGCGATAGCTGCTGTTTTCGGGCAGTGCCAGTTCGTCCGTGGCGAACCGCCTGATCGCGCTCGCCGACGTCAACCTGGTGCGCAAGGCCTGTGGGGTCGAAGGAGCCTGGATCAGTTTTCCAACGTCTTCGCGCGCGGCCATGATCCGCACATGACCTTCCAAGGATCGCGCATAGTAGGAAATGCTGGTGCAGCCGGCCACTGCGGACGCCATGATCGCCGCGGCAAACAATCGAAAAACGCGCTTCACTTCTTCCCCGCCGCTTCGTCACTTGCCCATGGAGCATATGTCTCGCGGACCGTCCACTGGGCATGCCCTCGAAGCTGCCGGTTCGCCGCCGGCCTCAGGCCATATGGCTGCCATGCAACCACCCTCTGCTTGCACCTAGAAGCAGACATCGCCGTCTGCAATGTTGTGCCTCTCGGTTGCGCAATCTCGACCGCAGATATCGGCTTCACCTAGTCCTGAAGCAGATATCGTCGGGATCGATATGGAGGAGGTAGTCACTGATGCCGACGTTAGGAATACTATCCTGGCCGCCTCCCTAACTATTAACCTACTTCAAGCAAACAACGAGAGCCGTAAAAGCTTTGGCGCGATCTGCGAGGTCTTCAGGCTTCAGCACATTCGATTGATCGCCGACGGAATATGAAATGCCATTCGATTTCAGAAAGCTTGTTATGATCTCAGACTTTATCGCAAAATTGATATTTTCAGCGATGTCATTGGTTACTGAAGCCATCCTGATCGCGTTGAATTTGGCCTGAACAATGCCGACAACATTGCCGGACAGATCCAAAAGCGGCCCGCCACTGTTGCCGGGCTGGACGGGCGCCGAAATCTGCAAATGCCTGCTGTCATCGCCCAAGCCTGACGTCGCTGTCACATTTCCCAAGGTGAAGTTTCCGCCACTGGACAGGATGCCATTGAGCGGAAACCCAAACACTGCGATCCCTTCACCCAGCCGGGCGCTTTCACGTATCGAAACAGCGGTCATGCCTGGATTGTGCGTGTCGAGAACGGCCAGATCGTTTGCAGGGTCACGAGCTATCAGGTTTGCTGGCAACGTCGCATTGTGAAATTGCACTGCTATGGTCTTGCATTCATGAACCACATGCTCGTTCGTCACCAACTGGCCCGAGGGCGTCACAAAGAAGCCGGATCCGGTATCGCCAGTGAGGCTTTCGGCTTGGTCAGCGCCATTTCCTTCGGGCGGGGCTGGCGAGACAGCTTGCTGTGGTGCGGGAGGCGGTTCAACCGAAGGCGCTGGCGGAGGGTTGGCGGAGGCGCTGGTGGTGGCTCCCACCAAGGCGCTTGGCGGAACGCGCTCTTGCAACAGCTCGACATTCGCTCGAAACAGATCGGACATCACGGTTGAAAGGCGCTCGCCGTGAAGCGGTGAGTCGGCTTGCCAACTGATCGTGAAGCCGATGAGGCCCCCTAACGCAGCCTCGTATCTGGCATAGGTGTTCCGATTGTTATCGAGGAAGTTCAAGGCGAAGAACCGGGATTTTTTCACCTTGTAGACAATTTGATACTGTCCGGCATACCTCAAGAGCGAGTCATAACTCGCTGTAAGGTTGCTCCCGGGGTAATAGTCAAAGGAGATCGCGATCCCTGAGCTGGAAGCGAAGCTGTACCCCGATTTGGTCGGAATCTGACTCAGTCCAATGCCGGCAGGAACCCAAAGCCGTGAGGCAGCCGCGGGGTGTGAAATCTCCTTCAGCCCCCATTGCTGCAGCAACGGCGAAGCGGCCTGTGCCAGAAAGCCTTGCGTTTCCTGGGTCGGCGAACCCGTGACAGGGAGGTGATTGTCCGTTTGAAAGCTCTGGATCGCCTCGAAGAGGCGTCTGCCAAAATGGTCATTGCTCACGGCAGGCCAGTATCCGGCCACGCCTAGCAGCATCTGGAACTGGTAGCGTGTTTCAAGCGGCATGCTTTCAAATGCCGTCCGCGCTGCATTGTAGTCCGCCGGCGTCGACGCTGCGCTGCCAGGCCCATCCGTGACGTTGGGGAGTGGGGTGTAGCGCAACTCCTTGAGAAGTTTTAGCAGAGCCGTGGGGAAAGGGATTTTCCGCACCAGATCAGGCGGACATCCTTCTACCGCGCCACCGTTCGCGCACGTCTCAGGGCCAAAATCCGAGATAGCGGTATAACTCGTCGTCATGCGGGACCACGCCTGGGCGCCCTGCTCCACGAGAATCTTCGAAGCCACCCACCCAGCCAGGAAGCCATTTGAATGCCAGAGATCTGGTTGTCGTCTGGCGGCATACTCAAGTTGGTTCGCGTGCTGAACTAAGCGATGCTGCATCGCCGGTCGATCCGTGGCGTCGATCAATCCGCCGTCAACAAACTTGCTGATCCGGATCGGAGAAAAAGAGTCCGCATACGAGCTGAAAGCGTAGAGGAAGTGATTGTCGGAATTGATCAGTTCGGCATTGCCATCACCGTCGACGTCCTCAAGCCCGTATCCGCCTCCGTCGAGATCTTCTCCCTTGGCCAATTGCCACGTATTGGAGGGGGTCTTTCCGATAAGAACCGTTTTGACACAGCAATGGGCGCCGCCAGTGAATGTCGTGATCACAATCTGTGGCTTACTCGACGTTTTATCGAGCCAGACAATATTGGCACTGAGAACAGCCGAAGGCATCGCATATTCGTCTGACCCGATGAAGCTGAAGGCCGCCTTGTCACCCTCCCAGACGCTGACCACCGGCACCGACATGTCGCCATGCGGCGCGGCACTGAGATCAACCCGAATGTCCTGGTACCGGACGCTCGTGGCCGCGCCAGCCTTGTAGTTACCGCTCGCGAGAATAGGCGACGAAAAACTCCAGGTCTTTCGCTCAAACTCGGATCCGGATGAAAGATAGGCATCAACGGGCAACGAGTCCCATTTCGTAATCTGTGCCTTGGCATCCGCGATGTTTCGCGCACTGACCGGGCCGGTAACCACCGTGTAGGAGCCATTCCTAGCCTGAAGAACTTGCGCCCCTTGTGTGAGCCCGCCGTAGCTCCTGGCGACGCCAATTGCGATGTCCGGGTCTGGGGTAGCCGCGAGGATCACCCAATGCATGGATGCGTTCAGACGGAGCGTCTCCGCGTGGCTCGGAAGCGTGCAAAGAAGCATCAGGACGGAGAGGCCAGCCGCCACGGCGAAGATTGTTTGCCTGAACATGATCTCACCCGAACCCACACGCATTCGTAAAACTGCCCCAACGTATCCTTTGCCGTTGCGGTCATTTTGGCAATCGCTTGCTGCTCAACGATCGCTTTGCGCGTGCAGAGGCCTGATTCAGTTCGGGAGACCTGAGTCATGCATTAAGCAGTTCATTTGGAGAAGCCAGTTCGTTCCCTTGTCGAAAGACTGGTTCATACAAGCAACCTAATAGATGATGTTCTTCTTTTGTTCTAATGCCGCCATTCTGCCGCACCTTGCGCTCATCTCCTGCTTTGGACCAACCGCGTTGAATGTCTGCATTCTCGACCGTCCTTACCAGAACCGGCGGGTCCGCTGACGGCCCCATATTGGCGGGGTCATATCCAGACGCCATCACCAAATCTCGCGCACCGCTGACTCTTTTCCCGATCCTCAAGCGTCTTAGCTACAGTGAAACACTGGAGCAGGGTCCAATGAGTCTCAAGGACAAGAAAATCGTGGTCACCGGCGGCAGCCGGGGGCTTGGCCTCGGCCTGGTCGAAGCGCTGGTCGAGCAGGGCGCCGAGGTGACTGTTGTCGCCCGTGGCGCCGAGGCGCTGGAGGCGGTTGCGGCGCGGCTTGGGGTCGCCACCATTGCGGCCGATGTCACGGACGAGGACGCGGCCTATCGCATTCTGGGCGAGGTGCGCCCAGACATAGTGGTGCTCAACGCCGGTGCGACGCCGCGCATGGGGCGGCTGGACCAGTTGAAGTGGGAGGATTTCTCCGTCGCCTGGGAGACCGACGTCAAGGCCGGGCTCTACTGGCTGCAGGCGGCGCTGAACCTGCCGCTCAAGCCGGGTAGCCGGGTGCTGGTCGGGTCGAGCGGCGCCGCCGTCACCGGATCTCAGATGTCGGGCGGTTATGGTGGGTCCAAGCGGATGTTGTGGTTCATGGCCAAATACGCCAATGGCGTGGCGCAAGAGAAAGACCTCGGCATACGCTTCCAGGCGATCCTGCCCCGCCAGATAATCCTCGGCACCGGGATCGGCGATGCGGCCGCCGGCGCCTATGCCGGCTCGATCGGCATCACGCCGGAACAATTCGTCGCCCGCTTCGGCGCACCGATGCCGCCCCGGGCGTTCGGCGACAGGGTCGTCTCGCTGCTGGAGGACCCGGCCTATGCCGAGGGCGTCGTCTTCGGCCTCAGCGGCGACGCGGGCGTGACGATCATGGAGGGCACCGGTCCTTGAGCGACGAAAAATCAGCCGTGGGGCGCGACCGGCGGGAGGGGCTGCTTGCCCTTGCCGCCGCGTTGCGGCCGGAACTGCACCGCTATTGCGCCCGCCTGATGGGATCGGTCATCGACGGCGAGGACGTCGTGCAGGATACGTTTGCCCGCGCCTTCGTGGCGCTCGACGCGTTGTGCGAGGTGCCGCAGCTGAGGCCCTGGCTGTTCCGGATCGCCCACAACCGGGCGCTCGACCTGTTGCGCAGCCGCGCGATCCGCGTGGCCGAGCCGATCGAGGCGGCGCTCGAAATTGCCGACGCGGCCGACCCGGTGGAGATGGTGATGCGCAGGCAAGCCGTGCAAACCGCCGTGTCGCGCTTCGCGGAGCTTCCCGTGCCGCAACGCAGCGTCGTCATCCTCAGGGATGTGCTGGACGAGCCGCTGGCCGACATCGCCGCCTTGCTCGGCATCACGGTCGATGCGGTGAAGGGGCATCTGGCGCGCGGCCGTGCCCGGCTTCGGCAGATCAACGCGCAGGCCGATCCGCGTCCCGATGCGCGCATCGCCTCCGCCGCTATCGTGCGCTACGTCAACATGTTCAACCAGCGCGACTGGGAGGGCTTGCGCGCGCTGCTTGCCGACGATGCGAGGCTCCACCAGTCGATGCACCCGCCGCGCGCGGGCGCCGCCGACGTCGGCATGTTCTTCACGATCTACGCCAAGAGCGACGGCTTGTGGCTCAGGCCGGCATGGGTCGAGGGCCGCGAGGTGATCGCGGTGTTCGAAGACCGGACCGCCGCGAAGCCCAATCACTTCATGTGGCTGGAATGGCGCGAAGGCCGGATCAGCTTCATTCGCGACTACCGCTATGTCCGCTACGTTCTCGACGACGCGGAACTGGTGCTGGCAAGGGAAGCCGGAGCTTCCCGTGGTGGCGGCGGGCGCTGACAGGAGACAGCCGGTCGCGGGCCGGATCGACGCCTGCCGGCGGCGGGCGCGGGCCGCCGCATCGAGGCGCGGCGTCGTGCCTTCACGACGGGATGAGGGTGGAGACCTCGCGGTCGGACGGCCGCTCGCTCGCGGCCAGCCCGGCGGCCACGCCTGCGCGGTCGGCGGCATTGCGGTTCTGGCTCATCTTGCGCTTGCCTTCGAGCCTCACGACCGGCATGCGCAGGCCGACAATGCCGCGAAGCTGCGACTGGATGAAGTCGGGCGGCGCGTCCGACACCGCCCAGCGCGGCGCATCGCGCGCACCCTCATGCAGGTTGGTCAGCCGGGTGACGACCTCCAGCAGCCTGTCCGCATCGTCGAAGAACTCGACCGGCCCGTAGGCATGAACGGCCGCGTAGTTCCAGGTCGGAACGACCTTGCCGGTTTCCTGCTTGGTCGCGTACCAGGACGGCGTCACATAGGCGTCCGGTCCCATGAAGACGGCAAGCCCGTCGCCAATCGCGGGAATACGCCACTGCGGGTTGGCCCTGGCCAGATGGCCATGGATGACGCCGTGCTCGCCCTCCGTCTCGTCGAGAAAGAGCGGCAAGGGGGTGGCCAGCGGTCCGTCCGCCGTGGCGGTGACGAGATTTGCCAGCCGCGCGGCGCGGATCGTCGCCATCAGGCTGTCCTTGTCGTCATCGCGGAAAGCGGGCGGCGTATACATGGTCGAACTCCTTGCGTTGCAGCCACAGATGCCAGACAATCTGGCCTGTTGGAATATCCAGTTTCGAAGAGTTGAGGTGGTCCAGTTGAATGCGGACGGAGCCGCGCGCCGCATCGTCGCGGCCATCAAGCAGCAGATCCACGGCGGCGCCTATCAGCCCGGCGACCGTTTGCCGTCGACCCGGGTCTTCGCCGCCGAATGGGGGGCGTCGCGCACGACGGTGACGGCGGCCTACAGCCAGCTCATCGCCGAGGGGTATCTGATCTCGCGGGCAGGGGCGCGCGCTGAAGTGGCGCAGGGGCTGGGGGCCACGGCGGCGCCCAAACCCGCCATGGCGGCCGCGCCCCGTCACCTCTCGGCCTTCGCGCAGCGCCTGCTCGGCCTGCCGGTGCCAGCCCTGATGCAGCCGGCGCGGGTCGCGGATTTCCGCTATGGCGACCTGTCGGGCGCCGACTTTCCGGTGCTGGCCTGGCGGGGCGCGATGAACAGGGCCAGCGCGCGGCGCGGCGCGCGGCTGGCCTATGGCGATCCGCAGGGCTCGGCCGATCTGCGCGCCGCGCTGCAAGGCTATCTCTGGCGGGCGCGCGGCATCTCCTGCACGCCGGACCGGATCGTGATCGTCAACGGTTCGCAGCAAGGGCTCGATCTCTGCGCCCGGCTGCTGCTCGATACGGGCGACCGCTTCGTCATCGAAAACCCCGGCTATTTGCTTGCCCGCCAGGCCTTCGCGGCGGCGGGCGGTGTCGCCACGCCCATTGCCGTCGACGGCGACGGGCTGAGGACGGACGCGCTGCCGCCGGCGCGGCTCGCCTATGTGACGCCCTCGCACCAGTTTCCGCTCGGCGGCGTCCTGTCGGCGACGCGCCGGCGCGCGCTGCTGGCCTGGGCGGCGCGGGAAGCCGCCTATGTCATCGAGGACGATTACGACGGCGAATACCGCTACGACGTCGCCCCCATCCCGCCGCTGCGGACGCTGGACGCGGATATGGTCATCTATGCCGGCACGCTGTCCAAGACGCTGTCGCCGACGCTGCGGCTCGGCTATCTCGTCGTTCCCGCCGGCCTGCGCCAGGCTTTCAGCACGGCCAAGCGCCTGACGGACCGACACTCGCCGCTGCTGGAGCAGGACGCGCTGGCCGATATGCTGGCCAGCGGCGCCTATGAGCGCCATGTGCGTGCCATCCGCAGGAAGAACGCCGAGCGAAGGGCGCTGCTGCTGCGGGCGCTGGCGGACAGGCTCGGCCAATCGGTCACCATCGAGGGCGCCGATACGGGACTGCATCTGGTCATCTGGCTGAACGGCGTCGGCGCCGATCGCGTTGCCTCGATCGTCACGGCCGCGCAGGCCGCCGGGATCGGCCTCCATCCGGTGACGCCGCTCTACGACCCGGCTGGGCCACAGCCGGCCGTGGCGGGGTTCATCCTCGGCTATGCGGGGCTCCACGTGGATGCCTTGCGGCAGGGCGTGGCGGTGCTGGCGGCGGTGCTGGCCGGGTTCCGCTGAAATCAGCCGAGAAGGTTGCGCGCCGTGCGCATGAAGATCTTCGAGCCGATCGGGATCAGGTCGTCGGGAAAGTCGTAGTCGGGATTGTGCAGGGCAGGGTGGCGTTTGCCGGCGCCGAGAAAGAACATCGCCGACGAAGCGCTGTGGCCGAACAGGCCGAAATCTTCCGAGGCGCGCATCGGCAGGGCTTCCTCGCCATGCGTGACGCTCTCTTCGTCGAGGGCGCGCCGCAGATGCTCGACCGCGTCGGGCGCGTTGACGCTGGCGACGAAGATCTCGTGATAGTCCCAACTGGCGGAGAGGCGGTGCCGGCCGGCAATCTCGGTGACCAGCGTTTCGGCGGCGGCGCAGAGGTCCGCCATGCGCTCGTCGCGGCGGGTGCGCAGCGTCGCCCAGACCTCGGCATGGGCGGGCGCGATGCCGAACACGGCTTCGCCCATCTCAGCGTGGGTGACGGTGACCATGGAGAAGTCGTCATCGGCGAAGGTCGCGCGGCCGAGCGCGGGCAGAGCCGGCATCAGTTCCGAGATCGCCGGCATGGGCGAGGTTCCGGTCTCGGGCATGGAGGAGTGCGCGGTCTTGCCTTCCAGCACGATGCGCATGCCGCGCGAGGCGCAGTTGACCACGCCGGGCTTGAGCCTGACCTCGCCGAACGGCACGCCGGGCAGATTGTGCAGCGAGAAGGCGAAATCCGGCGCGATCTCGCCGAAGCGCGGATCGGCGACGACGCCGGCCGCGCCATTGCCGGTTTCCTCCGCCGGCTGGAACATCAGCACGACACGGCCGCTGGCTGGCCGCTCGCGGCCGAACTGGCGGCCAAGCGCTGCCAGGATCGCGGTGTGCCCGTCATGGCCGCACATATGCGACTTGCCCGGCACTTGCGATGCATGCGGCACGCCCGACAGTTCCTCGATCGGCAACGCATCGAGTTCGGAACGAAACAGGACGGTCGGTCCGTTCTTGCCGCTGTCGTAGATGGCCGCGACGCCGTGCCCGCCCAGCCCGGTCAGCACCTTGTCCGGCCCGGTGTCGCCGAGGAAGGCGACGACCGCTTCAGCCGTCTTCTCCTCCTCGTTCGAGATTTCCGGCTGCCGGTGCAGCTTGCGCCGCCATTCGGTCAGTTCGACAATATCGCGATTGGTCAGGGTCATGCTTTTCGGCCTCCGCTGCATTCCCGTGCTAGCGATAAACGGCCGTGCCGGCCACGGTCCAACTTCCGGGCTTTGGCGGGCCAGAAACCTTCGCACCCGTTATTTCACGCGGTTGGGGCAGAGCGCCTTGAACGGGTCCAGCGTGTAGTCTTAACCGGAAGCTCCTCCCTTTGGCCGGGAGGATCGGCGCCCGGCAAGGCGCGGTCAAGACCCGTTGCACCAGCGCCTGCGGCATCTGGCCCAATCGCCTCAGACCATGAACCGGATGGTCATTATGAGACGATTGTTTATAACGGTCGCTGAAATCGCCATACCAAGGGGAGACGATGCGCTACATACGTCCGCTTTCAATCGAAGACGCCGTCGGCCAACTGGCCGGATCGGCCGGCCCGGCCGCCATCCTTGCCGGAGGCAGCGACCTCCTGGTGAGGATGAAGGGCGGCTTTGTCGAACCCGAACTGATCATCGACATCAAGTCCATCGCCGGCTTGCGCGACATCAGGGAAACCGCCGACGGCTTCAGCATCGGCGCTGCCGTGCCTTGCGCCGTGCTGGGTGAGAACGCCGCGCTTAAGAAGGCGTGGCCCGGCGTCGTCGAAGCGGCGAAGCTGATCGGTTCCAAGCAGGTGCAGGGACGCTGCACGATTGTTGGCAATCTATGCAACGCCTCGCCGGCGGCCGACAGCGTGCCGGCGCTGGTGGCGGCAGGTGCGAAGGCAGTGGTCGTCGGCCCGTCGGGCAAGCGAACCATTGCCGTCGAGACCGTGCCGACCGCGCCGGGCCGGACATCGCTCGCCAAGGGCGAGATCATCGAGGCGATCCTGCTCGGCAGCCAAGCGCCGCGCTCGGCCGACGCGTATCTGCGGTTCATTCCACGCACGGAGATGGACATCGCCGTGGTCAGCGCCGGCGTCAACCTGACGCTGGACGAGGCCGGCGTCGTGACGGCGGCCCGCGTGGCCATCGGCGCCGCGGCGCCGACCGTGCTTTTGGTGGAAGAAGGGGCCGAGGCCCTGATCGGCCGCAAGCTTGACGAGGCAGCGCTGGAGCGGCTGGCCAAGGTCTGCGCCGGGGCCTGCCGCCCCATCGACGACAAGCGCGGCACAATAGAATTCAGGCGCAAGGTTGCGGGCGTGCTGGCCAGCAGAGCCGCACAGACCGCCTATGCACGTGCAGGAGGCAAATGATGGCTGGCGTAGCGGTTTCAACCACGATCAACGGCGACACGATTGAATATCTGTGCCAACCCGACGAGACGCTGCTCGACGTGCTGCGCGACCGGCTCGGCCTGACCGGCGCCAAGGAAGGCTGCGGCACGGGCGACTGCGGCGCCTGCAGCGTCATCCTCGACGACCGGCTGGTGTGTTCGTGCCTGGTGCTCGGCGCGGAAGCGGAAGGCCGCCGCATCGAGACGGTCGAAGGCATGGCGCATGGCGACAAGCTGCACCCGCTGCAGCAGAAGTTCCTGGAGCATGCCGCACTGCAATGCGGCATCTGCACGCCCGGCTTCCTGATCGCGGCCAAGGACCTCTTGGCCAAGAACCCCGACCCGACCGAGGAGGAAATCCGCTTCGGCCTGGCCGGCAATCTCTGCCGCTGCACCGGCTATGACAAGATCGTGCGCGCCGTCCAGGACGCGGCAATCGTGATGAAGGGAGCCTGAGATGAATTTCGATCCGCGTTTTTCGGGGCGTAAATTCGCTTCCGTCGGCACGCGCCCGATCCGTCCCGACGGTGTCGACAAGGTGACCGGCCGCGCCCGCTACGGCGCCGACTTCAACATGGCCGGCCAGTTGGTCGGCCGCGTGCTGCGCAGCCCGCACGCGCATGCCAAGATCAGGAAGATCGACACCTCGAAGGCGGAAGCGCTTGCGGGCGTCAAAGCGGTGATCACGGCGAAAGACCTGCCCGATCTCACCGATGGCGATGCCGCCATGTACGACATCCTCGACAATTGCATGGCGCGCACCAAGGCGCTCTATGACGGCCATGCGGTGGCGGCTGTCGCGGCGATCGATGCCCACACCGCCAGGCAGGCGCTGAAGCTGATCGTGGTCGACTACGAGGTGCTGCCGCATGTCACCGACGTCGACGAGGCGATGCAGCACCACGCGCCGCTGATCAACGACACGATCTTCACCGAGGGGCTGGAGGAAAAGCCGGTCAAGCCCTCCAATGTCACCAAGCGCAGCCAGTTTGGCCATGGCGACGTGCATCAGGGTTTTGGGCACGCCGACTTCATCGTCGAGCGCTCGTTCAAGACCGAGCAGACGCACCAGGGCTATATCGAGCCGCATGCCTGCGTGGCCAATGTCAGCTCCGACGGCACGGCGGACCTGTGGGTCTGCACGCAGGGCCATTTCGTCTACCGCCAGCACTGCGCGCAACTGCTCGGCATGGAAGCCTCGAAGCTGCGCGTCACCTCGTCCGAGATCGGCGGCGGCTTCGGCGGCAAGACCCATGTCTGGGCCGAGCCGGTGGCGCTTGCTTTGTCGCGCAAGGCCGGCCGCCCGGTGAAGCTGGTGATGACGCGCGACGAGGTGTTCCGCGCCTCGGGGCCGACCAGCGCCACCTCGATCGACGTCAAGATCGGCGCCCGCAAGGACGGCACCATCACGGCGGCGGAAGCCACGCTGCGCTATTCCGCCGGCCCCTATGCCGGTTCATGGGCCGAGATCGGCGCCATGACGGCGTTCGCTTGCTACAAGCTCGATAACGTCAAGACCGTCGGCTTCGAAGTGCTGGTCAACCGGCCGAAGACCGCCGCCTATCGCGCGCCCTCGGCGCCGATGGCGGCCTTCGCGGTGGAAAGTGCTGTCGACGAGCTCGCCAAGGAGCTCGGCATGGACCCGGTCGAGTTCCGCATCAGGAACGCCGCCCAGGAAGGCACGCGCTCGTCCTACGGCCCGGTCTACGGCCCGATCGGCATCGGCCCGACGCTGGAAGCGGTGAAGGCCCATGCGCACATGAAGGCGCCCCTGAAGAAGAACCAGGGGCGCGGCATGGCCTGCGGCTTCTGGTTCAATTTCGGCGGCCAGACCTGCGTCGACCTGAACATCGGCATGGACGGCTCGGTGTCGCTCGCCGTGGGTACCGTCGATGTCGGCGGTTCCCGCGCCTCGCTGTCGCTGGTGGCGGCGGAGGAACTGGGCATCGACTATGCCCAGCTCAAGGCGGTGGTCGCCGACACGTCCAGCCTCGGTTACAACGACATGACCGACGGCAGCCGCGGCACCTTCTCGTCCTCGATGGCGACCATCTCGGCCGCCCGCAACGCTATTCTGATCCTGCGCGAGCGCGCCGCGCAGATGTGGGACATCTCCGTCGACGACGTCGTCTGGGAACAGGGCCACGCGGTCGCCAAGGGCGAGAAGCACGGCAATCTCGGCAAACTGTCGCTGAAGGAGATCGCGGCCAAGTCGGGCACCACGGGCGGGCCGATCGCCGGCCATAGCGAGCTCGTCGCCGACGGCGCCGGCGTCTCCTTCGCCACCCATATATGCGACGTCGAGGTCGACCCCGAGACGGGTGCGACCAGGGTGATCCGCTACACGGTGGTGCAGGATGCCGGCAAGGCGGTGCACCCGACCTATGTCGAGGGCCAGTACCAGGGCGGTGCCGCGCAAGGCATCGGCTGGGCGCTCAACGAGGAGTATATTTACGGCAAGGATGGAAGGCTGCAGAACGCCGGCTTCCTCGACTACCGCATCCCGGTCTGCTCCGACCTGCCGATGATCGACACGCAGATCCTGGAAATCCCCAACCCCAACCACCCCTATGGCGTGCGCGGCGTCGGCGAAACCTCGATCGTGCCGCCGCTGGCGGCGATCGCCAACGCGGTCTCGAACGCCGCCGGCGTGCGCATGACGCACATCCCGATGTCGCCGCCACGCATCCTGGCGGCGATCGAGGCGGAACGGGAAGGGTAGGGCATGATGCCGAAAAGTGCGAAGCGGTTTTCGGATAACATCATGCCCCATCAGGAATAGGAGGCTCCGGCGCGCGATGGTCGAAGTCACGCTCTGGGGCGCGCTCAGCCAGCTTGCCGGGGGGCGGAGCAAGGTCGAGGTCGAGGCCAAGGACATCAGGGAACTGTTCAGGAAACTGGCTGAACAGTATCCCGGTTTCGAGCCGTGGATCGATCGCGGGATCGCGGTGGCGATCGACGGGGTGATTTATCGGGATACTTGGGGGAAGACGCTGCCGCCGGGGGCGGAGATTTTTTTGCTGCCGAGATTGGCTGGGGGGTGAGGGGCTGGCCCTGCGCAAGGTATCGACGCTTCATGCGGTCGGGACCGCAGCTTTCTTGCGTCGTTCCTCAAATGCCTTGCGGCGGCGTTTCTTGGATTCCCCAATCCGCCAGGTCTTGGATTGCACGATGTCCACGTAAGTCTCGAAGGACTCGACGGCCGCGGCTTCGCGATCCTCTGCGAAGAACTCGTCAATGCGCTCAGGGAGCACGGCGGTGTTGCCGTTCTCTAGCAAGCAATTGAAGATATCGATCTTCTCTGCGGGCTCTCGGGTCTTGTCATCGTTCAAGGTAAAGCCAGCTTCTGCTACTGCCCTCACCAAACCGTCAAAGGCCTCCTTCAAGGCAGCATGGTCAGGCCCCGACAGGCAAAGGTCATCCATATAAACTGACGGCGCAATGGTCGCGGGAAGTCCCCGGAGATACGTGCCGATGGGTGATTCTGCGAGCACGAGGGTCGCGAGGATAGGGGACTGCACAAACCCATACGGCAGCACGTAGCCCCCGCCTTCAAACGGGTTTTTGACCGTAGAAAACTTGGCGTAATATTCCGGCTTCGGAATGCCAATGTCCTTGAGGATGCGCTTCAGCCGGTTGCGCTTGATGCTGTAAAAGAAGCGGCTGATGTCGACACGGCAGAAAAACGCGTTCTTGCGGTGCCTGTGAAGGGCAACGACGTGCGAGCCCTCCTTAAAGTGGTAAATGAATTTGTCGAATGTGTATTTTTTTTCGACTCTACGCTTGAGCTTTCTGCCCAGTTCTTCGCCAAACGGGTTCGGAACGAAGATCGGCTTCCCATTCTTCATGTAGGAATGCAGAAAATTTTCGAATGGACCGGGCATAGTTGACCACCTTGCTGATCAGATCAATTACTGCTTCCGCATTCTGCAAAAGCAGAAGTGTAACAGTCAGAACCGATGCAGCAAGGTGAAGGCGCTTCTGATTTTTCATCATGGGCGTATCCTCCATTGCTAGACTCCGGCATACCTGCAACCTCATCTTCACGATGGAGTTGTCAACTGAGAGAAGGTATTCCCGAAGCCCAGTCCCAAGGTGCTTCCATCAGGTCACATCCAGGTCCGTTGGGCCAGCGCGAGGTGCAGCCTAGCGCCGAAGTCGAACGGCAGATATGGATGCGATCCGGGCTTTACAATGGCAATCGGTGGTGGTCGATCAAATATTAGTCGGCGTGCCGTAAATCCGCCCATGCCGCCATCTGCGATAGCAGGATCTTGCCCTAAAACTCGCGAGGCGAGGCGTCTATATTGCCGGCGGGAGGCGGCACATGGACCTGATTCGTAAAATCAAAAACATCATCTATCGCTTTGCGATAGCCATAGCTCAGCGCACACCAGCACCCGACCGCATACCGTTGTCGCCTCCCAACGCGCTCGGCAATAATTTTCATCAGGTCGAATTGTTTGAGCGCCATGACCCCACCAAGAACCTCTTGGTGCGAGCGCTGACTAAAGAAGGCCCGCAGGGCATCTACTTCAATGGCGTAGGCGAAGCTGGGTTTGATGCCGCGATACCTAACCGATTTTTGAGCGATTACCGGATTGTTATCCGCCACTACCTCAAGGGGTACGAACTGCGCACTAAGTCGCCATCGCTGTTCATTCTTCAGTGGCTAACCGGTTATGCGAAGATGGCGATTTGGGCTGATAAGACAGGGCAGTTCTTCTTCAACCGAAAAAGACTGGTGCGGCTTGATCGCATGGAGGTCATGGACATGTTTGTCCGGAAGACGACCACTAGCCTTCAGTATCAGACCAGCGCACCGAAGCTGTTAAGCGAACTTTACAGCTTGAGGAGCTTCTCCCATCCCCAAAGTTTGCAGACGATGAACCACTACCGCCTTGTCCTCGATTCGCTCAAGGCCGACGGCTACCTCATCAATGAAGGCGCGGATTATCGCCTGTCCCCAACCGGCCTGGGCGGCCTGACAGATTTTCAAATCGAAAGCCAACGGTTTGCGCGCGCCCAATGGCAGCAGACAATCCTGGCAATCCTGACGGTCGGCTTGCTTCTGGTGGGAGCAGCGCAGGTCTTAGTGTCGTTTTATGCCAAAGGCTGATGGTGGTTCCCGCTGCATTATCGCGTGGGCAGCATCACACGGTGAGAGTTTAGGCTTGGTCGCCGTGTTTATAGCGACGGCTGGAATTCTGTAGCAAGGATTTAGTGTAGCAAGCGGTCAGCATCACAACGCCAATCATTTCTTAAACGGCCGAGGCCGGAGTGGGACAGGCGTCTTCTGAATTGAATCTATTATTTTGCTACCATACTTCTTACGAAGCGTCACTATGAACTCTGGCTCGGCGCTGTTAACAAATCCAAGGATACCTTTAAGCTTGCCAAGTTCAATAACATCCAACTTGCCGTGAAGCGCACGATGGACCGCAGCATGGAGCTGGCGCTTGCGCTCATGTCCGACCGAAACCTCTCCATCGTTGGTAAGCGTCAGCCCGGTCACGTGGCGACCGAACTTTGTCGTAATGCGCTGGGTCTTGTCCTCGTTAATCGTAAGCTTCGGACGTCTGATTGCCTTGATAACCGTCCTCACCGCCTTTTCGACATTGACGAGGTGACCGGTGCGCGGCGCGGAGAAGGTGAGGTCGTCGGCGTAGCGAGTGTAAACGACATGGTCTTTTGCTACTTCGGCTGTCAGCATCTCATCGAATTCGAACAGGAGCGCGTTAGACAGGACTGGCGACGAGGGAGCACCGATTGCGAGACGTAGCAATGAACTGTCGCGCGGTCGTTGAAACATTAACCTGGTTGTAAGATAGATCTCCCTCGGTTCGGTGAGCACCTCAGTGGTTTCGCAATACTGGTCCCAATCTCGTGCGAAGATGGAAGGGAAAAACTCCTTGAAGTCCATTTTCATAATTGGACCGTGCCCTGCATGCCTTAGAGCATTGTCTTTGATCGACATACCCGTGCGGTAGGCGGTCGCGGCGTCGTGCACCGGCAATTCGTTTAGGAGGACTTCGATCAACGCCCGCTGGAGAACCTTCACTTCCAGAGCCGGCTGTGAAATCTTCCTTAGACCGCCATGCCGCTTCGGAATGAAATAGGTTTTGTACCGGACAGGAGCGGTCACCATGATCCGTTCTACCAGTCCAGTATCCATGCCTGTGTTGATTGCGAGCAGTTCAATGATGCCGACCATCACAGTGCGCCCTTCAGAGCAGATTGGATACTACTGAAGCGAACCGGTTCCTTGTCCTTCCAATACGCGATGACGCGGGTGCGCCACCGGTCACGATCCTTGTCTTCGGCTGCTATATCCTTGCGGATCTTATACGTCACAGCCTGCTTGATATTCGGCTTGGCGCAGTAATATTCCTGAAGGCCGCGCTTGTCCTTGACGATCCAGCCTGCGTTCGCCGCACAAAGCAGGTAATCTGGGATTTTGGTAGTCGGGACTTTCAGCTCTAGCGCGTACAACAAAACCTCTATTTCGACGGCAGTGAGAGCCCCGTAGTGCTGGATTAATCCGACGATTAATTTGATCAGGTGACCAGGGCGGCTGGCATCGAAAGTGGTGTGTTCCTTATAGTCCTGGCGCCTTGCCTCGATGGCTGAAATCAGGTTTTCAGCCAATCGGTCGAGGTCAACACCCTCAACGTTCGTAATCCGCTCTATTTTCACGTCGTTGCGGTTGACGACACAGATCGAGGACTTTCCGTATTTGCTCTCAAGGTAGAGGATCGGCCCCAGCTTTATGAACGATTTGTCGTTGTAACTCCTGTCGTCGATTACGACGAGCAGTCGCAATGCGATTTCCTCGACCATGGAGAAGGCGCCCAGCTCGGCGACGCTGCCGTAGCTTTCCGAAAACAGCACAATGAGATCTACTATTTGGGCGAATTCGCTCTCAAAACTGAGCCAGTCGGTATATTGCCCATGAGGGGCAAAGATTTCAAACTCTTCAGGGGTAACGGTCGCGTATGCGTTCAGCCCTGGTCGTTCATAGATGCGTGTGAAAGCTTCGCGCAGTGAGGACGGATTCGGGGTCTCAACCTCAATCGGTCCCCCGCAAAGCAAGATGATCGGGCTTGGTGCCATCACGCGAATTGAGTTCGCGTCGATGCGATCCACCAGATCAGTAATGTCACCCCCGGCGATCACTTACCCTTGGAGGTGTGGGATAAGGTGGGGTTTTACCGAGCGGAGCGGCCACTTGTGGCGGTAGAACCACGCGTTATTCCACACCGCATAAAACCCGACAATCAGATGAGGTCTGACGAAACGTCGGACCAAGCACACGAGGTGCCTTTCGCGTAAGCTGCACACTGTTTCTCACCCCCCTCAGGTTCTGTCAAGGACAGTGCCCCCAGTTATTGTGAAGAGCAAGAGGCCCAAAGTTAAGTGACTGTGAATACTGGCGCATGGGCGGGTTAGACGAGGTAATTTCTGGTCCGCCAACCTGCAGCTGATTAGGTTGCCCGTCAGCATGACGAATATCACGGACGGGGTCGTCAGCGCGTCGATTTAAGGAGGATGGCCGTATTGGTCAGATACCTATGCCGAATGTTCGTAAAGGTGATGGCCTCTCCCACGCCGACCTCTCCCGCGAGGTGCCGGAGGCAGATCACAAGCAGCCAGTCCGCTTCCCCTATCTAGCCACACGCGGAAACGCGCTCCTACGCTCCCTACGCCCCAAGCGCGACCTTGGCGCGCCCATACGCCAGCGCCGCCACCGCCAGATCCCCAACCGCCAGCCCTCGAAAAACAAACGCCGTCGTCTCGCCCGCGCTCTGCCGCCCCACAAAATCCCCGCACACCAACCCTGTCAGGTCGCCCACAACCAGGCCGGGATCAACCATGGGCTTGGCCATGTTCTTCTCCTGCTCCAGATCATCCACGACAATGCGGTCGAAGCGGTGCATCGTTTCGGGCAGCCAGGGGAGGGCCTGGTCGGTCATCACGGTGAAGCTTCCCGGCTTCAGCCAGTTCGCGTCGAGGAATGGTTCGGGCCTGGGCACCAGGGTCACCGTCGTCACCACCATGTCGGCGCCTTCGATCGCGGCCTGTGCCGTGTCGCAGGGGATTGCTTGCAGCCCGCGCGAGCGCGCCATCTGGCACAGCGCGTCGCGGTTGGCGGTGCCGCGGCCGAAGGCGCGGATTTCGCGCAAGGGGAAGAGGTCGGCGAAGGCTTCGAGGTGGCCGCGGGCCTGCACCCCGCAGCCGATGAAGGCCAGGGATGACGCGTCGCTTCTGGCCATGCGCCTGGCGGCGACGGCGCTCAAGGCGGCCGTGCGTTTCTCGGTCACCCAATTGCCGTCGACCAGGGCAAGCGGCAGGCCGGTTTCGGCGTCGAGCAGCGTGATCAGCGAATTCAGCGTGGGCAGTCCGCGCCCGGCGTTGCGCGGATTGACGACCAGCGACTTGGTGGCGAGCACCGGCGGCGTCGACGCAACGCCAAGCGTCGCCATGATGTAGCGGTCGTCGCCCGGCAGCACGACCGCCTTCGGCGCGCACCAGACCTCGCCCCGCCTCTGGCCTGATATCTGGCGTTCGATCTCGTCGACCATGTCGACTGTCGAGATCGACAGGCGGTCGAGCAGCGCCGATGACAGATAGGGCAAGGTTTCGGCAGCCAAGGGTTGGTTGTTCATCTGGTCATTCCCCATGGGATCCTCAAACCGCCGCTTCGCGAGAGCGCCCTCATCGCGGGTCTGGGCGCCCCCTCACGCTTCCAGCGTCGGCTCCGTGTTCACCTCCAGCGCCTCTTCCGCCTCATCCTCTTCCCCCAGCACCTCGCCATGCACGCCCAATGCCTTTCCGATCCAGATCGGGTCGATCAGGTGGTCGCGCTTGGGGTTGGTGGTGTTGGGGTGGATGAGGATGCTGAGGCCGCCATGGTTCAGCATCAGCCAGGGCACCAGCGTGGCGAAGATTTCGGTGGCGAAGGAGACCTGGTACATGGCCTGCTCATGCGGGCCGACCGGCTCGTCGCGCCAGCTGCCCAGGCGCACGCGAAACCGTTCGGCGATGCGCTGGCGCAGCCATTCGGCGTATTGGCGCTGGGCGGCGTCGCCGTAATAGATATGGGCGTGGTAGCTGGCGATCTCGGCGAGTTGTCTTGGACTGGGCGGTCGGGGTTGCCCGGCCGGCGTTGAACTGGCTTCGCTCATCTCGATGCTCCCTTCGCCCGTGTCGTGCCCCGGCACAACTCTAGCCGAAGCGCGGGCGGCTTGTCTTCAGCCGTGATCAGCCGGCGCGTTTCCAGCAGGCGATGACATGGCCTGCTTCAACTTCCCGCGCGACAGGTTCGGCCTTGCGGCAGGCGTCTTCCGCCAGCGGGCAGCGGCCGGCGAAGGCGCAGCCGGCAAGGGCATTATCAGGGCCGGCTTCGATGGCGGCTTCCGCCATGGTCCGCCCCTCATTGGAAGACGCCGCCAGCAGCATCTGCGTATAGGGGTGGTTGGGGCCGGCGAAAATCTGGTCGGAGGAACCGGTCTCGACCAGGCGGCCGCGATAGAGCACGCCGATGCGGTCGGCCATGTAGCGCACGACTCGGAGATCATGGCTGATGAAGAGATAGGCGGTGTCCTCTTTCTTCTGCAGATCGTTGAGCAAATTGAGCACCGTCGCCTGCACCGAGACGTCGAGCGCCGAGGTCGGCTCGTCCAGCACCACCAGCCTCGGCAGGCCGGCGAAGGCGCGGGCGATGGCCGTGCGCTGGCGCTGGCCGCCCGACAGCGTGCCGGGCTTCTGCTCCGCCGTCGCGCGGGCAAGGCGCACCGAGGCCAAGAGGTCGCCGACGCGCTGCGGTACGGCGCGGCGCGGCAGGCCGGCCAGGCGGCGCAGCGGGCGGCCGAGGATGCGGCCGATGCGCTGGCGCGGGTTGAGCGTGCGGTCTGGCGACTGGAACACCATCTGCACGTCGCGGCGCTCGGCCGGCTGGCGCCGCTCGACCAGCGGCGCCACGGTCTTGCCGAACAGTTCGACCGTGCCCGCCGTCGGCGGCTGCAAGCCGGTGACGATGCGAGCCAGCGTCGATTTTCCGGAACCGGACTCGCCGATCAGCCCGAACGTCTCGCCGGCGGCGATGTCGAGATCGATGCCATGCAGCACCGGCTGGCCGCCGAAGGACTGCCTTATGCCGCGGCAGGAGACGGCGATCTCGCGCGGCCGGGCGGGGAGGCTATCGGTGGCCGGCGGGGGCGAGGCGAGGTCGATGGGGCTCGCATCCTCGGCCAGCCTGCCGTCGCGCTTGGTGCGGGTCAGCGTCGGGATCGCCGCGACCAGCGCCCTGGTATAGGCGTGGCGCGGGCTGTCGAACACTTCTTCTGCGACACCCGTCTCGACGATCGCGCCGGACTGCATCACCGAGACGCGGTCGCAGGAGCGCCTGATGAGGTTGATGTCGTGGCTGATCAGCAGGATCGAGGTGCGGTGCTCGCGGCGCAGATCGTCGAGGATGGCGATGATCTCGGACTGGACGCTGGCGTCGAGCGCCGTGGTCGGCTCGTCCATCACCAGCAGCGCCGGGTCGAGCGCGATCGCGATGGCGATGTTGGCGCGCTGCTGCATGCCGCCCGACAGTTCGTGCGGATAAAGTTTTAGCACGCGCTCCGGATTGGCGACGCGGACGCGGCCGAGCAGTTGCGCCGCGCGGTCAAGGGCGTCGTCGCGATGCATCGGGCGGTGGCGCAGGATCGTCTCGGTGATCTGGCCGCCAATGGTCATGCTCGGGTTCAGCGCCGAACCCGGATGCTGGTAGACGGCGGCGATGCGGTCGCCGCGCAACCGGCGGAGCTCAACGGCGGAGAGGTCGCGGATTTCGCGGTTCTCGAAGGCGAGTTGCGCGGCCTCGACCCGGGCGTGCCTGGGCAGATAGCGCAGCACCGCCAGCGCCACCGAGCTCTTGCCCGAACCCGATTCGCCGACCAGGCCGAGCGCTTCGCCCTGGCCGATCCCGAGCGATATGTCGTCGACCGCGCGATGGATGCGCCGGGCGCCCCGGTAGGAAACCGAGAGGTGCTCGACGCTCAGAACCGAAGACGACGATGAAGAGGACATGCCCGAAACCACTTTCTGTCCGCGCGGCGATCGGGGGCAATCGCTTCCGCTTTCACATAGAACAATCTCTATAAAATTACTCGAATTAAGCCCGGGCGCAATCTAACTTTTGCCGACTGGAAGGTTTTCAGGGCACGGCCGCACGCCGCCGCGCCTGACGATTTCCGCATGGACAGGGAAGGCTACCGGCATGTCGCACATGATCCTCAGCGCGTTCTTCTTCAACCCGCAGGGCGACCACCGCATGGCCTGGCGACACCCCCGCGCGCCGGGGCGCGAGGTGCTCGACTTCGACTATTACCGCGAGCTGGTGCAGGCGGCCGAGCGGGCCACGATCGACACCATCTTCGTCGCCGACCACGTGTCGATCTGGGATTCTGTGAAGAGCGGCGTCGCGCACTACGCCAATGCGCGGCTGGAACCTCTGACGCTGCTGTCGGCGCTGGCCGGCGTCACCAAGCATATCGGCCTGATCACCACGGCATCGAGCTCCTACAGCGAGCCCTACAATGTGGCGCGGCTGTTTGCCTCGCTCGACCATATCTCGAAGGGCAGGGCGTCGTGGAACGTCGTCACCTCGGCGATGGACGAGGAGGCGCGCAATTTCGGCCGCGACGGCAATATCGAGCATGCCTTCCGCTATGAGCGGGCCGGCGAATTCCTCGATATCGTCAAGGCGCTGTGGGACAGCTGGGAGGACGAGGCGCTCCTCATCGACAAGGAGACGGGCTATTTCGCCGATCCCGACAAGGTCCATCCGATCGACCACAAGGGCAAGCATTTCAAGGTGCGCGGGCCGCTCAACGTGTCGCGGCCGCCGCAGGGCCATCCGCTGATCGTCCAGGCCGGGTCGTCCGAGGACGGCAAGAACTTCGCCACCGCCCAGGCCGACGTGCATTTCGCCATCTTCTCCACACGGGAAGACGGCATCAAATACCGGCAGGACATCAACGAGCGGCTGGCCCGCCACGGCAGGCGGCCGGAAAGCTTCAAGATACTGCCCGGCATCCTGCCGATCGTCGCCGCCTCCGAGGCCGAGGGCCGCGACAAGCAGGAATACCTGCAGACGCTGCTGCCCGACCAGGTCGGCATCGACCTTTTGTCGAGCTGGAGCGGCATCGACCTTTCAGCCTATCCGCCCGACGGGCCGCTGCCGCCGCTGCCGGACGAGAGCACCTTCAATGGCGGGCGCACCTCGCTCGCCCGGGTCAAGCAATGGTCGAAGCAGAATCTCAGCCTGCGCGACATCGCCCGCAAGCTCGCCAACAGCGGCTCGGTGCCGACGGTGGCCGGCACGCCGAAGCAGATCGCCGACCAGCTCGAAGACTGGTTCGTCGCCGGCGCCTGCGACGGCTTCAACCTGATGTTCCCGCTGCTGCCCGAGGACTGGGTGAATTTCGCCGAGCAGGTGGTGCCGGAACTGCAGCGGCGCCGCCTCGTGCCGACCGAATACGCGCCCGGCACGCTGCGCGACCGCTTCGGCCTTGCCCGCCCCGCCAATCGTTTCGCCGAGCAGCGCGCCAATGCGCGCGCCGTGTCCTGAGGGGGGAGAAGCCATGACCGCCGCGCCGAATCTCCAGCCCCGCGAAGCCACCGCTCCGCGTCTCGTCAACGTGCTCAACAGCCCCAAGCGCATCCGCGTCAAGTTCGGCGGCCGCACCATCGCCGACAGCCGCAACGTGCTGGTGCTGCGCTCCAACCATTTCCTGCCGATCTATTTTTTCCCGCCGTCCGCGGTCGATCCTTCGGTGCTGAAACCGTCGCTGCATCGCGAGCCGCATGCGGTCGGCGGCGAGACCGCCTATTGGGACATCGACAGCGGCGACAAGCGCGCCGCCAACGCGGCGTGGTCGTTCACGGCGCCGCCGGATGAAAACCTGGCGCCGCTCGCCGGCCGCATCGCCTTCACCTGGAAGTCGATCGACCAGTGGTTCGAGGAAGAGGAAGAAGTCTTCGTCCACGCCCGCGATCCCTATGCGCGCATCGACGTGCTGCGGAGTTCCAGCCATGTCGAGGTCTGGTTCGACGGCGAGATCATCGCCGACAGCCATCGTCCGGTGCTCCTGTTCGAGACCCATCTGCCGACGCGTTTCTACCTTCCTCCGGAGGATATCCGGCTGGAGCGGCTGACGGCGTCCAGTTCGACGACGCGATGTCCCTACAAGGGCATCGCCTCCTACTGGTCGGGCCTGCTCGGGGATGGTTCGGTTCGCCCCGACATCGCCTGGAGCTATCGCGAGCCGATCGACGAGGTCGCGAAAATCAAGGGCCTGATCGCCTTCTATCCGCAGGCGGTCGACCGCATCCATCTCGACGGCCAGCCGGCCTGACGCTCCCTTTCAAAGCCATTCAAATCAAGAGAGAAAAACAATGACGAAACGTTCCGACATCGATCTTCTGCGCAATCAATCCGGCGACATCTGGAATGTCGCGGTGGACGAATACGCGCAAGGCTTTCTCAAGCGCCGCGACCTGCTGAAATACGCGGCACTTCTCGGCCTCACCGGCTTTGCCGCCTCGCAGGGGCTGTTCACGCCAGGCGCGGCGCGCGCGGCGACTGCCGGCGGCACGGTGCGCGTCGGCCTCGGCCAGCCGACCAAGGCGATCGATCCCGTCACCATCACCGATCCGGCCAGCATCGGCGTGATCAGCCAGGTCGGCGAGTATCTCATCCTCGACGATCCCAAGGACGGCCTCCAGCCGAAGCTTGCCTTGTCGTGGGAAGCCGACGAGACCGCCAGGCGCTGGACCTTCAAGCTGAGGCCAGGCGTGAAATTCCACGACGGCCGCACCGTGACCGCCAAGGACGTGGTCGCGAGCTTCGAACGGCTGGTCGATCCGGCCAGCGGCTCCTCGGCCTTGTCGGCCTATAAGGGCATCCTATCCAAGGGCGGCGCCAAGGTCGTCGACGACGAGACGGTCGACTTCGATCTCGACCAGTCGAACAGCAACTTCCCGTTCTATGTCTCCTCCGACGTCTACAACGCCGTCATCGTGCCGGCCGACTATGCCGGCGACTTCGAGAAGACTTTCAACGGCACCGGCCCGTTCAAGCTGGAATCGTTCCGCCCCAAGCAAGGCGCCAGCTTCGTGCGCAACCCCGACTATTGGGGCGACAAGGCGCTGCCCGACCGCGTCGAGATCAAGTTCTTCGACGACGAACAGGCGCAGGTTCTGGCGCTGCAGGCCGGCCAGCTCGACGTCATCCCGAGCACCACTCGGCTGGAGCTGGCGATCGAGGGCAACCCCAACTTCAAGCTGCTCAGCGTGCAGGCAAGCTCGCATGATCCGGCGCATCTCAGAACCGACCAGGCGCCGTTCACCGACAAGCGCATCCGCCGCGCGCTGGCGCTGACCATCGACCGCGAGGCCGTGGTCAAGGGCCTGCTCAAGGGCCGCGCCGTCGTCGGCAACGACACGCCGTTCGCGCCGATCTTCCCCTCGGGCGATCCGTCGGTGCCGCAGCGCAAGCAGGACATCGCCGAGGCCAAGCGCCTGCTCGGCGAGGCCGGCGTGCCCAATGGGTTCGAGGTGACGCTGACCACCGAGCGCGCCTATGACATTCCCGATTATGCGGTGATCATCCAGAACTTCGCGAAAAAGGCCGGTATCGACATCAAGCTTAACGTGCTGCCGCAGGATGCCTATTACGGCTCGGCGACATTCGGTTCTTCGCCGTGGCTGGACTCCAATCTCGGCATCACCGATTTCGGCCATCGCGGCACGCCCGACATCTTCCTCAACGCGACGCTGAAGAGTTCGGGCGCCTGGAACGCGGCGCATTTCAACAATGCGGACTATGATGCCCTGCTCATCGACTACGGCAAGGCGCGCGACCTGCAGGCGCAGCGGCTCGCCGCCGGCAAGATCCAGACCCTGCTGCTCGACGAGACGCCGCTGATCATCAGCTATTTCTCGCAATACAGCCGCATCGTCAGCGCCAAGGTCGAAGGCGTGCGCTTCACCGCCATCTCGCATCTGCTGCTCGACAAGGTGTCGTTCGTGTGATCGCCTCGATGGCGGTCGTCAGGCCTCTGGCGGCGCGCGCGGGTTCGCTGCTTCTGACGCTGTGGCTGGTCAGCGCGCTGGTCTTCCTCGCCGGGCAGGTGCTGCCCGGCGATGTCGGCCGCGTCATGCTCGGCCCGTTCGCCGATGCGCAGGCGGTCGCCGAACTGAACCGCAAGCTCGGCACCGACCAGCCGATCCTTGCGCAATACTGGCACTGGTTCAGCCGGGCGATGACGGGGGATTTCGGCGACTCGCTGTCGATGCGCGCCCCGGTGGCGCCGTTCGTGCTGGAGAGCATCAGGAACTCCGCCGCACTGGCCGGCGTCGTGCTGTTGTTCCTCGTGCCGATCGGCATCGGCGCCGGCGTCGCCGCCGGCCTGCGCCCGGGGAGCCTTGCCGACAGGCTGATCGTGCTGACCGGCGTCTCGCTCTCGATCGTACCCGATTTCGTCTCCGGCCTGCTGTTGCTGATGGTCTTCGGCCTGTGGCTGGCCTGGTTTCCGATCACCGGTGCTGCGCCCGACGGGGCCAGCTTCTGGACGTCCAGCTACTACCTCATCCTGCCTGCGCTGCCGCTGGTGCTGAACCTGATCGGCTATGTCGCGCGCATGACCAGGGCCGGGGTGATCGAGGCGCGTGGTGCCGACTACACCCGCACCGCCATCCTCAAAGGCTTGAGCCCCTCGCAGGTGCTGTTCAAGCACGTGCTGCGCAATGCGCTGGTGCCGACAGTCGCCGTCATCGCCACGCAGAGCGGTTTCCTGCTCGGCGGCCTGGTGGTGATCGAGGCGCTGTTCGGCATACAGGGGCTCGGCAATCTGGTGCTGACCGCCGCCAAGGCGCGTGACTTTCCGATGCTCGAGGCCGGCGTGCTGGTGATGGCGGCGATCTTCGTGTCGACGGCCGCGATCGGCGATCTCCTGCAGGCGCTGCTCGATCCGCGCCAGCGCCGCCGGAGCGCGCCATGACCGATCTGGCGCAATCCCCGGTGCGCGGCGACATCAGGCTCTCCTGGATCGGCCGACTGCGTGGTTCCTTGCCTGACGTGGCGCCGTCGACCGCGATCGGTTCGGTCGTGCTGCTGTTCTGGGTCGCCTGCGCGCTGTTCGGCGCGCTCTTCGTGCCGTTCGATCCCTATGCCGAGGATTTCCTGTCGATGATGACGCCGCCCGACGCGGTGCACTGGTTCGGCACCGACCAGCTCGGCCGCGACGTGCTCTCGCGCATCATCGTCGGCTCACGCGACATCCTTTTGGTGGCGCCGCTGGCGACGCTGGCGGGTGTTGCTTCGGGCAGCGTCATCGGCCTGGTTCTCGGCACCTTTGGCGGCCTGGTCGATGCCGTCGGCGCGCGGCTGCTCGACGCGGTCATGTCGCTGCCCTTCATCGTGCTGGTGACGATGGCGCTGGTGGCGATCGGCCCGTCCAACCTCACCGTCATCGCAGTGATCGGCCTTGCCTATGCGCCGCTGGTGGCGCGCACCGTGCGCACCGCCGCGCGCGAACAGCGCGAGCGCGACTATGTCAGCGCCGCCCGGCTTGCCGGCGAAGGGCGGCTGGCGATCATGTTCCTGGAAATCCTGCCCAATGTCCGGGAAGCCATCCTGATCGAGCTGATCACCCGGCTCGGCTACGCCTTCTTCTCGATCGCGACGCTGAGCTTCCTCGGCCTCGGCATCCAGCCGCCATCGGCCGACTGGGGGCTGGCGATCGCCGACGGTTACGGCTTCCTCACCGGCGGCAAATGGTGGGTGGTGGTGTTCAATTCGGCGGCGATCATTTCGCTGGTCATGGCCACCAACCTCATCGCGCAAGGCATCGGCGCTTTCGAACAAGGCGATAAATAGGCTGTGGGCGCCATGCAATGGTCGGCTATTCGATCGAATTTCTTTACAACCCGTTAATTCGGCCATGCATCAATAAGCATCTGCTAATTATCGGTGCGCGTGGGGTACGCAATGACCAAAAATCTCGGCAATGCACGCTATGTGCCGCCCAAGGACACGAGCATTTCCTTGTTCAGCAGGGTCGCGCCGGCGCTGTTCCCGCTCGTCGCGGCGGCGTTGGGCTACTTGATCGGGCGGCAGTTCCTCGGCCTATAGGACCATAGACATCAGGCGCCGGTCTCGGCTGTCGCCTCCTCGGCGCCGGCGTCGGCTCGCCTGACGCGATCGCTCGCCAGAAGCACGACAGGGCAGGCGACGGCGGCCAGCACGGCGGTCGCCGTGTCGCCGAAGAACAGCTCTTCGCCCGGCCGCTGGGTGACGCCCATCACCACCATCGCCGCGCCCTTGGCCGCTTCCCGGGCGATCGCCTGGTCGGGCGTGGCGCGCGTTCTGATGGCGGTCTCGACGGCGACGCCATAGCGGTCGGCGAGATCGGCGACATCCTTGAGCACGGCCTCCTCGCGGCGGTGCGAAACCGAGCCTGGCCGGCTGCCCTTGCGGGCCTGCGAGACATAAAGGACTTTGACGCGCGCCCGGTGCGGCCGCGCCAGGGCCAGCGCGAAATCAGCCGCGCGCCGCGCGACCTCGGTGCCGTTGACGGGAACCAGAATGGTCGCGCCGGCGCGCAGCATCGGCATCCTGCCGCTGGATTTGGCGCCATTCAGCACCAGGCAGAGCGGGCCGTCGAAGCCGCTGGTGATATCGTTCAGCGTGCCGCTGAAGGTGCCTTTGCCGGTCAGCGCGTTGTCGAGCCCAACCAGCAGAAGGCCGTAGCCCTTGCGGGCCTCGGCGGCGATCGTTTCGGTGGTGGCTTCAAGCTCGGCGCGGGCCGTGAGATGGATCTTGTCGACGGGCGTGTCCTCGGCCTTGCTGACAGCCCTGGCGCTTCTGGCCGCTCCCCTCTTGACCTGTTTCGAGGCCCGCTCGGGGCCTTTGTCGCGGGCAGGGCCGGGCAGTTTGCCGTCCTCGAGGTGGAGCAGCGTGGTCGGCATGCCGGTGCCGCCGCCGACGAGCCCGGCGAGATAGGCGGTGAACTTGCCGACCGGGCTGTCGTCGACGAGCAGCAGCAATCGTTCCAGTTTGGAGACGAAGCCGCGTTCGTCGAGCAGTTCTCGGTCGACGCGCTGCTTTTCGGCATCGCCGACCGGCAGCCGGCCGAGCGCCCAGCGCAGCATTGGCGGCATGGCGAGCGTCGTGATGACGGCCATGGTGACGATCATGGTGAACAGATTGTGGGACAGGATGTTCATCGACAGGCCGATCGAGGCGACGATGACCTCGGTCGAGCCGCGCGCGTTCATGGCGCTGCCGACGGCGGTCGCCTCCTTCAGCGACATGCCGGCCAGGCGGCCGCCGAGAAAGGCTCCCGAGAATTTGCCGATGCTGGCGATCAGCACCAGCGCCAGCGTCAGCAGCGCCAGCGTCGGGTCGGCAAGCACGGTGAGGTTTGCGGACAAGCCGGCCATGCCGAAGAACACTGGCATGAACAGCGCCGTGATGACGCCGCGCAGCTGGCCCTCGATGTGGTCGGACAGGATCGGCGATTCCCCGACCAGTATGCCGGCGACGAAGGCGCCGAGCACGGTGTGGACGCCGATCAGATTGGTGATCAACGCCATCACGCCCATAATGATGATGATGACGGTGACGACGGCATACTCGCTGCGGAAGGAGTCGTTGCTCCAGCGGATCAGGGTGAACACCAGGCGGCGGCCGATGGTGAAGGAAAACACCATGAACAGCGCCACTTCGACCACCGTGATGATGAGCGGCAGCACCTGCAGGCTGCCATTGGTGGCGATGCCGAAGGTGACGGCGATGATCAGCCAGCCGATTGTGTCCTCGATGATGGCGGAGGAGACGATGACCTGGCCGAGATTGCGGCGCATGAAGTTCATCTCGCGCACCACCATGGCGACGATCTTGACCGAGGAGATCGACAGCGCGGTGCCGAGGAACAGTCCGGCGACGATGCGCTCACCCGGCTCGGGCAGGAGGGAATCCGGCAGCACCTGCGCCAGCGCGAAGCCGCAGACAAAGGGCACGACGACGCCGGTGATCGAGATCGAAAAACAGGCCGCGCCCACCCGCCGCACGAGGCGCAGATCCGTCTCCATCCCGGTAAGCAGGAGAAGCAGCAGGATGCCGAGCTGCGAGACGGCATCGATCATGCTTTTCTGCGCGGGATCGGTGGAGAAGATCAGATGCTGGGCGTCCGGCCATATCCAGCCGAACAGCGACGGCCCGAGCAGGATGCCGCCGATCAGCTGGCCCATGATCGCCGGCTGGCCATAGCGCTGGAAGATTTCGCCGAGGCCACGGCCGACCAGAAGCAGGAGTACGATCTCGGCGACGAATAATCCCTCCGCCGAGCCGCCGATGCCCGAGGCGTGGCCGGCCGGCTGCGCGGCCAGCGCGTGGTTTGCCGGCGCCAGAACGAAAATGGCCAGCGAAAGGGCGGCCGCTGTACCGTGCGGCCTCGTTGCCGATGGATGGATCATGGGTCCCTTCAAGACGCCGCCGCGGACTGACCATCACAACGCGCGGCCGACGTTTGCGTTGCAGCCATCCGTCGCGAGTTGTTGGCGTCCGGCATCGAGGTCAGACGTGGACGTCGCCGAAGGAGAGTTCGCCGTCGTCGCCTGGCGTCAGGAAGGCGGCCGCCAGCAGGCCGGCATAGAGGAGGGCAACCACGGCGACGATGGCCGCGCCCGGGATGGGACCGAGCGCCGCCGCGCCGACGGCCTCGCGCATTGTGCCGACAAAGCCGACCGGCACGCCTTGATCGATGAGGCTCGGGGTCGACAGTTTGAGGATCCAGGCGAGCAGCAGGATCAGCATCATGTGCAGGTAGTTGCGGCGCAGACGGCGCGCCAGCGCCACGCGCTGCGAAACCAGGAATTTTGGCGTGCGCAGGCTCTCGCCGACGACCAGCAGCCAGTCGGAGGCGAAATCGGGCTGCGGCGAGAAGATCTGCGCGAAATAATGGCGCTCGAACTGGCGCACGCGGGCGCGGTAGACGTCGAAGAAGCGATAGCGGCGCGCCTCGATCCACAACAAAAGCAGCACCAGCAGCATGGCGAACAGCAGCACGCCGTGATGGGCGCTGGCCGTCGACAGCGACACGGACAGCATCGCCGCGACAACGGTGATCGCCCAATTGCTGGTGCGGTCGAGGCGGTCGCGCCAGCCGGCCATGCGGGCGATCTCGGCGCGATGGAAATGGGACATAACGGTGACCAGTTCGCCTGGCGAAAGCGGTCTGCCGACGGGCGTTGCCGGCGCATCGTTCATGACTTCCTCCCAGCCGACAACGCTTATGAGGCAATGTCGTTCCGGCAGGCGGTCATTCCGGGCCGCCGATCCAGTCGACTAGCAGTGCGACGAGCCCAAAGGCGCCGCCGATGGCGCAGACCGCCGGCCACCCGGCCCAGGCCCAGGCAACACCGGCCAGCAATGAGCCGATGGCGCCGCCGATGAAGAAAATGCCGACGAACAGGCCGTTGAGGCGGCCGCGCGCCTCGGGCCGCAGCAGGTTGATGGCGCGGCGGCCGAGCGTCTGATCGCCGGTAACGCCGATATCGAGCAGCACGGCGCTGATGCCCATCAGCACGAGCGGCGTCCAGGACGTTTCGGACAAGGAAGAGCCGGCCCAGGCCGCCAGCGCCATCGCACCGATCAGCACGAGATGGCAGAAGATGGTGGCGGATCGCGTCCAGCCCTGATCGCCGGCGCGGCCGAACAAAGGCGTGACCACGGCACCGCCGGCGCCGACCAAAGCGAACAGTGCGATACCGCGCTGGCCAAGGCCGAAGGGTGGCTGCGCGAGGCGCAGGGCGACCGCCGTCCAGAACAGGCTGAACGCCGCCATCACCAGGGCCGCCGTCAGCGCGCGGCGCCGCAGCACCGGCTCCTCGTGCAGCAGATGGAACAGTGAAGCGATCAGCTTGCCATAAGACGATTTCGCCACCGGCCGCCGGCGCGGCAGCGTGAAGGCAAGCACGATGGCGAGCAGCGTCAAGGCGGCGGCGCTGAGGCCGTAGAAGGCGCGCCAGCCCCAGGCGTCGGCGACGAGGCTGGCCAACGGCCGCGCCAGCAGGATGCCGATCATCAGCCCGCTCATCACGTCGCCGATGACGCGGCCTGCCTCGCCGGGCGGGGCCATCGAGGCGGCGATCGGCACCAGAATCTGGATCGCCGAACAGGCGGCGCCGAGCCCGAACAGGACGATCAGCAGCGAGGCGATGGTGGGCGCCAGCGCCGCCACGCCGGCCGCCAATGCCGCCGCGACCAGCATGCGCAGGATCAGGGTGCGGTTCTCGGCGAGGTCGGTCATCGGCACCAGGAAGAACAGGCCGGCGGCATAGCCGAGCAGCGTCACCATGGCGACAAGGCCAACGCTCGCGGCGCCAGCGCCGAGCGACGGGCCGATCAGCCCGACAAGTGTCTGCGGCGCGAACAGATTGGTGACGATGATGCCGGTGGAGGCGGCAAACAGCAGCGTCTGCGGGGCGGTGATGGTTTGAACCGGAAGCCGGCCGGCTGTTTGGCCGTCATTGGTATCGAGCATGAAGTCCTCAATGAAGCTGCATATCGTGCAAGGACTTTATGCCAAAGCATTATCATGCTACAATTCAATAAATTCGATAATGATTATGCGAGGTGCGCATGAACATCCATGATCTCGAAGCCTTCGTCGCCGTTGTGGAAACCGGCTCGATCGTCGGCGCCTCGGCAAGGCTCAACCTCACCCAGCCGGGTGTCACACGCCGCATCCAGAACCTCGAGGACGGGCTGGCGACAGCACTTCTCGACCGCCAGTCGAAGCCGCTGAAGCCGACCGCCTCAGGACGCGAGGCCTATGAGCATGGTCGCCGCGTGCTGCGTTCGCTGGAGGATCTGAAGGCCGGCGTCTCGCCGCAAGGCGAGGTCAAGGGCGAGTTCCGGCTGGGCATCATGCCTTATCTCTCGGATGCAGCACTTGCGCTGCCGCTCGACAGCCTGCGCGCCGCCTTTCCGCAACTGACGCTGCGCATCAGTTCGGGCTGGTCGCCAAGGCTGGTGGAGCAGGTGGCGCGCAGCGAGCTCGACGCGGTGGCGGTGTGCCTTGCCGAAGGCCTGGCGCCGCCGGACGAACTGGTCTGCGACGATCTCGGCGCGCAATCGGTGCTGCTGGTCGCGTCCCCCAGCCTTGGCGTGCCGAAGCCGGCGAAACTCGCCGACCTGTCGCGCTTCGCCTGGGTGATGAACGAAAACGGCTGCGGTTTTCGCGCCTTCATCAAGCAGAGTTTCGAGGCCGCGAGGCTGCCGTTCCAGGTCGGGGTGGAGGCGCTCAGCGTCGACCTCAGAATGTCGCTGGTGGCTCGTGGCCACGGCATCGGCATCGTCACCCCGGGCGCTTTCGCCGACAGCCGCTGGCGCGACGCGGTGGAGGTGATCGACTGTCCCGACTTCAAGCCGCAAGTGCGCGCCTGGCTGCTGCACCGTCCGCCGGCCGGGCGGCTGGCGCGTCCGATCGCGCTGTTCCGCGACGCACTGGTCGACGGGCTGAAGGTGCCGATGCCGCTGGTGTCGTAGGTGCGCGGGACGTTGAATTTCGCCAGAATTTCTCGAATCCGATCAAGCTGCTGCGCGGAATTGCTCAAGTGCCGATTCCAGGTTCCAACGGTTATGGCTCTTGAGAATCCCTTTGCCTTCGGCAACATGGCTGCCATGGCCGAGGCACGAAAATGAACAAGCCGATTTCCGCCGCACCGCGCAAACCCGCGCGCAAGTCACCGATGGCGCTGACCGAGGCGCTGGTGGCGCGCACCATGCGCGTTGTCGAGGATGCCGGGCCGACGCCGGGCATGGTCTATATGACTGACCAGGATTATGCGCGGTTTCGCGACGAGATCCTGGCCTCGGCACCGGCCGGGCCGCTGAAACTGTTCGCCTATGGCTCGCTGCTGTGGAAGCCCGCCGGCGAGGTGAGGGGCGGCGAACGGGCGGTGGCGCGGGGCTGGCACCGGTCGTTCTGCTTCACCGTGCAACGCTTTCGCGGCACGCTCGATCAGCCCGGCCTGATGATGGCGCTCGACCGTGGCGGCCAGTGCCAGGGCATGGTGTTCGAGATCGCCGAGCCGGTTGCCGACAATCTGGAGGCGCTGCTGCGCCGCGAAATGACCATCCTGCCCGCCGTCAACGTGCCGCGCTGGCTGTGGGTGAGGACCGAAGGCGGGATGAGCCGGGCGCTCGGCTTCGTCGTCGACCCGGCCAATTCGCGCTACGCCGGCAAACTGGACAAGCAGGCGGTCGCCGCGACGCTGGCGAGCGCCGTCGGCCATTGGGGCTCGGGCGCGCAATATCTGTTCGAGACGATCCGCCACCTCGACGCCTGCGGCATACGCGACCGCAATCTGTGGCAGCTGCAGGAGCTGGTGGCGCAGGAGATCGGGCGGGTGCATGCCGGGGTCTAATGGCTTATCACGGAACCAGTCGCCTGCGTCGATGGATCGCCTGCGTTGGTGATTGGCGGATCCGCCCACCGCTTCGTCATCCACGGGCGGAGCAAGGAGCGAAGCGACGCGGCGCAGACCCGAGGAGCTGCTTCGCAGCCCAAGGGATCCATGCCGTGACACATAAGCGCCGCCACGGTCCGGAATTCTGCTCCGCTGCACCCTCGATCAAGGTCGCGGCATGGATCCCAGGGTCTCCGCGACGGAGCTTCGCTCCTGCTTCGCCCTAGGATGACGAAGTTTGGGCTTCGACTAACCGCCATCCAATCTTCCGCTTGACGAACATATATCTCTGTGGTTATACGTCAACCAATAGCCAACGGGTTATCGATCTCGGATGCCGGACGCTCATGACATGATATTCAGGACGCTCGCCGACCCGACAAGGCGGGCGATCTTCGAACGGCTGTGCCAACAGGGAGAGCAGACGGTCGGGGCGCTGACGATACAGGCCGGCGTCTCGCAGCCGGCGGTGTCGAAGCATCTGGGCGTGCTCAAGCAGGCGGGGCTGGTGCGCGACCGCCATGAAGGCCGCCAGACGCATTACAGCGCGCAGCTTGCCGCGCTGGCGCCGCTGATGGACTGGACGCGTGAGATGGCCGGGTTCTGGGAAAGCCGGTTCGACGACCTCGAGGATTTACTCAAAAGGATGGACCAGTGAACGATAGTGCCCAGGAGACCCGCACTGTCGTCGTCGAGCGGCAGATTTCCCATCCGCCCGAAAAACTCTGGCGCGCGCTGACGCAACCGCATCTGATCGAGGAGTGGCTGATGAAGAACGATTTCAATCCCGTCGTCGGCCACCGCTTCAACATCAGCGCCGATTGGGGCGGCGTGCTCGATTGCGAGGTGCTTGCCGTCGAGCCGCACAGGACGCTGTCCTATACCTGGAACCTGGCGCACCAGGATCCGGCCTTCGATCTCAGGAGCGTGGTGACTTTCACGCTTACTCCGACTCCAACGGGAACCCATCTGCGCATGGAGCAGGCCGGTTTCCGGCCCGACCAGAGACGGGCCTATGGCGGCGCCAAGATGGGTTGGCCGCAATTCCTGCAGAAGCTGGAAGAGCTTCTGGCGCGAACGGACTGAGCGTTCCCGGCCAGGCTGAAAACCACACAGCAGTATCAAAGGGCGGTTCTGCGCCAGCAAAACCCATGGAGAAATGCGATGAAGATCAAACTGACCAGCATCTATGTCGACGATCAGGAAAAGGCGCTCGCCTTCTACACCGGTGTGCTCGGCTTCACCAAGAAGGCCGATTTCAGCAATGGGCCGTTCCGCTGGCTGACGGTCGTCTCGGCCGAAGAGCCGGACGGGACCGAATTGCAGCTGGCGCTGAACGACAACCCGGCGGCCAAAACCTACCAGCAGGCGATCTTCAAGCAGGGCCAGCCGGCGCTGATGCTGTTCACCGACGACATCAAGGGCGATCATGAGCGCATCAAGGCGAATGGCGGTGCCTTCGCCATGGCGCCGACCGCGGTGACCGGCTCAACCATCGCGCAGGTGAACGATGGCTGCGGCAATCTCATCCAGATCACGGAGCTGGCGCGCTGGTAAGGCGCCAGGTTTCAACACATAGCACAAGGAGGCAGAATTGGACTGGAGCAAAGGGATACGGCAGGCGCATCGCTGGCTGTCGATGATTTTCACGATCACTGTCGCCGCGAACTTCGCCACCATGGCGTTCGGGCAGCCGCCCGCCTGGGTGGTCTATTCGCCGCTCCCGCCGCTCTTCCTTTTGCTGTTCAGCGGCCTCTATATGTTCGTGCTGCCCTATGTCGCGAAAGGGCGCGTCGCGCAGCGCGCCAACGGGTAGGGGCGGATGGCGAAATCGACCAAACCAGCCGCCAAGGCTGAGCCGAAGCTGCTTTCCGGCGGCAACCCGCGGATCGCCAAGGGCCATGGTGATGCGCCGGTGCAGGCCTATATCGCGGCCATGCCCGGCTGGAAGCGCGAGGTCGGCCAACGCCTCGATGCGCTCATCGAACGCGCCGTGCCCGGCGTGCGGAAGGCGGTCAAATGGAACTCGCCGCTCTATGGCGTCGAAGGCGAGGGCTGGTTCCTCGGCATCCATTGCTTCACGCAATACATCAAGGTGGCTTTTTTTCGCGGCAAATCGCTGGACCCGGTGCCGCCTGGCGCGTCCAAGAGCGGGGATACCCGCTATCTCGACATCCGCGAGGATGACGCGTTCGATGAGGCGCGGTTCAGCGCCTGGGTGAAGCAGGCCAGCCAATTGCCTGGCGAGCGCATGTAAGCGCTCTATTTGTCAGTTCGAAGGAGAAACATCATGACGACCACGGAAGCGCAGGCGAGCAAATCTCCCTCCGAACTGATCGACGGCAGGATCAAGGAATTGGGCGACTGGCGCGGCGAAATGCTGGGGCGGCTGCGCGCGCTGATCCATCAAGCCGATCCCGACGTGGCCGAGACGTGGAAATGGCGCGGCGTGCCGGTGTGGGAGGATGCCGGCATGATTTGCACGGGCGAGACCTACAAGGCCGTCGTCAAGCTGACCTTCGCCAAGGGTGCGGCGCTGCCCGATCCGGCGCGGCTGTTCAACTCCAGTCTCGAAGGCAACACACGGCGCGCCATCGACTTCCAGAAAGGCGAAGAGGTGGACGAGGAGGCCTTCAAGGCGCTGGTGCGCGCCGCCGTGGCTTTGAACAAGTCGAAGGCGCGAAGGTAGTCTGCCGCGTCATCGCCATTAGGCATAACTGTCAACGTCGGCGCCGCCCCTCACTGTCCTGCCGGACGTTCGTCACTCGAAAAGCCAAGCAATTGGCTTTTCGTCCGCTGCGCGGATCGCTCCTCAACTCCCCGTAAATGGGGCGAGAGTGGCTGCCGCAACGCCGCGCATTTTTTTGCAACGCTGATACAGCTTCCCTCTCCCCGTCACTATACAGGGAGAGGATGCCGGCAGGCAGGTGAGGGGCAGCGCCGACGGTCAAAGCTGTAATGGTTTCGTCGCCGCGAGCGATCGGCCACGTTTACGATCTGGGAAGCTTGATGGTGCTAGACATGGCCGGATGAAGGCTGGCCAGCCGGGCCGGCCGGGTTTGGATTCGCCGCCATGAACAGCAGCCCGATGCGCATGCCGTGGGTGGACACGGCCAAAGGCCTCTCGATCATCCTCGTGGTCATGATGTACTCGGCCTACAACACCGGCGAGTACACGGGCGGGGTGGGCTTTCTCCACTATGTCATCGGCTTCGCGACGCCGTTTCGCATGCCCGAATTCTTCCTGATCTCCGGACTTTTCCTGTCGCAGGTGATCGACCGGCCATGGCCGCGCTATGTCGACCGGCGCGTCGTCCATTACCTCTATTTCTACGTGCTGTGGGCGATTATCTCGATCGGCCTGAAGATCGGCATCTTCAGCAGGGACCCCGCCGGCATGCTGCACGACCTCGCAATGGCCGTCGTGCAGCCCTATGGCGTCCTGTGGTTCATCTACATGCTAGCCGTGTTCGGCCTTGCCGCGAAACTGCTGCGGCAGTTTGCGGTCCCTGCCTGGATCGTCATCCCGATCGCCGCCTGCCTGCAGATGTGGGCGCCGCATCCCGATAGCTACGCGGTCGAACAATTCGCGGCCTATTTCGTCTTTTTCTACGTCGGCTTCGTCATGGCGCCGCTGGTGTTCAGGCTCGTCGAATGGACGCGGGCCCGCCCGGCGCTGGCCGTCGCCGGGCTGCTCCTGTGGGCTGTTGTCAACGGCCTGCTGGTCTATTCGCCGGGCTATGCCATGCAGCCGGTCGGCATGCGGATGGGCTTGGCGGCATGGCCGCCGCTGCATCTCACTTTGGCGGTCGCCGGGGCGGTGGCGCTGTGCGTGCTTGGCGGCTTCCTGTCGAAATTCCCGGCCATGGAATGGCTGCGCTGGCTCGGCGAACATTCGCTGGTCGTCTATGTCGCCTTCACCATCCCGATGTCGCTGTTTCGCGGCGCCGCGCTGGCGAGCGGCCTCCTGACCGACACCGGCATGCTCAGCCTGGCGGTGCTGCTGGTCTCGACCATCAGCCCGGTGGTGCTCTACTTCATCGTCCAGCGCATCGGTTTCGGCATGTTCCTGTTCGAGCGGCCAGCCTGGGCGCATGTCGACGACGGCAGCGCCGCGCAAGCTGCGTCGAAAACACCGCTGCCTGCCGCCGCCACCCAGTCAAGCCGGACATAACAAAGCCGCAAGAGGCCCTGCCGCCAACCTCAGCCGTCCCGCAGCCACACCAGCATCTCGCCGGGCTCGCGGTTATCCCAGGCGAAATAGGGGATGGCGGTCAGGCGCGTCTCGACCTTGGCCGGCGGTTCGGAGCGATAGAGCCCGTCCTGCCAGCCGTCGCCGGCATCGGCTTGCGCCGTGGCTGCAAGCGTCACCACGCCGCCGAGCAGGTCCGGTTCGTCATGCACCTCGATGCCGGCTGTGCGCGGCAGGGTCAGCCGATGCAGGCTGGTGTCATTGTCGGTCGCCTCGACGCAGTAGATCAGCGGCCCGCGCGACAGCGCGACGCGGCCGGCATCCTGCCTGACCTCGGGATTGGCATAGAGCCGCTCGATCGGCATTTCGAGATCGAGCCGGACACGGTCGCCTTTTTTCCAGTTGCGCCGGATGGCGGCGTAGCCGTCGCTGGTCACGTCCTCGATGTCGACCGTCTCGCCATTGACGGCGAGGCCCGCTCTGGAGCTCCAACCCGGCACCCGCAGATGCAGCGTGAACTCCACTGGCGCCTGCGGCTCGACCGTGATCTCGACCGAGCCGTCCCAGGGATAGCGGCTCGCCTGCGTCAGCGTCACCGGCACGCCCGCTATGTCGAAGCGGGCGGTGGAGTCGCCATAGAGGTGCACGGCCAGCGCATCGTCGGACAGGCTGTAGAAATAACTGCCGATGGAAGCGACCATGCGCCCGATATTGGGCGGGCAGCAGGGGCAGCGGTGCCATTTCCATCTGTTGTGCTTGCCCCGGCTTTCCAGCGGGTTCTCGTAGAAGAACAGCGAGCCGTCGAGCGACAGGCCGGAGATCGAGCCATTGTAGAGCGCGCGCTCCATCATGTCGGCATAGCGGGCGTTCGGTCCCATGCCGAGCATGCGGCTGGCCCAGAACACCAGCCCGACCGAGGCGCAGGTCTCGGCATAGGCGGTTTCGTTGGGCAGGTCATAGTCGCTGGTGAAACCCTCATTGTGCGCCGACGGCCCGAGCCCGCCGGTGATATAGAGGTTTTTCGTGGTGAGGTCGTCCCACAGCCGGTCGAGCGCCACACGCAGCGTGTCGTCGCCATATTCGGTGGCGATGTCGGCCATGCCAGAATAGAGATACATGGCCCTGACCGCATGGCCGACGACCTTGTCCTGCTCGCGCACCGGGATGTGAGACTGGCTGTATTCGTAGGTCTTGAAATGATAGGCCTTCGGGTCGGCGCCGCGAGCGCGCGCCTCCTCGTCGAAATAATGCGGCTCGAGGCCACGCTGGTCGATGAAGTATTTGGCCAGCTCCATGTACTTCCGCTCGCCGGTCACCCGCGCCAGCTTGACCAGCGCCAGCTCGATCTCCTCATGGCCGCAATAGCCTTTTTTCTTGCCGGGCTCCGGGCCGAGCACCGAGGCGATGTGGTCGGCATAGCGGCACATGATATCGAGCAGCTTGCGCTTGCCGGTCGCCTGGTAGTAGGCGACCGCGCCCTCGATCAGGTGGCCGGCGCAGTAAAGCTCGTGGCAGTCGCGCAGATTGGTCCAGCGCTTGCCGGGCTGGATGCGCTGGTACCAGCTGGAGAGATAGCCGTCCTCCTGCTGCAGTCTGCCATACATGTCGATGACGGCGTCGATCTTCTTCTCCAGTTCGGGATTCTTGCGCCGGTAGAGCGAATAGGCTGATGTCTCGATCGTCTTGCCGAGATCGGAATCCCAGAACATCTGCGTGGTCACCGTCGACCCGGTGAATCCGGGGGAGGCGGCCTCGTCGGGCGACGGCGAGTGGAAGGGAATGACGATGCCGGGCGAGGGACGATCGGGATCGATCTGCTCCAGCATGCGCGCCTCCACGCAGCGGTCGTAAAGGATGTCGGCGGTGCGCGTCGCGACCGCCTCGGCGCGGTCGCCCCAGAAGCCGCGCACGTCGACCTGCGGCACCGGCAGCGGGCGGAAGGCGAGCTTGGGCCTGGCTGTGGTGGCGGGCCGGGGGGATGGCGATGCTGTCATGAACTCACTCCATTCGATCGATTACTTGACGGCCCCGGCCATCAGGCCGCGGATGTAGAAGCGCTGCAAAGCCAGGAACAGGATCAGGCACGGCACCATCATCACGGTGACGCCCGCCTGCACGGCGCCCCAGTCGATGGCGCCGAAGCGGCCCGACTGAAGTGCCGTCATCATCACCGGCAGCGTGAATTTGGACTGGTCGGTCATCAGCACCAGGGCAGCGAGGAACTCGTTCCAGGCGCCAAGGAAGGCAAACAGCGCGATGGTGACGACGCCAGGCCAGACCAGCGGCAGCATCACCTTTATGAGCATGGTGGCGTTGCCGGCGCCGTCCATGCGAGCGGCCTCCTCGATCTCGCGCGGCACCGCGTCGAAGGCGTTGCGCATCATGAAGATCGAGAACGGCAATTGAAGCGTCACATAGACGCCGACCAGCCCGGTCAGCGTGTTGTGCAGGCCAAGCTTGGTCAGCACCAGGAAGATCGGCGTCAGGATCGACTGGAACGGGATCATGATCGTCGACAGGATGAGGACGAAGAACAGGTCCTTGAACGGAAACCGAAACCGCGAGAAGCCGTAACCGGCGAGCACGCTGACGATGACCGACAATATGACGGTCATCACCGAGACATAGATGCTGTTCTGCGCCGAGACCCACAGGCCGTCGCCGAAACTGTTCAGCGTTTGATAGTTCTCGAGCGAGAAGCCCGTGGTCGGCCAGGGCGGCAGCGGTGGCAGGCGCGCCTCCTGCGCCGGCTTGAAGGCCGACAGCACCGTCCACACGATCGGCGCCACGAACAGCAGCGAGGCGATGATGCCGGTGGAGTGCCTGGCCAAGCGCGCGGCGAGCTTGCCTCTGGCTGATATCGCCTGCGCCATCAGTCGAGCCCCTCGGGCTTGCGCAGCAGCCAGAGCTGGACGAGGCTGAGCGCCACCAGGATGACCAGCAGCACCATCGACAGCGCCGCGCCATAGCCGAGCTTGAACGACACGAACGACTGGTTGAAGATCCAGTAGACCGCCGTCAGCGTCTGGTTACGCGGGCCGCCGCGCAGGATGATGTAGAACTGGTCGAAGGCGAGGATCGAGCCGGCCACCGACAGGATCAGCGCCAGCGCCAGCGTGCGGCGCATCAGCGGCAAGGTGACCGCCCGGAACCTTGCGAACGGCCCGGCGCCGTCGATGACGGCGGCCTCCTGCAGGTCCTGCGGGATCGATTGCAGGCCGGTCATCAGGATGATCATGGTGAAGCCGGCGACTTTCCACACCACCATGGCGATGATCGACCAGAAGGCCGGCTGGAAGGTGGCGAGCAGGTTGAACTTCCTGTCGATCAGGCCGAGGTCGTAGGCGGCGGGGCTGAACAGGCCGGAATCGACGTTGAGCAGCCACGACCAGAGCAGGCTCGCCGAGGCGAAGCCGACCACCGCCGGCATGAAGAACATGGTGCGGTAGACATTGGTGAACGGGCGCGGCCGCTCGATGAAGATCGCCAGCGGAAAGGCGACGGCGAAGATCGCGATGGTGACGATCAGCGTGTAGTAGCCGGTGAACCTCAGCGCGTTCCAGAACCTGGCATCGCGCAGGATTGCCCAGTAATTACCGAGGCCTATGAAGGAATGCTCGCCCATCAGCGGCCAATTGTGCAGCGACATCCACGCCGTCATGCCGAGCGGGATGACGAAGAACAGCATGACGAGCGCGACCGCCGGCGCGACATAGAGCAGGCCGATCCACTGCCGGCGCCCAGCGCCGACGAGCTTGCGGGCGCGGGGCGGGGCGGTGGTTGTGATGGTGGTCATGGCTGGGCGCTCGTTCTTCCTTCTCCCCTTGTGGGAGAAGGTGGATCGGCGCGCAGCGCCGAGACGGTTGAGGGGTGCGCCAAGCAATGAGGCAGGTGCGATTTCGAACTTGTTGCCAAGCTGGAGCACCCCTCATCCGACCTCGCTTCGCGAGGCCACCTTCTCCCACAAGGGGAGAAGGGAGAACCAACCCTCCGACGCTCCGAAGCGGAGATGCAACCGAGTCTTCTCAACGCGATAGCCCTGCCATTTGAACCAAAACAATTTCCGGCCGCCCGCCCAGGGAGACAGGCGGGCGGCCGGACAGGCGCCTATTTCTGCGGCGCCTGGTCGATGATCGACTGCATGGTTTCCTGGGCGTTGGCGATCGCGCCATCGACGTCGTCGCCGAAGAACACCTCATTGATCATCTGCGTCCATGGGCCGTTGGCGGAGTTGATCAAATCGTTGAACACCACCGAGTAGGGGGTCTTGCCCTTGGCCATCGCCTCGGCGGCGATCTGGTAGCGCGGATCGAGATCCTTCAGCGCGTCCTTGGCGATGTCGCCGCGCACCGGCAGGCTGCCGTATTTGGCGAGGATGGTCTGGCCCTCGAGCGAATAGGCGAAGTCCAGGAACTCCTTCACCACGGCGAGCTTCTTGGTGCCCTTGGTGACGACGAAATTGTCGCCGCCGGCAAAGGACGACCAGTTGCCATCCTTGCCCGGCAGGAAGGTGATGCCGTAGTCGACATTGGGATACTGCGTGTTGAGCGCGCCGATGGCAAAGGCGCCAGAGGGCGAGATGCCGATATTGCCGGCGGCGAAGGCGGCGAAGAAATTGGCGCCGGTGTCGGTCTGCGCGCCCGCCGGCACCAGGTCCTTCTTGACCATGGAGCGGTAGAGATCGATGGCGCCACGCAGCTGCGGGCTGTCCAGCGTCGCCTTGGAGCCGTCCTCCGACAGGATGTCGCCGCCAGAGGCCCAGATCAGCGGCGTGAAGGTGAAGATGTTGCAGCCGCCGCAATTGCCGGAGAAATAGAAGCCCTTGATGTTGCCGCCAAGCGCGTTGACCTTCTCGGCATCGGCTTCGATCTCGGCCCAGTTGGTCGGACCTTTCTCGGGGTCGAGGCCGGCCTGCTTGAACAGCTTCTTGTTCCAGATCAGCACCGAGGCGTCGGCCGAGAAGGGCAGGCCGTAAATATGGTCCTTGTAGGTGCCGGTCTTCACATGCGCCGGCGACAGGCTGGCGAAATAGGGCAGGGACTTCGCCCAGTCGGTGATGTCCTCGAGCTGGCCGGCAGCGGCGAAGGACGGGGTGTAGATCAGGTCGAGCGACAGTGCGTCGGGCGCCGTGCCGCCGGCGGCGGCCGCGCCATATTTCGGGATGATCTCGGCATTGGGGATGATGTCGAGCTTGACCTGGTCCTTGTTCGCCTTGTTGAAGGCGTCGACGATCCTCGGCATGAAGTTCGAGCCGTCGGCGCGCACCCAGATGTTGGCGGTCTCGGCGGCGGCAAGTTGCAGGCCGCAGCCCAGAGCGGCAGCGGCCAGGGCCAGTTTGGCAATCAGGTTCCTCATGTTCTCCTCCTCCAGGGTTGGCCGCTGTCCGCGGCTTGGCGCCGATCGCGTGGCGCTTTGTTTCAGCCGTCCGGCGGACGGCCGCAGGACTGACGCACCACCAGCCGGCACGGCAGTTTTCTGATGCCTGGCGCGGCGGATTTGCCGCCGACCAGGGAAAGCAGGGTCAGCCCGGCCTCGCGGCCTAGTGCTGCCAGGTTCATGTCGACCGAGGTCAGCGGCGGGCGGGTCGCCTCGGCCACGATCTCCCAATTGTCGAAGCCGATGACGCCGACATCATTGGGCACGCCGAGGCCGCGTTCGCGCAGAGCATCGATGACGCCGCGCGCGATCTGGTCGTTGCCGCAGAAGACGGCGTCCGGTTTTTCGCCGTTGCCATCGAACAGTTTCGCCACGGCGTCATGTCCCCAGGCTTCCGACCAGGAGCCGAGCAGCGGCTCGATCACCGGCAGGCCGTTCTCCGTCAGGACGGCGCGGTAAGCCTGCGCCCGTTCGTGCACCACGGCAAAGCTCGCCGGGCCAGTGACATGGGCGATGCGCTTGCGGCCAAGCCGGCGGAAATGCTCGATCGCCAGCCGCGCCCCGCCGCCATCGTCGGAGACGAAGGCGACGGCGTCGGGATCGGGCTGGGTGAAGGCGTAGATCACCGGGACGCGCAGGTTGGACAGGTCGACCGGCAAATGGCGGTCGATGCGCTTGCCGGTGGCGATGATGCCGTCGACGCGCTTGTCGAGCATGGCCTCGACATGGAGCTGGCCGAGGCGCGGATCCTCCTCGACATTGCACAGGAACACCGAAACGCCGGCATCGACCAGGGCGTCCGATATGCCCGACATCAGCGGCAGCGAGAAACGGCCATAGGTATCGTTGGTAAGCAGGCCGACGGTGAAGGAGCGCCGCCTCAGCAGGCTCTGCGCCAGGCTGTTGGGACGAAATCCCAGGCTGCGCGCCGTCTCGCGGATGCGCTCGCGGGTCTCGGCCGTCATGCGCCCCTGGCCGTTGAGCGCCTTCGAGGCGGTGGCGACGCTGACGCCGGCCCGGGCGGCCACGTCGCGCAAGGTGACGGGCTTGGGAAAGACCGGAGCTGGCTGATCGTCCGATGCCATCGCGGCAAGAATCCTTAGCTGGGAAAAGGTTTTCCCTTATCGGCCGGAATAAGGCCCGGCCAATGGCCGAGCCTGATCGGGACTGTTTGGAAAAACCTTTTCTCAACTCAAGCTAGGGCACATCAAAGACCTGTTCAAGAGAAAAATTGCAGTCGCTGGCGCGATCGGATTTCGCGGGGGGCGCGGCCAATCGGTGCCGGGTTCACAGGTCGCCGTGCGCATTCATGGACTCAAGACCGCTTCGGCAGCTTCTCAGCGGAAATCATCCGATGTCAGCACATACAAGCTCTTGTGGGTGCGGCTGTAGGCCTTGGCGGCGACGTCGTGGATCGTGGAACTCGACCTGTCGAAGGCGGCAAGATAGCCGGCCTCGTCGGCGGTGGTGTCGGGCTGCATCCTGGTCATGGCATCGGCGGCCACGGAGAAGGAAATCTGCAGCATGCCGTCATGGCCGACGAAGCGGATGCGTTGACCGGCCACGTCATAGCTGCGGCTGCGGTTGGGGAAGGTCAGGCTCATGTCTTGACCCCCGTTGCGGCGGCCTTCTTGGCCACCCGTTTCGCCTTCGGCGTCGGGTTCAGAGCTTCGGCCACGCGGTCGGCTTCTTCCTTGGCCAGCCGCAACTCCCTCAGCCGTTTCGTCTTGATCTCCCTGGCACGCGCCTCGGACATGTATTCAGCGGTCGCCTTGTTGTGCTCCGCCGTCTTCTTCTGCTTGTCGACAAAGCGGGCTTGGGCTTTTTCCATCAGAGTCTGATTGCCATCGGCCATCGAACAAATCTCCTTCATGCTGAAATCGTGAAAACGAACTTGTCCGATAAATAGGCGCTCGGCAGGAAAAATTCAATCTTTCGAATTATTTGGCGCTTTGCGGGCACCGAGAAAGCGAGCGCTGAAATAATACTTTTGAATATTTTCCCGCGGCCAAGATTATCCTTGCCTCCGGGAAATGTAGGTCGGGCCGAGGTGCCAACGGACGCTATTTCGAACGGAAATCCGTTTCGCACCTTCCTGAAATTGCCTAGGATGGTCCGGTGGTCGATTGGGGGCGTTTGCGGAAAACGGAACCGCGATTCTGTATACGGAGACAAGCCATGTTTGCCGCCAAGGCCATCGACGCCTCCAACAAGGCCGAATTCTACCGCGACCTCGCCAAGCAATTGAAGGCATTGCTGGAGGGCGAGGGCGATTCCATCGCCAACGCCGCCAACACCTCGGCGCTGATCTTCCAGATGGTGCCCGACCTCAACTGGGCCGGCTTCTACTTCCTGGCATCGGACGAGGAACTGGTGCTCGGCCCCTTCCAGGGCAAGCCGGCCTGCGTGCGCCTCACTGTCGGCAAGGGCGTGTGCGGAACGGCGGTCGAGCTCGGCACTTCGATGCTGATCAAGGACGTGCATGATTTCCCCGGCCACATCGCCTGCGACGCCGACTCGCGCTCCGAACTGGTGGTGCTGCTGGAAGACGAGGAGGGTGTCTTCGGCGTGCTCGATCTCGACAGCCCGACGCCCGGCCGTTTCGACAGTGCCGACCAGGCCGGCATCGAGGCGCTGGCGGCAATCTATGTCGCGGCGAGTTCGTTCGAGGATTGAATCCGGCTCACAATCAGATTCAGACAAGGCCTCCTGGAGCGGTTCAGAGTTTGATAGAATCTCTGACCCGCTCTAACTTCTTGTTTTTACTCAACTCCCAAGGGGAAGCGCTAGGCGCTTCTCCCGGGAAAACCGCTACGCACTTTTCCTGGAATTGCTCTAAGCCCTTGTTTTGACAGATGCCGTGTGCCCCTATGCCTTCACGCGCAGGGACAGGCGGATCAGGCCAGCTTCACCAGCATCAGGCTGAAGCCGCCGATGAACAGGAAGGCGCAGAAGGCGAGCGCCAGCGGGCGCAGGCCGCGCGAGCGAAGCTGCGAAATGTCGGCCTGCAGGCCCATGGCGGCGAGCCCCATGGTCAGCATGATGGTGGTGGCAAGCACTATCGCCTGCTTCACTTCGGCCGGTACCGCCACAAGGCTGTTCAGCGCCACGACGGCGACGAAGGCGGCGACGAACCACGGCATGGGCGGGCGCGCCGCCGAGGGGTCGCCGCTCTTGCGGCGTGCCATCAGGCCGAGCGCGATGACCATCGGCGCCAGCATGGCGACGCGCGTCAGCTTGGCCACGGTGGCGATCTCGCCGGATTGGGTGCCGTTCTGGAAACCGGCGCCGATGACCTGCGCCACCTCATGGATCGAGGCGCCCGCCCACAGGCCAAAAGCGTGCTGGTCGAGGCCAAGCAGCGGCGCCAGCAGCGGGAAGCCGAGCATGGCGACTGTGCCGAACAAGGTGATCGAGGCGACGGCATAGGTGACGTCCTCATCGCGCGCGTCGGTGACGATGTTGGTGGCCACGATCGCCGAGGCGCCGCAGATCGAAGTGCCGGCGGCGATCAGCTGCGCCAGCTTGGCATCGACGCCGATCAGCCGGCCGAGCGTGATGGTGAAGAGGAAGGTGGCGCCAAGGGTCGCCGCCACGATGCCGACGCCGCTGGCGCCTATCGAAACCACCTGGCCGAGCGTCAACTGGAAGCCGAGCAGCACGATGGCGAAGCGCAGCAGGCGCTTTTGCGAGAAGGCGATGCCGGCCCTGGCGTGCGCCGGCGTGCCGAGCACATTGGAATAGACCATGCCGGCCACGACGGCCAGGATCATCGGGCTGAACAAGGCGAAGCCGGAGACATTGCGGGCGGAGAAGGCGACGGCCGTGATCATCGACACCAGCACGATCCCGGGGATGATGCCGTTCCACAGGGAATCGAGGCGCTTGCGGCCCCGCGCCAGATCGGCGGAAATCCTGCTTTTCGGAATATCGTTCGCGATGCGGGTCAGGGAAGACAATGCAATTCTCCAGGCGGGTATCCCGGGGAAATGCCATTTCATAATCGATCTTTCCAACGAATTATTTTGGTTGGAATGATCTATTTTTACGAACGATTGGCCGTCCAAACGGTCTCAAGGACGCGTGGGCGCATTGCTTATGGCTTGGCGATGCATCGCACCGAGCTGCGAGAACGCAATCCGTCGGGCTACAACAAGTCCTGCCACCGCCGTGCGCCATGAATGACACGCACGATCTCCGCACCGTCGTCCGTTTGGCGATAGAGGATCAAGTAGTTTCCCGCAGGGAACGTGCGCAAGCCCGGTCGCACTTCCGGCCGGGCAATGCCCATGCCCGGCATGTCGGCGATGCGTTCGCAATGGGCATGGATTTCGTCATACCAACGCAACGCCGCCGCAGGACTGTCCTCGGCTATATAAAGCGCGATGGCTTCGATATCAGCTTCGGCCTCCGGTCGAAGGCGTAGCGTCATCGCGATGTGCGCTCGGCAATCCTCGCATCAAGCTTGCCTTTGATCCGGGCGAAGGCATCGCGGCCGTCGACCGGATCGCCGCTTGCCATGCCTTCGTCCCAAAGCCGGCCTAGCTCGTCGATGGCTTGGTCGCGTTGCATCCGACGAAACTTCCACTCGCGCAAGGCCTCGCGCATGACTTCGCTCGCCGAAGCGTATTCGCCCGCCGCAACGACCTCGCGCATCATGGTTGCCATTTCGGGCGTGAGGGCAACGCTCACTTTCTCGACATTCGCCATCGGCGGGTTCTCCTACCTGGGCAAAGTAGGCAAGTTTACCACCGGCCGCAAGGAGGCCAGGTGGCGCATGACATCAAAGCTGTGCCTCGATCGCCGCCTTGTCGATCACCGACCAGACGTTCCTGATCCTGTCGTTCAGATATTCATAGAAGACGTTCTCGCTGAAGGAGACCTTTTTGCCATTGATGGGCAGGCCGAGGAACGTTCCCTTGGGCGTGCAGTTGAACTGGAGGCGGCTGGCGATGAAAGGCGGATCGGAGATCAGCAGTTGCACATCGAAATAGAGGTCGGGAATTTCCCGAAAATCCCGCTCCAGCATGTCGCGGTAGCCTGACAATCCGACGCGGTCGCCGTTGTAATGCACCTCGTCATGGACAAAGCGATGCAGCCTTTGCCAATCCTGATTGTTGAGGCAGTCGATATAGCCTCGATAGAGATCGGTTTCGGTCACGGTGATGGCTCCGTTGCTGACGCTTGGACGAGATCATGCTCGACCGGAAGATAGAACGACCGTGGGCACAGTCCAGACGTTCCAGCCCCCGGTACCGGAATGCATCGACCAGCAGCGAGCAGGCTGATGTCGCAGTAGGCGTGCGCGCTCTACGACCCAGCCGGATGAGGTCGACATCAACAAGATCCTGTCTAGGCCGACGGCGCAGGAGTGTTGAACAGGGCAATCGTTTCGGATTTCGAATTCGCTCATTTTTCGAGCGCTGGCACTGCCCCTCACCTGCCTGCCGGCATCCTCTCCCCGTATAGTGACGGGGAGAGGGACGCTGCAATCGCCGGTTTAGCCAATCACCTGCGTTGCAAGGAGGACGCCGAGGCTGCCGCCAGCCCCTTCTCCCCGTCACTATACGGGGAGAAGTGCCCGGCAGGGCGATGAGGGCGGCGTCGCGAAGACCCGAGGATCCATGCCGCGACCTTGGTGGCAGGTGCAGCGGAGCCCGATTCTGCACCGCTGCGGCGCCTGGAAGTCGCGGCATGGATCCTCGGGTCTGCGCCGCGTCGCTACGCTCCTTGCTTCGCCCGTGGATGACGAAGTCGGGGGCTTGGGCCAATCCCCAGATCTTGACGCACCGCTCTTCCTGCGCCAGCTTGCCGCCATGTTCGCTCGCGCGCCCGCCAACACCAAGCGAGGCCGCTCCTGCATAGCGCGGAGCGGCAGGCTGATTGCGCGACGATAAATCCGGCACGATAGATCCGGTTTGTTCGTTTCCCGCCCCGCCCGCACCATCAGCCGGCGGGGTTTTCATGTCTGGAGCCTTTTGATGATTGCCAATCCTTCCATCCGGTTTCGGCCGGCCGAGCCTGCCGACGCCGCCGCGATCAGGGATATCGTGCGTGCCGCCTATGCCAGATGGGTGCCGGTGATCGGCCGCGAGCCGCTGCCGATGCGTGCCGATTACGACAAGGCTGTCGCCGAGCATCCGTTCGATCTCGCCGTCGAGGACGGCCGCATCGTCGGCATGATCGAGACTTTGCTCGCCGACGATCACCTGTGGGTCGAGAATGTCTGCGTTGCGCCGCAGGCGCAGGGCAGGGGCATCGGCCGGCTGCTGCTGGAGCGCGTGGAAACCAAGGCGCGCGCGGCGGGACGCGCGGAGCTGCGACTGTTGACCAACGGCGCCTTCGAAGCCAATGTGTCGCTCTATCGCAAGCTTGGCTATACGATCGATCGGGAGGAGCCGTTCCTGAACGGAACGACGGTCTATATGAGCAAGCGGCTTGTTGGATGCCCACCAACCGGAGCGTGAGGATGGCTGCCAGGATCAAGCTCAAGCAACTCCCCGGCCTGTATGCGATTTCGCGGCTTCAAGCCGGTGACGGCATTCCTGCCTGGGCTGACGGACCAGGCTTCGTCAGCATCACCAGAACCGACGACGAGCTCTCGATCACCTGCCTTCAGGATCGCGTGCCGGATGCCGTCAAGCACGATCGCGACTGGGTCGCCTTCAAGTTGCAGGGGCCCTTTGCGTTCGACGAAACCGGCATTGTGCTGTCCGTCATCAGGCCGCTGTCGGAAAACGGTTTGGGCATCTTCCTGGTATCGACCTTCGATGGCGACCACCTGCTGGTGAAAGCGACAGACGAGCCCGCGGCTAGAGGATTTCTGCGCGAAGCCGGGCATACGCTGCTCTAGGCAGCTCATCGCCGGCCGCTGATCAACGATTGGCGCTCTGGCTCAATCCCTGGCGCGCTGGCTCAACCATTTCGGGGGTTGCGTTTGACAGCGCCGTTCGCGCATCGTTATTTCTAGCCCGATATCACGGCCGGACCGGCCATGCGGCACCCCCAGGGAGAAAACCATGTCACACGATCTGCAGTTCTATATCGATGGCGCGTGGGTCGATCCTGTGGTGCCCAACACGCTCGACGTCATCGATCCGTCGAACGAGGACGCCTTCGCGCAGATCTCGCTCGGCTCCAAGGCCGATGTCGACAAGGCGGTGGCCGCCGCCAAGCGCGCCTTCAACACATACGGCTTCACCTCGGTCGAGGAGCGCCTCGATATCCTGAACCGCGTCATCGAGGTCTACAAGAAGCGCAGCAAGGACCTGGCGCTTGCCGTATCGCGCGAGATGGGCGCGCCGCGCCAGATGGCGCTCGACAGCCAGGTGGGCGTCGGTCTCGCGCATTTGCAGAAGATGGCCGAGACGCTGAAGAATTTCCAGTTCCGCCATGTCAAGGGCAACCATCTCGTGGTCAAGGAGCCGATCGGCGTCGTCGGCCTGATCACGCCGTGGAACTGGCCGCTGAACCAGATCACCTGCAAGGTGGGTCCGGCACTCGCCGCCGGCTGCACCATGGTGCTGAAGCCGTCCGAAATCGCGCCGCTCGACGCCATCATCTTCGCCGAGATCATCGATGAGGCCGGCGTGCCGAAGGGCGTGTTCAACCTCGTCAACGGTGACGGCCCGGGCGTCGGCCAGGCGCTGTCCAGCCACCCCGACATCGACATGATGTCGTTCACCGGTTCGACGCGGGCCGGCATACTGGTGGCCAAGGCCGCAGCAGACACCGTCAAGCGCGTGCATCAGGAGCTTGGCGGCAAGTCGGCCAACATCCTGTTTCCGGATGTCGACCTCGCCACCGCCGTCAGCAAGGGGGTCGCCGGCTGCTTCGGTAACAGCGGCCAGTCCTGCAACGCGCCGACGCGCATGTTCGTGCCGCGCGACCGCCATGACGAGGCCGCCGGATACGCCAAGGTCGCGGCTGAAAAATTCACCGTCGGCCCGGCCGACGGCGCCAACACCAAGCTCGGCCCTGTCGTCAGCCAGGTCCAGTTCGACAAGATCCAGGACCTGATCCAGAGCGGCATCGACGAGGGTGCGACGCTGGTCGCCGGCGGCCCCGGCCGCCCTGCCGAACTCAATCGCGGCTACTATGTCAGGCCGACCGTGTTCGCCGACGTCACCCACGACATGCGCATCGCGCGCGAAGAGGTTTTTGGCCCGGTGCTGGCGATCCTGCCCTACGACACGGTCGAGCAGGCGGTCGAGCAGGCCAACGACACCGTCTACGGCCTTGCCTCTTACATCCAGGCCAAGGACCTGCAGAAGGCCCGCGACGTGGCGGCGCGCATGCGCTCGGGCAATGTCTACATCAACTATCCCCAATGGGACGCCGGCCTGCCCTTCGGCGGCTACAAGCAGTCCGGCAACGGCCGCGAATATGCCGAATACGGGCTCGAGGATTTCCTCGAGATCAAGGGCATCGCGGGCTATGAGGCGGCGGAGTAGTTCTTTGGCCGCAGCGTAGCTGGAGAGGGGCCGGCGCCGCCCCTCATCTGCCTGCCGGCATCTTCTCCCCGTATAGTGACGGGAGAAGGACGCTTTCGCGGATGATTTCGCCAATCTCCAGCATTGCGAAGGCGGCGCCGGCATTGCGGCCTGCATCTTTCTCCCCGTCACTATACGGGGAGAAATGTCCGGCAGGACAATGAGGGGCGGCGCCGACCTCGGCGATTAGCGGTCTCGGTCACAAGGCCCACACTGATATGCTCAGCCATACCCCCCCTCCTTGCCAATTGGCAGATACATGCTATATATCTGCCATTAGCGAGGTCTAAACATGCAGCTTCAAGCCATCACCACGACGCCGACCGCGGTCGGCTCGGCCATATCGGATGAAGAGGCCGGTGCGCTGGCGCGCACCACGGTCAATCTGTTCAAGGCCTGGAACCTCACCGACTTCGAGGCCTGCGTGCTGCTTGGCGGCATTTCGGCCCGCACCTGGGCACGGTGGAAGGAAGGCGGCATCGGCCGGATCGACCGCGACCTGCGCACCCGCATGGCGCATCTGATGGGCATCCACAAGGGGCTGCGCTACCTCTTCACCGAGCCGGCGCGCGGCTATGCCTGGATCCGCAAGCCCAATGCCACTTTCGGCGGGCAGTCGGCGCTCGACCTGATGCTGCGCGGCGACATCTCCGATCTCGCGGCGATGCGCGAATGGCTCGACGCGGAGCGTGGTGCATGGTGAGTGGGCTGGCGGTCCGGCGCCGCGTCCACTGGCCACAGACCTATCGCATCATCCGCTCCATCCATCCGCCGATCGACCTGTTCGAGGACATCGCCGACCCGCGCGACTGGGAGGCGCTGGCCGCCGTCGAGGAGAAGACCAACCCGCGCATTCGGCTCGAGCTCGGCGATCTCGGCAAGGTGCCGGCCGCAAGGCGGGTTTCGGGTCCCGGCGCCAGTTTCGTCATGGCGCCTTTCGTGCATTGCTCGACCTTGCGGCCCGGCCGGTTCTCCGACGGCAGCTACGGCATCTATTATGCCGGCGACAGCGAGGACGTGGCGCTCGCCGAAACCATCCACCATCACCAGAAATTCATGCGCGCCACCAACGAGGCGCCGGGCTGGACGGCCGATTTCCGCGTGCTGATCGGCAGCGTCGACCGCGACCTCGACGATGTCAACGCCGTGCCCGGCGTGCTCGACCCCGACGACTACACGGCGTCGCAGGCGGAAGGGCGGGCGCTGCGGGCCTCGGGAAGCGACGGGCTGGTGTGGAACAGCGTGCGCATGCCGGACGGAGCGTGCATCGGCATCTTCTGGCCCGACGTCATCGGTGTCCCGGTCCAGGGCCGCCACTACAGCTACCACTGGGACGGCGGCCGCGTCGACTTCGTGCGCCAGCACGACACCGGCAAGGTGCTCGAAGTGGTGTGAGCAGGGCAGGGCGGCTTGTCCTCACGCCAACGCCGCCGCCAGCAGTTTCGCCTGCGGCGTCAGCGCCTCGAAGCGGCGGGCGCACAGATTGAGCTGGCGCGTGGCCCAGTCATCGCCGAGCCGCAGGCTGCGCAGCGTGCGGGCCGAACGGCGCGCCGCACTTTCGGGCACGATGGCGATGCCGGCGCCTTGCGAGACCAGCCGGCAGACATTGTCGAGGCCGGGCACGCGGATGCGGAAGTGCAGGTGGCCACCGAGCCTGGCGGCCTGGCGGGTGATGTGCTCCTGCAAGGGATGGCCGGCGCTCAAGCCGACGAAGGCTTCGCCGAGAAGGTCGGCAAGGCTGGCGGTCTGGCCTTCGAGGCCGGGCCTGTTCCGCGCCGTAATCACCACCAGGCGGTCGACGAAGAACGGTTTTTGCTCGAGATGCGAAAGGCCGGCCCAGGTCGCGGCGATGCCAAGATCGGCGGCACCGTTCGCCACCGCCTCGGCGATCTCATGGCTGGGGCGTTCGTCGAGCTCGATGTCGATCCCGGGATGCGCGACCAGGAAGGCCGGCAGCGTGTCGCGCAGGAGTTCGCTGGTCGCCGCCGTGTTGGCCATCAGCCGTATGCGGGCGCGCAGGCCCGTGGCATAGGCGCCGAGGTCGCCGGCCATCGCCTCGATCTGGTTCTGCACCGCGCGCGCATGGTGGAGCAGCGCCTGTCCGGCCGCCGTCGGCACCACGCCGCGCCGGCGCCGCTCCAGAAGCGGCGCGCCGAGGCTTTCCTCCATGCCCTTGATGCGCGCGCTGGCCGAGGCCAGCGCCAGGCCGGCGAGTTCGGCGCCGTGCGTGATGCTGCCGCGTTCGGCCACCAGCAGGAACAGCCGGAGATCGGTGAGGTCGAAACGCATTTTTCGCTCCCGCAAATCGTGCCGCGCCAGCATCAGCCTTCGTTCAGGCCGAAGGCTGGCAGCGCAACTTCCACATTGTGGGCGGCCCGCATGTCCGTCAAATCATTTGCGACGGAGATAAGGGATGCGTGAAAAAACATCAGGCCGGCAAGGGCTAGGCATTCTTGAAAGCGCGGCGATCGTGCTGGCGATCGCGGTGGCCTCGCTTGCCATGGCGCAAGCGCAGCCTGGTTCGCATGGATGCGCCGCGGCGGCGGCTTCCGTCAGCCGCGATGCCGTGCCGGCAAGCCCGGATGCCGAGGCGACGGACATGTTGTTGCATGATTGACCGGATTGGCATGCTCGAGTTCCATCCATAATGAACGTCCATCCATGCTAAGCATCGGCGCCGTCGCCTTCATCGGTTTCGTGTTTCTCGCCGCCGGCCTCGTCAAGGGCGTCGTCGGCATGGGGCTGCCGACCGTGGCGATGGGCCTGCTGGCGGCGGCCATGCCGCCGGTTGAGGCCGCCGCCTTGCTGTTGATTCCGTCGCTGGTCACCAATCTGTGGCAGTTGTTCACCGGTCCGTCCTTCGGCGGCTTGTGCAAACGGCTGTGGACGATGATGGCCGGTGTCGTCGTCGGCACCGTGACCGGCGCCGGCCTGCTGACCGGCGCGCACACGATGATCGCCTCGGCCGGGCTTGGCGCCGCGCTGATGCTCTACGCGCTTGTCGGCCTGGCCAAGGCCGGCTTCACCACGCCGGCGCGCCACGAGGCCTGGATATCGCCGCTGGTCGGCGTGGCGACCGGGCTGGTCACCGGCGCCACCGGCGTCTTCGTCATTCCGGCGGTGCCATATCTGCAATCGTTGCGGTTGGACCGGGAAGCCCTGATCCAGGCGCTTGGCCTCTCCTTCACCGTATCGACCTTGGCCCTCGGCTTCGGACTGTTCAGGGCCGGCGCGCTTGCCTCGCCGACGGCGCAATTGACGGGGTCGGTGCTGGCCCTGGCACCGGCGCTGGCCGGCATGGTCGTCGGCCAGGCGCTGCGCCAAAGGATGAGCGTCGAGACTTTTCGCACGGTGTTCTTCGCCGGCTTGCTGGCGCTCGGGGCCTATCTCGCGTTGGAGGCTGCGCTGCAGGGCTAGTCTAAAAAAGCCAGGCCCCAAAACCTCTTTCGAGTGTTTCGGCGGGGCCCGGCATTTTGGAGGATCAAGCGGTGCGCTTGCGTGCCTGCATGACGCTCAGCCATATGGCCGAGACGAGAAAATAGAAGGCGCCGAACGCGGCATAGGGCGCGATATCGATGATGCCGGGCGTCGCGGCGCCGATCGCCTGTTTGATGAAGAAGCCGCCGGCAAGCGCCGACTGCGCACCGCTCAGCACCATCGCCCATTGCGCGCCTGCCCGCCAACGGCGCACGCCGGTGGCAAGCTGGAACAGGCCGGAGAGAATGGCCCATGCCCCGAACACCGCCAGGACCGCATGCGGGCCCTGTCCAAGGGCGATGAAGACCGCGATCGCCGTGATCGTGCTGACCGCCGCGTTGAGCGCCTGGCTGGGATTGGCCTTCAGGCCGCCGCTGCGCTGCGCGTCCAGAATATTGGCGATCGCGTCCCAGGCCGGGTAGGCGACCAGCAGTATCGCCGCGACCGGCGGCGCGCTTTTGCCAAGGGTGAAGGCCGCCGCCACCCACGCGACCGAAAAGCCGGCGCGGAGGAAATAATATGACTTCAGCCACTGCGATGCGGCAACGCCGCTGGGCGCCTGGATGGTTTGAGTGCTCATTGGAACGTCCTGTCTTGTTGGATGGCCCGAGGCTGAGAGGCGGCGGGTTGACCCGCTTGATCACGCCCTCGGGGTTGGATGATTGGAACAGCCCATTCTCGCGCCCTCGGCGCGGGAATGGCTTTGCGCCAAGGCGAAAACAGCGCATAATCAATGGGAAAGGCGCTATCCTTGCCAAGGAATGTATGAGAACCGGTCGGCCATATCCATGATTGAATCGCCTGAAAACTTGACCATTCTTCCGGATGGAGGGCCGCGTGCGGGTGTCTCCGGCGACCTTCTCTCGCATGTGCTGGCGCAGATCAGGCTTACCGGCGACGAGGTCTTTTCACGCACGCTGGCGGAGGCGGAGCAACTCGATCTCGACGAGGGGCAGGCTCATATCGTCGTGGTGACCGCCGGCGCGCTGCGCATGGAGAGCGAGGACCAGGCCGCCGCCGTCATCGAGGCCGGCGACCTCGTGCTGCTGCCTCGCGGTCCCGGCGCGTCGCGGCTGGTGGCGTCGCATCCGCGCGTGGCGATCGTCGTCTGCCGCTTCTGGTTCGATCCGGACAGCCTGCGGGGGATGATCTTCGCCTTGCCGCACTGCATTCACATCCAGCGTGCCCAGGGGGCAGGGTGGGTCGATGGAATGCTGCCGTTCCTGATGGTCGAAACCAGCGGCGCCCAGCCGGGTGCTGCCTTGATGATTTCCCGCATCATCGATCTCATGGTCATCCGCACCTTGCGCAGCTGGGTGCATGAAGGGCACGCGACGGGCTGGCTCGGCGGGCTTTCCGATGCCCGCATCGCCCGTTCCCTGAAGGCCATCCACGAAAGGCCGCTGCAGCGGTGGAGCATCAATGAACTGGCCGACAAGGCCGGCATGTCACGTTCGAGCTTCTGCGAGCGCTTCGCCGCGCTCGTCGGGCGTTCACCGCTGCGCTACCAGAATGAATGGCGCCTGGGCCTGGCCCGCGATCTGCTGGCCAGGCGGGACGCGCGCGTGGGCGAGATCGGCTTGCGCATCGGCTACGAATCCGAAGCCGCCTTCAGCCGGGCCTACAAACAGCTCTTCGGGCACCCGCCACGGGTTGAATATGCGCTGACGAATGAACCCGGCAAGCAGCCCTGACCGGCGGCATTTTTTAAAAAGTGAGGTGCGGGACCTACCGCACCACCAGCACCGGGATCTCGGTGTAGGACAGCACCTCCGCCGTCTGGCTGCCCAGAAGCAGCCTGCCCAGCCCGCGGCGGCCATGCGAGGCCATGACGATCAGGTCGCAGTCTTGCGCCTTGGACAATTCCAGGATCGCTTCGGCGGGCCGTTTGTCCTCGACATGGACCAGTTTGGCGGAGACGCCGGCGGCATCTGCGGATGCCTTGCATTTGTCGAGCACTTCCCTGCCATAGCGGCGCGATTCTTCCTGGAAGACGGCCAGTTCATCGCCGGCGGCATAGCCGGCCATGGCGCCGCCCCAGGCGAAGATCGGGAATTGTTCCGAAACGGTGACGAAGGTGACGGCGGCGCCGAGGTCCTTGGCCAAAATGAGGCCCTGGGCGACGCCCTTGCCGGCCAGTTCCGAGCCGTCGGTGGCGATGAGCAGATGTTTGTACATGATGATCCGACCTGTGATGCCTGATTACTCTCCAACATAGATAGTTATGCCTCCGCGCTCATTCATTGAGCCAAAGCGGCGGGGATCAGGGCCAGCCAGGGATTCGATATCCAGAGCTTGGTGTCCCGGGCGGTCAATCGTTGGTGTCGGCGCTGCCCCTCATTGCCCTGCCGGGCATTTCTCCCCGTAAACTGGGAGAAAGAAGCTGCCTCAACGCCGCGGCCTCACTTGCAACGCTGCCGATTGGCGAAACCAGCGGCGACAGCGTCCTTCTCCCGTTTACGGGGAGAAGATGGCGGCAGCCAGATGAGGAGCGGCGCCGGCGCATCGAGAAGAGGCATGAATTTCGCCAGCCGGATTCCCCTTCGCGAAATCGTCCTCTAAGGTGCCGGCAACTTTGAAAGGCATTCCATGAGCAGCGCGTTTCCACAGATCCATCTGGTCCGGCATGGCGAGACCGCGTGGAGCCTTTCGGGGCAGCATACAGGCCGCACCGACATGCCGCTGACGCCGGCCGGCGAAGCGGCGGCGCGCGGTGTGGCGGACCGCTTGAAAGGCCTGTCGTTTTCGCAGGTTTGGACGAGCCCGTCGCAGCGCGCCTACAACACCAGCGTGCTTGCCGGCTTTGGGGCCGCGAGCCTCAAGCTGGACGATCTGCAGGAGTGGGATTACGGCGCCTATGAAGGGCGCACGACCAAGGAAATCCTGGCCGAGCGGCCGGGCTGGAACGTGTTTCGCGACGGTTGCCCGCAAGGCGAGACGGCGGCCGATGTCGGCGCCCGCGCCGACAGGATTATCGATCGCCTGCGCAAGGCCAATGCCGACATACTGATTTTTTCCAGCGCGCATTTCCTGCGCGTGCTCGCCGCCCGCTGGCTCGGCCTGCCGCCGGAAGGCGGGGCGCTGTTCGTGCTCGACACGGCCAGCATCAGCGTGCTGGGTTATGAGCATGATCTGACCGAGCCGGTCGTGCGCAAGTGGAACGGGAAGTAGGCAGGCCACATCAACCAGATGCGGTGACGCCTATCGTCTTCGTCATCCACGGGCGAAGCAAGGAGCGAAGCGACGCGGCGCAGACCCGAGGATCCATGCCGCGACTTCGGGGCGCAGCCACGGTGCGGAATTCTGCTCCGCTGCGCTTCACGGCAAAGGTCCCGGCATGGATCCTAGGGTCTCCGCGACGGAGCTGCGCTCCTGCTTCGCCCTAGGATGACGACGTGTTGGGTGGCTTTGGCTAATTCCGATGCTGGACGCTAATCAACTCAAACCGCGCGCCCGCCTCCTACCTCTCGAACTTCCTGATCGCCTCGGCGGTGATGGGCTGGAAGAAATTCACCAGATTGCCGTCGGGGTCACGGAACAGCAGCGAGCGGTTGCCCCAAGGCATGGTGGTCGGCTCCTGCACGGTCGTCTTCTTGATGAGGTCCGACAGCCGGGCGAATTCGGCATCGACGTCGCCGACGCGGAATTCGAGGATGGCGGTGTGGTTGTCGGCGGGGCGGGCGATGTCGCCGCCGAACAGCATCAGGGTGCGCGTGCTGCCGATTGCCAGCGTGCAGGCCGGGGTCGCCAGTTCGGCGAAGTCTTCCGTGTATACGGTCACCGGCATGCCGGTGATCTCACCGTAGAAGCGCACGAGGCGCTGGACATCTGACGTGATGATGCGGACAGAGACGAAATTCATCGCATTGGCTCCTTGATCTCGAAGCCGCGAGCGGGCTTCCCAGCCGATGCATAGACCAGGCCTCCTGACAGCTTTCTGTCAGGAGAGGAGTTGTGACGGTTACGCTTCGGGTTCGGTCCAGACCGGCGGCAGGCCGAAAGCCGCGAACAAATCGGGGCCGAGCGGGCCGACATAGACCGTCAGCGCGGTGATCCGGCCTTCGGCCGGCTCGATGACGTGCAGCGATTGCGCGCGCCATTCCGGGTCGTGAAACCGCTGCGCGTAGATCGCGACCGCGGGCTGGCCGTTGGCCCTTGTCGCCACCGCGCGATAGCCGGCGTAATTGTTCCACACGGTCTTGAAGAAGTCGTGGATCGCCTGGCGCCCCTGATACCAGTCATGCCATGGCGGCATGTGGTAGGTGGCGTCTTCGCGCAGCAGTTCGACGAAGCCATCGAGATTGGCGGCCTCCCAGGTCCTGATATAGCGTTCGAGCAGCAGGTCCTCGTCGGGGCTTGGCCGCGCGCGCTGCAGTGGCCGCCCCTTTGGAAAGCGTTCGCCAAGTGTGGCGCGCGCCCGCTGCAAGGCACTGTTGACCGACGCCGTCGAGCCGCCCAGCAATTGAGCCGCCTCCAGCGCCGACCAGCCGAGCACGTCGCACAGCAAAAGCACGGCGCGCTGCCTGGGCGGCAGAAGCTGGATCGCCGCGACGAAGGCCAGCCGGACGGCCTCACGGGTTTCGTAGCGTGCGTCCGGCCCGGGTGCGCCATCGGCGAGATCGGGCAGCTCGGCGTCCGGGTAAGGTTCCAGCCAGGCGAGTTCGGCGGCCGGCCCGGCAGCGGCGCGGCCTTCGGTCGACGGCCGTGCGGGCTCTTCGAGAATGCGGCGCGCCGACGACCTCGCCTTGATCGCGTTGAGGCAATTGTTGGTGGCAATGGCGTAGAGCCAGCCACGCGGCGAGCCGTGGCCGCCGAATTGCGCGCGGCCGCGCCATGCCTTCAGGAACGTGTCCTGGACGAGGTCGTCGGCCTCGTGCAGCGAGCCCATCATCCGGTAGCAGTGCAGCTTGAGTTCGCGGCGGTGGGTGGTGGTCAGGCGCTCGAAGGCCGGCCGGTCGAGGACCGGCCGGCCCGATGGCCCGGAAGCGCCAGGAGCATCCGTCATTTCAAGTCCACTGTAACGATTTCGGGCCATCCTGCGCGCCTCACGCCGCCGCCGCAAGGCCGCTGCCGCTCACCGTGAAGGCGGTGCCCTGCATCTTGCCGCCGGCAAGCGTCACCACGGCGCTGGCGACATCGGCGGGCGTCTGCATATCGGTCATGCTGGCCAGGAAATCCGCCGGGCTGATGCCGAGATAGGCCGAAACGCCCGATATGCCGCGCTGGCCGACGCCGGTGCCGGCCATGATGCGCATCGGCGCCAGCGCCATGAAACGCAGGCCGAGGCCAAGCCGGTCGGCTTCCTTCTGGCTGTGGGCGGCGAGGAACAACTGCATGCGCTTGGCGCCGGAGTAGCCGCCGGAATTGGGCGGGCCGCCGCTGAATGCAGCGCCGCTGGAGATCAGCACCACGCGGCTGCCGGGCTTCAGCCGGCCGCGCAGCGCCGCCTGGCAGAACAGGAAGGACGCCTTGACGTCCATTTCCCAATTGGCGGAGAATTCGTCCCAGCCCTGGTCCTGAATCGGTGCCGACGGGGCGAAGGCACCGGCGCAGATCACCAGCACGTCCGGTTCGAGAGCGGCGAAGACCGCATCGGGTGCCACCTCCTGCGTGGCGTCCGCCACGAGCGTCCTTACGCCTGACGCCTCCCAGGAGAGTTCCTTCAAAGCGTCCGCGCCCCGGGCGACGGCGAGCACGGTTGCTCCCTCGCTCAGCGCAGCCTTCACGATGGAGCGGCCGACGCCCCGGCTGCCTCCGACGACGACAACATTTTGACCTTGCAACGATCCCATGGTTCACCTCGCTGTTCCGGCCCGGAGGAATTCCGGCGCCTGATGATCAGGACAGCCGAGGCGGGTGGAATTCATCGGCACGTCGGCAAAAATCTTTCCGGGGCGCCTGTCAGGCGGCTCTCATTCGTTCGCCGGTTTGCCAAGGACATGATTGGGGCGATAAACTGGACGGCCCATCGCCGATCTCTTGGGCGCACCAATAACAACAGCCTGGGAGGAATGTACGATGACGACGCTGTTCGTGAGACATACCGTGTCCGACTACAAGGCATGGCGCAAAGTCTATGACGGGTTCGCCCCGGTTCAAAAGGCCAACGGCGTGAAGGCGGAGGCCGTCTATCAGGCGGCGGACAACCCCAACGACGTCACCGTGACGCATGATTTCGCCAGTGCCGCCGAAGCGCAGGCCTTCATCAAAAACCCAAAATTGAAAGAGGCGATGGCGAGCGCCGGCGTGGTCGGCGCGCCAACCATGTGGATCACCAACAAGGCCTGATCGACTGCTCTAGCCGTTCGATCCGGTCGCCACTGCCGCAATGAATGGCCAGGTCGCTTTCGGCCTGGCGGGCGGGACGTTTGCTCGAGCGCGCAGCAACGCCAGAGCCGATCCATTGCCAGAAGCAAAACGCATCGGCAAAACTCTATTCTGATAACCAAGAATTGATTGGAAGTACTGCGCCCGTGATTGGCGATTGGCTCGAAAGCCATCCTAAAACTGTCGGCGGGTGAATTAATTCATAAGGCTGAGGGGAGTTGATATGATCCGCCGCACAACGGGTATCATGACGGTGCTTGCGCTTCTGGGGTTTTCGGTCTGTCCAGCCGCCGCGTATACCCACTCGTTCAGCTATGAAAAAACGGCACTCTCCGGACAGGAGATTTTTCTCTACGGAGGATCGACCCTCAACCCCGACTGTTCGAAGGCCGGCAAGGATGATTTGAGAGCAATTTCCGGACCAAGTCATGGAAAGCTGATGATTATGAACGGGAAGACCTATGCGCACTACGCCAAGAAAGATGCGCGTGCGAAATGCGATTCGCGCAAGGTCGACGGGATCAAGGTCATGTATCGGTCGGCCCCCGGTTTCAAAGGGCGAGACGAGGTGACTTTGTCCCTTCATACCTTCTATGGATATGCGTCAAGGACGGTCATCAGGATCAACGTCGAATAGCAGATTCGTTTTTCGGCTGGTGGCGACGCGTCGCTTACTCAGCCAGCAACGCCAGTTCCTCCGCCGTCAGATGCCGCGCCGTGCCCTTGGCGAGGTTGCCGAGCGGCAGGCTGCCGATGGCGATGCGGATGAGGCGCTTGACCTCGATGCCGTGGGCGGCGAGCAGGCGGCGGATGTGGCGGTTCTTGCCTTCGTCGAGCACGATCTCCAGCCAGGCGGTGCGGCCGCCGCTGCGCAAAAGTTCGATCGCGTTTGCCGCCAGGGTCTCGCCGTCGAGGGTGACGCCGGCGCGCAACCTGTCCAGCAGCGTTTCATCCGGCACCGTGGCGACCTGCACGTGATAGGTCTTGGGCAGATGCGAGGCCGGATCCATCAGCCGGTTGGCGAAGCGGGTGTCGTTGGTCATCAGCAGCAGGCCTTCGCTGGCCTTGTCGAGACGGCCGACCGGCGAGACATACGGCAAATCGAGCCCTTCGAGACAGGCATAGACGGTGTCGCGCTGTTGCGGGTCGTCGCGGGTGGTGACCAGCCCGCGCGGCTTGTTCAGCATCAGATAGACCTTGCGCTCGGCGACGACCGCATCGCCATCGACGACGATGCGGTCGCGGTTCATGTCGACGCGCAACGCCGCGTCACGCACGACCTTGCCGCCTACGCGCACGCGACCCGCCGCGATCAGCACTTCGGCCTGCGTGCGCGAGCACAGGCCGAGTTTTGACATCGCGCGGTTCAGGCTGACGCCGGGAGACCCGGCGCTGCGGGGCTTGCCGGCTGGCGGCCGGCCGGGCGGAGGTGGTCGTGCTGCCATGCTGTTGCCGGTGATCCGTTCCAGCGGACAGATGCCACGGGCGAGGCGGGCACCGCAAGCCGGGCGCGGCCGGTCTGTTTCCTGTCCCAGCAACAAGCGCTTCAGGCGGATGGCTCGGCCATCACGATGAATTGCCGCAGGTGTCGTCGAAGAAGGCCGATGTCACCGGGCCTGTGCGTTCCGGAGGCCCGAGAAATTTCACGCCGCGCGCGGTGAGCCGGTCGAACTCGGCGTGGATGTCGCCGACGGTGATGAGCGCCGCCGGGAACGGGCGTCGTAAAGCGCTTGCTGCGCGGCGCGCGCCGGCGGGGCGCTGTTGGGTTCGAGCACCAGTTCCGTGCCGCCATCGTCGGGTGCCACCACCGTCAGCCAGCGGATTGGACCGCTGTCGTGATCATGCTTTTTCACAAAACCCATGACCGAGGTGTAGAAGGCCAGCGCCTTGTCCTGGTCGTCGACCTTGATGAGGATATGGCGAAGCCGCATGGTCGATTTCCTTTTATTCGCATGGGTTGACGTCCGTACCTAATCCAGGCTGTTGAAGAACGCCGTCAGCACCGGGGCGTGCGCGGCCGGCTTCAGCATGTGGTTCTGGCCGGGCAGCGTCTGATAGCTTGCATTGGGCAATGCCTTGGCCAGGGCCTTGTTGCCATGCCGCATCCATGGCGGGCTCTTGCCGCCGTCGCTCACCAATACCGGCACGCGCAGCGAAGCCCAGCGGCTGGGATCGAGCGGCCTGCCAAGCTGATCGCCGCCGACGATGGCGCCATCATGCGGCAAGGTATGCGCCACCGCCTTGAGCCGTCGCCAGATCGGCATGAGCTTCATGAAGACGATGAGCAGGCGGGGCATGCCCACCGATTTGAGGAAGGCGGTTATGGCGTCGCCGCGCCGGCCTTCGGCGACGGCAGTCTCGATCGTCGCCCAATCGGCCTGCGTGGTGGTGCGGCTGTCGTCGACGATCAGCGGCGCTTCGTAGAGCGCGAGCTTCTTGATGCCGGGCAGGCGGGTTGCCGCCATCAGCGCCAGCATGGCGCCGGACGACATGCCCCAGACATAGGCCTCGCCGCCGGCGGCCCGCAGCACGGCCTCGATGTCGTCGACCTCGCGCTCGACCGCGTAGGGCGCGGTGTCGCCGCTGCCGCCACGGCCACGACGGTCGTAGCGGAACACGGTGAAGTTGTCCGCGAGCGCCTTGGCCAGCGGACCGCTCGGTCCCATCGCGCGCGAGCACAGCGCGCCGTCAACGAGAATGAGCGGGTGGCCGTGGCCGCGGCGCTCGCAGGCGATCGGCGTCCCATCCCGCGACAGTACGGCTTCAATGGACGGTTTCGCGTTCTCAGCCGGCATGGTTGGCTTCCCGGTCTATCAGCTGCTCCAGCCGGTCGAAGCTCTGCATCCAGCCGCCGCGCATGCCCAGCGCCAGCAGGCGCTCGCGGTCGGCGGCGCTCGCCAGCGTCACCTCGAAATGGACATGGGTCCGCATGCCGTCGGGCATAAAGCTCACGGTATGGCGGCTCCGGCCCGGCGGATTGCCGGCCCATTCGCGGATTTCCGGATCCGGTTCGTCGCAATAGCTCAGCCTGACGTTCTCGACGACTTCGAGATAGCTGCCCTGGTTGCGGTAGAGCGTGCCGCTGGCGGTCAGCATATCGATGCGCCAGCGGCCACCGACGCGCACGTCGAGCACGCAGTGAGGAATGGTACAATCCTTGATGCCCCACCATTGCGCCACCAGCCTGGGGTCGGTCCACAGCCGAAAGACGCGTGCCACCGGAGCCTGGAACACCCGTTCGATGGCGAAGCTGCGCTCGGCGGTATCTTGGACGCTCTCGCTCATGGCGCCTTGTCCGCGTCGCGCCGCAGCAGATCCTCCATGCGGTCGAAGCGGCCTTCCCAGAGTTTTCGGTAGTCGTCGAGCCAGCGGTCGATGTCGCGCAGCGGCTTGAGCTCGATGCGGCTCAGATGTTTCTGCGCCGCCCGGCTGCGGGTGACGAGGCCGGCCTGCTCCAGCACGCCGACATGTTTGGAGACGGCCCGCACGGTGAGCGCGAAGGGTTGCGCGAGCTCGGCGACCGAGGCCTCGCCATCGAGCAGCCGGGCAAGGATCGCGCGCCGCGTCGGATCGGCGAGCGCGGCGAATGTTTGGTCGAGGGAAAATTCAGCAGCCATTTTTGGAACCAATCAGTTCTAGAACTAATTGGTTCTATAAACGGCTTGCCTTACCTCGTCAACGAGCTTTCGGAAACCGCGAGAGATGGCGCGCTCGCCGGGGAGAACGTTTCCACCCCGGCAAGCGTGGCTTTGGAAGCTCAGGCGGCTGCCTTTTCGGCCGCGATGCCGTTCAGGATCTGGATCGCATCCGCCGGCAGCCTAAGTTCGGCCGCTGCCAGGTTCTCCCTGAGATGCCCGACCGACGAGGTGCCGGGGATGAGCAGGATGTTGGGCGCGCGCTGCAACAGCCAGGCGAGCGCCACCTGCATGGGAGTCGCGCCGAGCTTTTGCGCGACGTCGGCAAGCGTGCTCGACTGCAGCGGCGTGAAACCGCCGAGCGGGAAGAACGGCACATAAGCGATGCCGTCGGCGGCAAGCTCGTCGATCAGCGCATCATCCTGGCGGTGCGCGATGTTGTATTGGTTCTGCACGCAGACGATGTCGACCATGCGGCGCCCCTGCGCGATCTGTTTGCGGGTGACGTTGCTCAGGCCGATATGGCGCACAAGCCCCTGGCGCTGCAGGTCGGCGAGCGTGTCGAGCTGCGGCTCGAGCGACCCTTCGGCGGGTCCGTGGATGCCATGCATGGAGCGCAGGTTCACGACCTCGATCACATCCAGTCCGAGATTACGCAGATTGTCGTGCACGGCCTGCGTCAACTCCTGAGGCGACATTGCGGGGATCCACGATGCATCCGCGCCGCGCCGGGCACTGATCTTGGTGACGATGGTGAGGTTGGCGGGGTAGGGGTGCAGCGCCTCGCGGATGATCTGGTTGGTGACGTGCGGACCGTAGAAATCCGATGTGTCGATGTGGTCGACGCTGCTGGCAATCGCCTCGCGCAGCACGGCAAGGGCTGCCTCGCGGTCCTTCGGCGGGCCGAAGACGCCCGGTCCAGCCAGTTGCATGGCGCCGTAGCCGAGGCGCTTCACGGTGCGGTCGCCGAGCTTGAAGCTTCCGGCCTTGCTGATGTCGGTCATGGTGTCGTCTCCATTGGATCAGCCAGATATAGACAAGGCGCGCCTGCACGATAAATATGGTGCAATCGGCACGGCCTGTGCGGAAAGGCGAACAATGGCGGCGAATCTCGGCGACCTCCAGGCATTCATGGCGGTGGCGCGCGCCGGCGGCTTTCGCGAGGCGGCCCGGGTGGGCGGCGTCAGCGCTTCCAGCCTCTCGGAGACGGTGCGGCGGCTGGAGAGCGAACTCGGCGTGCGGCTTCTCAACCGCACCACGCGCAGCGTGGCGCCGACCGAGGCCGGCGCGCGCCTGCTCGAACGGCTCGGTCCGGCGCTCGGCGAGGTAGAGGCAGCGCTCGACGTGGTCAACGGTTTTCGCGGCCGGCCGGCCGGCACGTTGCGGCTCAACGTGCCTGTCGTCGCGGCGAAACTGGTGCTGCCGCGCCTGTTGCCGCCCTTCCTCGCGGCCTATCCCGACATTCGCCTGGAAGTGACCGCCGAGGACAGTTTCGTCGACATACTGGCGAGCGGCTGCGATGCCGGCATCCGCTATGACGAGCGGCTGGAGCAGGACATGATCGCCGTGCCGATCGGCCCGCGCCGCCAGCGCTTCGCCACCGCCGCCGCGACGGCCTATCTCGACCGGCGCGGCCGGCCCGAGCACCCGCGCGACCTGCTCGACCACGCCTGCCTGCGCGGACGCTTCGCCAGCGGCTTCACGCCGCCCTGGGAGTTCGAACGCGACGGCGAGGAGGTGAGCGTCGAGCCGACCGGCCCGCTGCTGGTCAGCACCGGCACCGCAATGGCGCTCGCGCTCGAGGTGGCCGTCGCCGGCGGCGGCATTGTCAGTCTGTTCGAGGACTGGCTGCATCCCTATTTCGACGATGGCAGGCTGGAGCCGGTGCTGGAGCCCTGGTGGCAGGAATTTTCAGGCCCGTACCTCTACTATCCCGGCCGCCGCCTGACGCCGGCGCCGCTGCGCGCGTTCATCGACTTTGTCGCTGGGATGCGGTGGGACTGATCCCGTACCGAAATCGCTGCAGGTTTGCGCCGGCCTTTTCGGCGTGTCGCCGCGCTTGCTTTCGACCAAAGGGCAAATCCCCGATGTAACACTTTGTTGTCATTGAGGGCCTATCGAGGAGGCGATACGGCGAAAGCCCGGTGAAAGGAAAGGCGCGCAATGGGTTCGCCCTGGTCCGAATTGCTGGCCAATCTCGCGGTCGTCGCGATGTTCGTTTCAGTCTGGATCCACACCCATGTGTGGCTGGATCGCTGGCCGGCCGCCGCGAAGGCAGCGGCCTTCGGCCTGCTGATGGGCGCCGGCGCCATCGTCCTGATGCTGACACCCATGCAGTTGCAGCCGGGCGTGTTCGCCGATCTCAGGGCGACGATGATTGCCGTTGCCGGCTTCTTCGGCGGCCCTGTCGCCGGCATCGTCGCCGGGGTCATGGCCGGTGCCTTCCGGACTTTCGAGGGCGGCATCGGCGCCTTCGCCGGCGCCGTGGGCATCGCGGCCGCCATGCTGGTTGGCGTTGCCGGCAACCTTGCCCTGAAGGGCCGCCGCGCCACCATGATCGACATCATGATCCTTGGCGCGGCCGCCGCGGCGGCGTCACTGCTTGGCCTCAGCGTGCTGCCGCGGGATGTCCTGCAGATGGTGCTGCCGAAGGTGGCGCTGCCGTCCTCCCTGCTCATCTTCGTCTCGGTGGTGCTGTCGGGGCTGACGCTCTACCAGGAGCGGCGTCGCCTCGAAGCGCTGCAGTCCCGGCGCATCTACAAGGCCGTGGTGGAGACGCTGCCCGATTGCCTCAACGTCAAGGATCTCGACGGGCGGTTCATCGCGGCCAATCCGGCGACGGCGGAACTGATGCATGCGACCGACGCCAAGGCACTGATCGGCAAAACGGATTTCGACTTCTTTCCGCGTGGGACGGCGCAGGGCTTCCGCGAGGACGAGCTTGCCGTGCTGGCCTCGGGCGCTTCGTCGACCATCGAACAGCGCCTTCACCACGAGGACGGCACCGATGGCTGGCTGGCGACCTTGAAGGCGCCCTTTCGGGATCGGAGCGGAGCCATCATCGGCCTGATCACGCACAATCGCGATATCACCGTTCGCAAGCAGCTTGAGAACGAGCTGGCGGAAAGCCAGGCAAGGCTCGGAGACGCCCTGACGCACATGGCCGACGGCCTGGTGATGTTCGATCCGGACGGCAGGCTGGTGCTGTGCAACGCCCGGTACCGCGCCATGTTTCCGAAGACGGCGGACATGAGGGTGCCGGGTGCCGATTACCGCGACATCCTGCGCGCCTCGGCGGAGCGCGGCGAAGGGACCACGCCGCCGGACGCGGTCGAAGACTGGATCGCCGGCATCATGGCCGCGCAGAAGCTCGTCAGTCACCGCCAGGTCCAGCTTGCCGACGGGCGCTGGCTCGATGTGCGCACCCGGCCGACCGGCGATGGCGGCAGCCTCAGCGTGTTTTCCGACATCACCGAGGCCAAGCAGGTCGAGGCCGAACTGATGGCCGCCAATGAGAAGCTGAACCTTCTGGCGCACCGTGACGGCCTGACCGAACTGTTGACGCGGCGCGCCTTCGACGAAGCGCTGGCGCGCGAATTCGCCCGCGCCAGCCGCAACGCAATGCCGCTCAGCCTGCTCATCATCGACGTCGATTGGTTCAAGCGGTTCAACGACTATTACGGCCATCCGGCGGGCGATGAATGCCTGCGCGTCGTCAGCCGCTGCATCGAGGCGGCAGCCCGCCGGCCGGCGGACGCCGCCGCCCGCTATGGCGGCGAGGAGTTCGCGCTCATCCTGCCCGAGACCGATGCGCGGGGCGCCTTCGTCATCGCCGAAAACCTCAGGAGCAAGGTGCGCGACCTCGCTCTTGGGCATGCCGGCAGCGAAAAAGGCATCGTTACCGTCAGCATCGGTGTCGGCACCTTCGATGCCGGCGGCGGCGCCATGGAGATCGCCGATCTTTTGAATCGTGCGGACGAGGCGCTCTACGGCGCCAAGGCCGCGGGGCGGGACCGAGTGCATGGATGGCGTCCTCACCTCAGCGACCAACGCGCGACCGGTTCGCGGCGCAAGACTTGAGTCTTCCTGGGCCTAGGGCCGGGCTGCCGGGTAGAATCCGAGGGTGAACTGGCGATTGCCTGAATGAGGATTCGGCGGGCGTCTCTCTCTCAGCTGCTTCAACCGCTGTGGCCTGAATCCATGCTTGCGGGATCGAGCTTCACAAGCCGAGCTTTCGCCTCGCCGACGCGTTGTTGCGCGGATCGTATCCTGTCGCAAAGCCTCAGATTGATACCGACGCCACAGTCCTCGTCCAGCATCGCGTTTGCACGTTCCAGGGCAAGTTCCGCTCGGTTGAGGCGCTGCCTCGCCCGGGCCAGTTCCAAGGTCAGAAGTTCCATTACTCCGCTTCCGTGGTTGCGGTCCCTTCCACTGGGAAACCCTTGCCGATTGGTTTGGTTCCGGGCTGTTCGGGCGCGGCTGCATTCGCTGGCGCGCATGCCCATGATGCCCGTCAGGACGGCCTCGGACGGGCAATGCTGGTGTCGAAAGTGCCTGGGAGGACAGGGGCGCCACCGCGGCCGGTCGACGCTGTCGTCATCGTGTCAACCGGCACAATGATGACCATGCGAGCGTGCTGCTCCGGCCATAATGGCTTTCCGAAAAGGAAGAAGGTGCTGGCGAGAAAACAAACCAGCAAGAGGATGGCCAAGGTGTTGGCGATGATGTCACCAAGTTGCATTTCCCTCTCCTCCAAATCACGCATCGACAATCGGCAACGGGCACCAGCGGATGCCGAGCTCTCCGCCAAAGCAGGCGGGGCTGTCCCTCTCGAAGCGGGCTGCTACCAGCTCGACGTGAAGGTGACGAGCAATGCGGGGATCAACGCCGATAACGGGACCGCCATCAGCAGCACCATCTCGATAAGACGGGTTTCCTTGTCGCCGAACATCACAACCTCCTCCCGTCTCGGCCCGATGCCGGGGAATTCAGGGTTCGCTCACCAACTGGACGCAGTGAGCGAACCCTATTGGCGCAGGAAGGGACGTAGCTGCGCCAATTCGCTAAAAACATGGGGCTGCTTACTGATATCAGTCAGCTGCCTGCCATCACGGAGCGACAACGAGTGCGAAAGGCGACCGTTCCCGGCGGGAGCGGCGGCAGGACCATTGCGTTCTTGAATGGGACCTAAGTCCGAGGTTGGCCCGACCGAAGCCCGACCGGGGAACGTTCATCCGTGCCTGAAGTTCGATCCTCAGCGCGGCGACAATCCTGTGCTGTGCCGATTTCAAATGGAGGAATTCATGAACAAGACTCTTGCCGCCGTGGCCGCGGTTCTGTTGCTCGCGGGTGTCGGCGCAGCCGCCGCCGAAGACGTCATCATCCAGCCCGAGCAGGAAACGGTGATCAAGGAATATGTGAAGAAGCAGCCGCTGGCTTCGGTGAAGGTTCCCGGCGTCGAACTCAGCCTCGGCACGGCTCTGCCCGACACGGTCGAGCTTCACGAAGTCCCCAATGTCAAATATCGCTACACCGTGATCGACAACCAGACGGTGATCGTGGATCCGGGCACCCACAAGATCATCAAGATCATCCAGTAACAACGCCCGGCCCGCCGCCGGGCTGGTGGCGGGCCGGCTGCAAAGCGGGTTGCCCGCGCAATCAGAACTTGCGCGGGTCGATACCCTTGGTGCCCGGCCCATAAGGGCTTGGATAAATCTCGCCGATGGTCATCAGTTCGATCCCGCCGTCGAGCGTCGAGCCGATGATCCTGACCTCGGGATCATCGCAGCAGAACTCCCAGATCACCTGCCGGCATTCGGCGCATGGCACGCCGGAATAGGGGCCGTGGCAGACGACGCCCCTCTAACGGCTTGCCACCTTGTGGCGCAGAACGAGGCGGTATTCGTGCCAGATCAGCCAGATGACGACGAGGTCGAATATGGTGAGCACGATCAGCCCCGCGGAGCGGGTATAGCTGAAGCGGTAGAGCTGGTAGACGATAAACAGCAGCAAGGCGACCAGCGAGGCCGGATAGGCCCACAGCTTCCCCCTCAGCAGCCCCGCCACCAGGGCAATCTTGATGAGGCCATGGCTGAGAAGGTAAAATGCGTAGAAATGCTGCGTGCCGACGGAGAAATGGTTCGCCGCGTCCATCAGATGGCCGGCGATGAAATCATGCGGGTCCTCGACCAGTTCTTCCTGCGTCAGCCTGTTCACCAGCGACACGATGGTGCTGGTGCTGACAAAGGCGAGCAGCAGGCCGCCGACGCATTCGATGAGCGCATGTGCGCCCTTAAGCAGCAGGCTGACTTCGAAAATCTGGTGGACACGCTGCTCGTTCATGGCTCTCCTGCCATTTGGTGTGGCGGCTCGACGGTAAGGTGAATTGATGGACGTGACGACTACACATTGGATCAATTCGGCGGCGGGAATAAGCCCGGCGCTGGATCTGATCATGATCTCGGTGACGAAATTCGGTGTCCCGCTCCTGATCGCCTGCGTGGTCCTGCAATGGTGGAGCAGGACGGACCGGACCCACGTCCGCCATGCCGCGATCGCGGCGGGGTTGTCTTTCCTGATCGGACTTGGCGCCAACCAGATCAGCCTGCTTTTCGTGCATCGCGTGCGTCCCTACGACGCCGGTGTGACCCATCTCATCATTCCCGCCAGCGCCGACTGGTCGTTCCCCTCGGATCACGCGACGGCGGCTTTCGCCATCGTTGCCGCATTCGCCCTGCAGGCGCTTCCCGGACGCGCGATGATTTTCGGAGCCGTGGCGGTGCTGATCTGCTGGTCGAGGCTGTTTGTGGGCACCCATTACGTCACGGATGTGCTTGGCGGTGCCTTGACCGGCATTGCCGCTGCGGTGCTCGTCCGCGTCCTCTACCGTGAGGATTCGCGCCTCGACCGGCTGGCGACAAGTATCCTGTGATGGAAATCGGTCGTCGAACAGGCCTTGCGTGCAATTCTGCCGGGGCAAGTTCGGCAAGACCGGTCCATAATGTTGCCCGGCGTGGTTCCGGTCGCGTCGCTGGCGCAATGTCGCTGCATTCGTGACCGGTTCCCTCGACACCACGCCGATCTTCAAGGCCATCGCCATCGATGCCGACCCGGCCAAGGTCTGGCGGGTGCTGACGACGCCGGCACTGATCGCGCAATGGATGTCCGACGAAGAACTGGATGTCAGCCTCGAGGCTCAAGCCGGCGGCGCGATCGTGATCCGCGGCGTGCTGCATGGCATGCCGTTCGAGAGCCACGGCGCCGTCCGGGCCTTCGAGCCGGACAAGAGCTTCGCCTACAGCTATTGGAGCACGCTGTCGGCCTCGCGCCTGGCTGACGTACCCGAGAACCACACGGTGGTCGGCTTCGCGCTCGCGCCGGCGGATCAGGGAACGCTGCTGACCTTGACGCTGAGCGGCTTCGCCGAACCGTCGATCCGTCCGCATGCCAATCTTTACTGGGGGCCGACCTTGCGGATCCTGAAGGCGATGTGCGAACGCCCCTAGAGCCGTTCCGCATTTCACGGAATCGCCGAACGGCTCTAACTCTTTGTTTTTACGCAATCCCGAACGGAAAACCGTTTCACACTTTTCCTGGAATTGCTCTAAGGCGTGGTGGGCTTCATCGACGGGTCCGTCGCGTCTCGCTCTTTGCGGCGCCGGGCGAGGTCGCGGATTCGGTCGGCGACCTTGCTGTCCACCGGGTTGTAGACGGTCAGGCTGAGGTCCGGCCGGCCATCGACCGCGAAGGCCGAATATTCGAGCTCGATGTCGCCGAGATCGGGATGCTTCAGGCGCTTGGTCCCGTCGCCATGGGCGAGCACGTCGTTCTCCCGCCACAGGGCGGCGAATTCGGGGCTGGCGCCGCACAATTCCTCCACCAGTTGGGCGACCTCGGACACCGCGCCGGCGCGCGCCGCGTCGGCCCGGAACGCGCCGACGACGAAACGGGCAAGGTTCTCCCAATCGTGCTGTTTGGCGCGGATGGCGGGGCTCAGGAACATGAAGCGCAGGATATTGCGCTGGCCGTGGGGCAAGGTGCTGTAGTCGGTCATTACGACTTGCGCGGCGCTGTTCCAGGCGACGACATCCCAGGTCGCCGTCTTGATCAGGGCAGGGCTTGCCTCGAGCGTGTCGATCAGGCGCTGCAGCCTGGGGCTGACGCCGTCGGCGCGGAGGTAGCGGACCTCGGGCGGGCGCCCCAGCCCCAGCATGAAAAGATGTTCGCGCTCGGCCTCGGTCAGCAGCAGGCCCTTGGCGATGCGGTTCAGCACGTCGGCCGAGGGTGCGCCGCCGCGGCCCTGTTCCAGCCATGTGTACCAGGTCGGGCTGATGTTGGCGCGCTGGGCGACCTCTTCGCGGCGCAGCCCAGGCGTGCGCCTGCGTCCGGAGAAGCCGAACGACGAGGGGTCGAGCCGGGTGCGCCGGTCTTTCAGGAACGCAGCGAGCGAGCCGTTGGAGGCGTTGGGCATCCTGTTAGCCATTATACCATGATAAGATCACTACTTTAATGGAATAATAGAGCAGCGATATTACGCAGGCAACCCAGGAGATTTTGCATGCGTATCTTTCTCACCGGCGCGACCGGCTTCATCGGTTCGGCGCTCGTTCCCGAACTTCTTCAGGCCGGCCATCAGGTGGTCGGCGTCACCCGTTCCGAGGCGGGCGCGCAGGCGTTGGCAGCCGCCGGCGCCGAGGTGTATAGGGGGACCCTCGAGGATCCGAAAGGCTTGCGCGACGGCGCGGCCAAGGCGGAAGCGGTGATCCACACCGCGTTCGACCATGATTTCTCGCGGTTTGTCGAGAACTGCGAAAAGGACAGCCATGTCATCGCCGCGCTTGGCGAGGCGCTCGCCGGCTCCGACCGGCCGCTGGTGATCACGTCAGGCGTCGGCATGGGCAGCCCCGGCCATGGCCAACTGGCGGTCGAGGATGTCTTCAACGCCGGTCACGCGAATCCCCGCATCGCCTCGGAACTCGCCGGCAATGCCTTGTTGGAGGCCGGCATCAATCTTTCGGTACTGCGCCTGCCGCAGGTGCATGACACGAGGAAGCAAGGCCTCATCTCGCCGCTCATCGAGATCGCGCGCCAGAAGGGCGTTTCGGCCTATGTCGGCGAAGGCCGCAATCGCTTTTCGGCGGGCCATGTGCTCGATGCCGCGCGCCTCTACCGGCTGGCGGTGGAAAAGCGCCAACCCGGCGCGCGCTATCACGCCGTCGGCGAGGAAGGCGTCGAGGTGCGCGCGATCGCCGAGGCGCTTGGCCGGGGCCTGAACCTGCCGGTCGTTTCGATCGCGCCGGAAAAGGCGGCGGAGCATTTCGGCTGGATGGCGATGTTCGCCCCCATGGACCTGCCGGCCTCCAGCGCGCTGACCCAGGCGCGGCTCGGCTGGCATCCGACCGGCCCGACGCTGATCGCCGATCTCGACGCCATGCGATACTGATGGGTGGTAGCAACGTTCGGAATTGGCCGAGGCTTCTAAACTTCGTCATCCCAGGGCGCAGCAGGAGCGAAGCTCCGTCGCGGAGACCCTGGGATCCATTCCGTGACCTGGGCCGAAGAGCGCAGCGGAGCAGAATTCTTCACTGTGGCGGGGCTCAGGAGTCCCGGCATGGATCCTCGGGTCTGCGCTGCGTCGCTACGCTCCTTGCTCCGCCCGTGGATGACGAAACGATGGAGGCATGCAGTCCAAAACGCAAGCACGAGATCAGCCAGGGCTGACGGCGTAGCGTAGTTGGACGAGGCCATGCGCCAGGGTTTGGCAGCTTTTGAGAGACAGCCGCATCTTGCCCGCCAGGCCGGCCTCGCCGAACTCGACAACGCCCTGGTTCGCCGCCCGCGCATCGAGCGCGGGGGCGACCAGCAGGCTCAACTCATCGACCAGCCCCGCAGCGAAGAAGGAGCCGTTGATGCCGGCGCCGCCTTCGAGCAGCAGCCGACGGATGCCGAGTTCGCGCCCGAGCACGTCGAGCATCGCGGCGAGATCGATGTCGGCCGTTTCCGAAACGATATAGGACACGCCGTCGGCTGCCAGTTCGGCCAGGTGGCTGTCCTCGACATCACGCCCGAGCAGCACGACGACATGATCGCCGCCGATGTCGGGCTTGGCAAAATGCAGCTTGCCGGAGGCATCGAGCGCCAAGGCATAGCTGCCCGCGTCGCGCCGCGCGAAATGATGCGGCCGCTCGACCTTGCCAGCATGCGCAGGCGGGTGCGCGCCGGCCTTGCTCATCTCGGCCATGGTGACGCGGCCGACGATCCAGGCGTCGCCTTCGAGGTCGTTGTGGATCTGTTCATAGAGGCCCGACCATTCGGCCCGGCTGCCGTCGGGGCTTTCGGTATAGCGGCTCGGATGAAGGCCGCCGTCGAGCGAGGCAAGCATATGGCAGATGATGTGCGGCTTCATATGGGTGTCTCCCTTTGTCGGCTTTGGCCAGTCCAAAGGTAATGCCGGGTCGGAAAAATGGAAGCCGACGTGGCGTGCCTTGAGGCTCCAAGCCCCGGCAGGTAGCATGACGGGATTTCAGCGACCCGGACCAGAGCATGGCGAACATGATCCTGTTTCACTCGGTTCTTGGCCTGCGCCAGATCGAACGTGATCTTGCCGAGCGCTTCCGCGCCAGCGGCCATGCCGTCACGCTGCCAGACCTTTATCAGGGTGCGGCGACGGACGATCTCGATGAAGGTTTCGCGATCAAGGCACGGATCGGTTGGGATGCCATCTGCCTAAAGGCACGGGAGGCTTTGGCCTCGACGCCGGGCGATGCGGTGCTGGCCGGCATCTCGATGGGCGCCGGCGTGGTGGCGGAATTCTGGGCGTCGCGTCCGCTGGCCGCGGGTGTCCTTCTGTTGCACGGTTTGGCGACCGTGCCTGCGAACACGCGCCCGGGCCTGCCGGTTCAACTACATGTCGCGGACACCGATCCACTTTTCCCCGAGCCGGATGTCCGCGCCTGGCAGGAAAGCGCGGAGGCAGCGAGAGCGGATGTGCAGGTCTTCCGCTATCCAAACTCGGGACACTATTTTTCCGACCCGGCACTGCCCGACTATAATGGAACGGCCGCCGCGCAGCTTTGGAGCCGCACTTTGACGTTCCTGACATAGAAGGGCCTTCAGGCCCCAAGAATCCAAAATTCAGACAATTCCGACAAGTCGCTGTCCGGCTCTGTTATATCGATGTTGCACAAACGGTTGACCCTGGGTTAGCATCCTCTTGTTGACGCCGATCGGAGGAGTTTTGGCGGCGGTCAGCTGGAGCGGCATGCGTTCTTGGCGCAAGGAGGATGCTCCAACACTTTAACCGGCGCATGATCCTTCCTGAAACCGGTCCCGGTTTTTAGGGACAGTGCGCTTCTGTGGAGGAGGAACCCATGAACAGACGCGAATTCCTGATGACGTCCGTGGCCGCGGGCGCCATGATGCTGGCCGCACGCTCGGCTTTCGCCGAGGACAAACTCACCATTCTCGGCTCGGTGCCCAGTCTCGGCTTTCCGTTCTTCGTGCACATGCTGAACGAGATCAAGGCCGAAGCGCAGGCGCAAGGCGTCAACCTGACCGAGAGCGACGGCCAGAACTCGGCCACCAAGCAGACCGCCGACATCGAGGCAGCCCTGGTGCAGAAGGTCAACGCCATCGTCATCTCGCCGCTCGACGTCAACGCGCTGGCGCCAGCCATCGAGGAAGCGGTCAAGGCCGGCGTTCCCGTGGTGACGATCGACCGCCGCGTCGACGGTGTCCAGGGCATCCTTGCCCATGTCGGCGCCGACAATGTGAAGGGCGGCGAGGCGGAAGCGAGCGCCGTGGTGGCGGCATTCCCCAATGGCGCCAAGCTGTTCCACCTGCAGGGCCAGCCGGGCGCGGGTCCCGCGATCGACCGCAACAAGGGCGTGCACAATGTGCTCGATCCGCTGAAGGACAAGTACCAGATCATCTATGAGCAGACCGCCAACTTCGCCCGCGCCGAGGCGCTGACGGTGACGGAAGCCGGCCTTGCCGCCAACGGCAAGCCGGACGCCATCATCTGCGCCAATGACGACATGGCGCTGGGCGCGCTCGAAGCGTGCGCCGCGCGCAACTTCAGCGACGTCAAGATCTACGGCTTCGACGCGCTGCCCGAAGCGCTGGTCGCCGTGCGCGATGGCAAGCTCGCCGGCACGGTCGAACAGTTCCCCGGCAAGCAGTCGCGCACCGCCGTGCAGATCGCGGTCGCCTACGCCAAGGACAAGACCGAGCCGAAGGAGAAGCTGGTGCTTTTGACGCCCATCGTCATCGGCAAGGACAATTTGGATAAGGCGGAGCGGCTGAACGAGACGAAGTAGGCTGGATTGGTCAGGCCGGTGGGGCACGCCCCCCTCTGGCCTGCCGGCCATCTCCCCCACGAGGGGGGAGATCAGCAGCTTCTTTCGACCGCGCCTCTCTTGCAACGTTTGAGATTGGCGAAAGCCTTCACGACATCCAATCTCCCCCCTCGTGGGGGAGATGTCCGGTAGGACAGAGGGGGGCGTGCCCCGCTGCCTGCCGCAATCCGGGAGCCATCCTTGCCAGCTGAAGCCGCATCCCCCGTCCTGCTTGCCATCGAAGGCGTCACCAAGCATTTCGCCGGCGTCACCGCGCTGAGCGAGGTTTCGCTCGATGTCCATCCCGGCGAAATCCTGGGCTTGCTCGGGGAGAACGGGGCCGGAAAATCGACACTGTTGAAAATCCTGTCCGGCGTCATGCCGCCGTCCAGCGGCCGCATCACCTTCGACGGCGCCGACTATCAGCCGGCGAGCCCGCAGGACGCCAAGCGGCTGGGCATCGTCACCATCTACCAGGAGCTCAGCCTGATCCCGACGCTGACCGTGGCGGAGAACATCTTCATCGGCCGCGCGCCGACCGGGCCGCTTGGCCTGGTGAGCTGGCGCAGGATGGAACAGGAGTCCCGCGCCATCATTGCCCGCGTCGGTCTTTCCATCGACCCGATGACGCCGGTGTCGGCGCTGTCGGTGGCCGAACAGCAACTGGTCGAGATCGCCCGCGCACTGTCGCTGAAAAGCCGGCTGATCATCATGGACGAACCGACCTCGGCGCTGACCGAGACCGAGGTGCAGCGGCTGCTGTCGATCATGGACCGGCTGCGCAAGGACAAGGTCGCGATCATGTTCGTCACCCACCGGCTGGAGGAGGCATCCGCCATCTGCGACCGCATGACGGTGCTGCGCGACGGCAGGCTGGCGGGGCATCTCGACCGTCAGGGCGGGCCGATCAAGCTGCCCGCCATCATCGAGAAGATGGTCGGCCGCGCCGCTTCCGAACTTTACGCGCGGCCCGCCCAACGCGCGGTGGCCGGCGATGTGGTGCTGTCCGTGCGGGGCTTGCGCACCGTGCGCGACCCCGAGGCGCCGCATGCCATCGTGCTCGACGGCGTCGACATCGACCTCAAGGCCGGCGAGATCCTCGGCGTTGCCGGGCTCGTCGGCTCGGGCCGCACGGAGCTCGCCCGCGCCATTTTCGGCGCCGACCGCATCGCGGCGGGCACGATCACGCTCGACGGCAAGGAAATAGCACCCGCATCGCCGGCCGACGCCATCAAGCTCGGCATCGGCCTGGTGCCGGAGGACCGCAAACACCAGGCGATCTTCGCCGCGCTCGGCATCCTGCCGAATTTCTCCGTCGCCTCGCTTGGGCGCTTCAGCAACGGCTTCGGCTTCATGGCCGAGCGGCGCGAGCGCGACGCGCTGTCGGGTTTCCGCAAAATGCTGTCGATCCGCATGGCTTCGGCCGAGCAGGCGATCGAGGGCCTGTCGGGCGGCAACCAGCAGAAGGTGATCCTGGCGCGCTGGCTGGCGCGCGACCCGAAGGTGCTGATCGTCGACGAGCCGACGCGCGGCGTCGATGTCGGCGCCAAGGCGGAGGTCCACCAGATCCTGGTGCAACTGGCGGCGCGCGGCATCGCGGTGATGATGATCTCGTCCGAACTGCCCGAGGTGCTGGCGGTGTCGGACCGCATCGTCACCATGCGCAAGGGCCGCATCACCGGGCAGATGCCAGGCGTCGAGGCAAACGAGGAAAGACTGATGGAATTGATGGCGCTCGACAGGCAGGATACGCCGGCACAGGACGCGGGGGGACAGGCACGATGAGCATCGCCGAGGAACAGAACCAGCGCGGCGGCGTGACGATCGCGCGGCTTTTGATGAGCTTCGGGCCGCTGCTGTTCCTGGCCGCCCTCGTCGTCGTCTTCACCGTGCTGAAGCCGAGCTTCATCGACCCGATCAACCTGTTCAACATCACGCGCCAGATCTCGATCACCGGGCTGATCGCGCTCGGCATGACCTTCGTCATCCTCACCGCCGGCATCGATCTTTCGGTCGGCTCGCTGCTCGCCTTCTGCGGCATGGTGGCGGCCGTGGTCGCCAAGGGCGGCACCGCCAATACGCTGTCGCTGTCGACATCAGGCACGCAGGGCTATGGCTGGTTCGCGGCGCTGCTGGCCGCCGTCGTGGTCGGCGCTCTCGCCGGCGGCGTGCAGGGGTTCGCCATCACGAGGCTGAAAGTACCGCCCTTCGTCGTCACGCTGGGCGGGCTGACGGTGTTTCGCGGGCTGACGCTGACCATCTCCAATGGCGGCCCGATCTCTGGCTTCGATGCCTCCATGCGCTGGTTCGGCACAGGGCTGATCGGCCCGGTGCCGGTGCCGGCGCTGATCTTCGCCATCGCCGCCATATTGTGCCACATCGTGCTGCGCTACACCCGCTATGGCCGTGCCGTCTACGCCGTCGGCGGCAATGCCGAAGCGGCACGGCTGTCGGGCCTGCGCGTCGACCGCATCCTGGTCTCGGTCTATGTCATCGTCGGCTTCTTCGCCGGGCTCGCCGCCTTCGTGCTGTCGGCCAGGCTGAATTCTTCCGAAGCGGTCGCCGGCATCGGCTACGAGCTGACGGTGATCTCGGCCGTCGTCATCGGCGGCACCTCGCTGTTCGGCGGCATCGGCTCGGTCGGCGGCACGGTGGTGGGGGCTGCCCTGATCGGCGTGCTGCAGAACGGGCTGCAGTTCAACAACGTGTCGTCCTACACGCAAAGCATCGTCATCGGGCTGATCCTGATCCTGGCGGTGGCGTTCGATCGCTGGCTGAAGTCGCGGGTGAGACGGTAGGGGTGCGCGGCACCATGGCCGCGTGCAGCGGATGCGCGGCCAGTTCCCGGCCCGGTTGCAAAACATCGGCGCCTTGCTAGAAAGGCTTGGGCGGGTGGCGTCATGAGGGATGCTCATGGTTGCCGACATCATCAGGCCGATCAGCTTGAGTTTTTCGCTGCTGCGGCGCTTCTGGCCGCAGCTCGTGGCGCTGGTGCTGGCCGGGGTGCTGACCGGCGATCTCCTCATGCAAGTGGCGGCCAAGGTGGCGCTCGCCAACCATTTCGCCGGGCTTGCCATGCTCACCCTGGTGGCGCTGGCGCAACTGGTGGTGACGGTGGCGATGTTCCATGTGCTGCGGCCGGGCCTGCCTAATGTGCTGGCCGCGCAGCGCGGCGCGGACAAGGCCGCCGAGAGCAAAGTCGCTGGCAACGAGGCGAGCGATGCCGACCGGCGCGGCACGCGGCTGGTGCGCATGATCACCATCGCGCTGCTGCCGTTCTTCGCCTACTACGCCGCCTGGGGATTTCTTGGCGACATCGTGCGGCAGTATTCGCGCGCCTCGCTCGACCAGGCCGGTTTCGGCCAGAGCGGCAATGTGCTCGACGTGCTCGATTCGCGCTGGCTGCTGATTTCGGTCGCCGTTTCCTGGCTGATCCGCCGGCTGGCCAAGTTCATGCAGACGAAGACGACAGCAACGTCGTTCTGGCAGATCGTCGTGGTGATCTGCGAGACCAACTGGATCTTCGTCGGCCTCTACGTCATCAGCCGCTGGAAGGACAGTGCGCTGCAATGGCTGATGAGCCGCAATTTCTGGTCCGTGCTGCAGGCGTCCATCGATGGGCTGGCGAGCCCGGTTCCGGTCTCGACGGCCGCACCAGTGGTGACGGCGGCGAGCGCCGCACCAGTGGTGACGGCGGCGAGCGCCGCACCAGTGGTGCCGGTCGAGATCACCTCGATCGCGGCCTCGACGGTGGCGGTCAATCTGTTCTTCTACATGCTTTTGCCACTGATCTGGCTGGTCATGGCGGCGCTGATCTACGGCTATGAGGTGCGCGACGACGCGGCGCTGATGCGGGTCAACGGCCGCGTCGAACGGTTCGGCCAGCGCTATGCCGGACTGCCGAAATTCCTGCGCGACTTCGTCGAGCATTTCATCGCCGGCTACCGTTCGCGCTACCTGCCGATCGCCAATGGCGTGCGGCTGACGGTGAGTTCCAGCCTGGTGCTGCTGTGCACGCTGATCGTCGGCTACCGCCTGCTCGATTGGGGCGCTGCCTGGCTGTGGCTTGGCGCGACAAGGCTGATCGGCCCGCACGAGCTCGACGTCTGGCAGATCTTTTCGCACGGCGTGACGCTGCTGTTCGGCAGTCCCTTCCAGGATTCCTCGACGGGCATCCTGATCGAGCCGATCAGGATCTGTTTTCTCGCCGCCGTGCTGGAGACGGCGTTCTCGCTGTCGAAGGGGGCGGGGAATGGAGTTAGTGAAGCCGCGGCGTAGGCGTGCGTTCCTCTCCCCGTATAGTGACGGGAGAAAGTAGCTATTTCGGCGGCCTTTGAAAACGCAGGTACCACGGCCGCTCGCTGCCCAGGCCGACGGCCGGGCGGATGGTTTTCACCGCGTCCTCGGGCACGATGAAAGTGTCGCCGACGGTGATGACGTCGCCTTTTCTGGCGCCGGAGAAGATCGCCTGGGCGCAGTTCATCGCGCCCTCCGGCAGGCTGACGCCGGAGATGAAATCGGGCAGCCAGCGACGGCCGGCGGCGTCGGTCAGCATCAGCTTGCAGCCCAGCCATTGTTTACGCAGGTCCGGGTCGCCGATGGTCACGGTGAAGGTGGCGATGACGGCGAAGGCGTGGTCGGGCAGGCGGCCGGCCTTGCCGCCGCGCAAATCGGCCAGCTTCCAGCCGCTGCCGCCGAACGGCACGGACTGGCCGAACTCGACATCCCTGGCGATGAGGTCCTCGCCATGCAGCCATTCGCGCACGCTGTCATAACTGGTCTCGGCCAGCGTCAGCGGCAGCAGGGCGGCGAGCGCGACAAGGCCGCGCCGGCGCCATTTTCGCTCGGCCTGTGGATTCGTGGCCGGTTCCGTGTCTGTCGAAACGGCGCTCATGTCTTGCCCTGCGGTGTCTGGCCCTGCGGTGTCTGGCCCGCCGCGGCATCGAGGTCGAATTCCGGCAGGATGTCGGACGGCTGGCCGTCAGCGCCGGTCGGCAGCGCATCGAGGCTGATGCGGGCCTGCGCGTCGAGCGGGCCGAACTGGCGCGCGGCGATCAGCAGCCTGGCGCCGCGGATCTGGTCCGATGGCACCTCGAAGACGAACAGGCCGCGTTTGTCCAGGCCCGGATCGACGCCGTGCGGCGGCATGTCCTGGCGGTAGCCCAGCCGCTCCGTCTGGTGATAGCGCAACCCGGTCGGGCCTTGCCAGGTGCCGTCGGCCACCGCCGTGGAAGCGCCGGTCGCGGTGAGGTTTGTCGTCGCCACCACCCACAGGCCGCTGGTCGTCAAAAGCTTTTCCTGGCCGAACTGGCTGGCCTTGAGCTGGCGCGCGAAGATCACCTTGTCGAGCCTGACAGCGAAGCTGCGCGCGCGCACCGTGTCGTGCATGGCGCCATCGATGGGAACCGGTGCGGTGAGGTCGGCATAATGCGGCTTCGTCACCTGCATGCCGTAGCTCAGCGCCACGGTCGCGCAAAGGACCGCCAGATTGCCAAGCACGCGTAACCTCATGAGCCGCTCCCCGGCTGCCCGATCGCCGCCTGCCCAGTCGCCGACAGGTCGGTGACCGGCAAGGTGACGGTGCCGAGCCGGTAGGGATTGTACCAGCCGGGCGTGCCATGGAGATTGTCGCGCGGCTTGAAGATCTCGGCGGTGACGCCGAAGGCGAGATTTGCCGGCACGGCGGCGTCGCCGGCAAGCGGCCAGACATAGGCCATGCGCTCGGTCATCCCAGGATGCAGTTCCGGCGTCATCGTGGAATCGCGTGTCAACACGATCATCGGCGAGGAGTCGGGCAGGACAATGCCGTCCGGCGTGAAGACGTTGAAATAGCCCTTGTCGGATTGCGCGGTGCGGTTGGTCATGTCGACTTCCAGCACCAGCGCCTTCTGGCCTGGCTTCAGCGGCACGCCATGGACCCCGGCATGGCTGACATAGGCACGCACCGGCTGCAGGCGCCAGCGTCCGGCGTCGATGACGGCGTCTGGCGGCAATTGTGGTGGACCATGGGCGGGCAGGGCGCCAAACGCCCCCATCACGCCGGCGACAAACAAGGCGGCGATGGTTCCCGCGCCGGCCGTTATCCAGGTCTGAATTTTTGAGCGGGCGGTCTTGAACATTCCAAACCATGCACGTCGAACGAACAGCCACCCACCCGCAATCTAGGAAGAAAAGGCAGGGATTGGAACCCGCAAATGGCTGGTCCAACCGTGCCGAGCCTCAGGCTGCTTCGAGCGCCCAGAGATGATGGCCGTAGCGACGGAAGAAGCGCGCGACGAGACGCTGCTCTTTCGCCCTGGCGAGATCGGGCAGGCGCCGTTCCTGGCGCCAGCGCGGCATGTTGCGCCAGCCGGCGATGAAACGGCCGGCATCCTCGATGGCTTCATGCGCCGACAGCGCCGGGCCGATCGCGGCCAGGAACAGAGGCTCCGACTGCTTCATTTCGTCGATGACGGCCTTGCGCCTGAAATGATCGAGACGGGCTTGCGCGATGCCGTTGCGGCGGATCGCCTCGAAGGCTTCGAGCAAAGCGGGACTGTCGCCGGTGTAACCGCAGGCGCGGGCGAAATCGGCGGCATCCATTCTTGCTCCCGCATCCAGGCGCGGGTCATTCCACGCCGACTCACATATGCAAGGTGTATATAAGCATAACTCAAACAGGCATAGAAGAAAGACTTTTGGAGGAGTTTGGAAACTGCGACTCGACTCCCGCTTCAAAACACGGGAAGATAGGAACAAATCAGAAACAAAAGGACAGGGGATGATGGCGTTGCCGGGCAGGGAAGCAGTGATCGCGCAGGTCGCCTCGCTGTCGGTCGAGTGCGCCGATTGCGGCCGCAACAGCTGGTGGCGGCCCGATCAGTTGAAGCGCTTCGGGGTCAACGGGAACACGCCGCTGGCCGCGTTGTCGGGGCGCATCGTCTGCTCGGCCTGCCGTGCCGACGGACTGCCGGGCACGGCGATCTCGATCCAGGCAGCGTTCATCGACGAGCGCCAGCGCATGCGCTCGGAAGCGCGGATGCTGCGCGACCGCGACGTGCAGCTGGAAGGGGCGAGGCGGGCTTGAGGGGGGTCTTCCTTCTCCCACAAGGGAGAAGGAAGGTGCGCCCCTAATACCCCAGCAGTTCTTTCAGCGGGATGACACGCCAGACCTGTTTGATGGCGTAGCGGTTGAAGGTCAGCGTCTTGGGCGGATTGTACTGCTCGACCACCAGCTCGCCCGCCGTGCGCCGGACCAGTTTCTTGATGAAGGCCTTGCCGTTCTTCTCGTTCTCTTCCGGAAAGGTCTCGATCACGACATGGTCGCCCGGCACCGCGTCGCGGCCGCCGCAATAGATCATGTCGCCGGGTTCATAACGCGGCACCATGGAATCCGAGAGCACGTGCAGCGCGAACACTTTCGGCAGGTTGCGGACTCCCGGCGGACGCTGGACGTATCCTGCCGGTTCGCCGTTGAAGGTGAAGTCGCCGTCATCGCCGCCGACGGCGGCGCCCAGCACCGGAATATCCATCGCTCCGGCCGGCAGGGGGCCGGCATCGGTGACGATCTCGGCGTCCGCCACCGGGCCGGCATCGTCGAGGAAGACGACCTGCCCTTGGCCCAGCGCCACGGGGTCGACACGCAGGAAGGCGGCGGTCTTCAACAGGTTCTCGGTCTTGGGCAGGTTGCGCCCGGTTTCCCAGTTGCCGACGGCGGCGACATCGGTGTCGTTGTGCTCGGCGATGTGGCGCATGACCAGGCCGCGCTGCTTGCGTGCCTGGCGGATCGCGGCTCCGACCCTGATCGACAGTTGCGTTTTCACCATGGCCTCATGTGACCGACAAGTCCTGCTTTCGTCCATGAAAGATTGGCTTGCATCAATTTTTGAGTTATGCTTATATCACCTCATGCAAAAGCTCAACCCCCTCAGAGTCGACAACGCCTCCGGCCCGGCCTTGCCGGGCGCCGCCCTTTCCCTTCCGTCCCGGCTGTCCTCCTCCCCGGCCGGGGCGAAGCGCGAAGCCGATTGCCTTGACGCATCGGCCTCGCGTCCGGTCCGCCCTTCAGCGGCGGCCGGAACGGCCGGAGCCGCCGCTCCCCGCGGCTCCGGCCCCCCATTCGACGCGGCCGCCGGGTGTTTCCTGATCCGCACGCAGGACCGCACCGTCATCGCCGACGAGCCGACGACGGGCAGGGCGGTTTCCGCCCCCGACAGGGACACTGCGCGGGCGCGGCTTGGGCGCCTTGACGCGCCCGTCGACCGGCTGGGCTGAAAGCAGCCCTTCCACAAGCAATCCCTGCGGCCGACAGGCCGGACCACGGCCGGCAGTCCCATCGCGGCTGTGGGCAAACCCGACGCTTGCCTGACGGCGCCGTTCGCGGCGGCCGCTGGCCGCGCAATGGAGACCGACATGGCAAGCTATAGCGACAGCGAATTGCAGGCGATTGCCGGCTGGCTGAGGGACGGGCTTTCGGCCTCGAGGATTGCGGCGGCGTTCAGCGTACAGCGCGGCGCGCGCGTATCGCGCAACGCCATTATCGGCATCGTCCACCGCAACGCCATGCTTGGCGCGATCGGCTTTGCTAATGGCAAGGGCCTGGCGGCGCGCACGGCGATGGCCAAGGCGGCGAGCCGCGCCGCCAAGGCGGAAACCAGCCGTGCCGGTGCCACCCCGCAGCCGGCCAAACCCGCCATGCGGCCGAAGCGGGCTCCTTCGCCCGTCCGGCCGAGGCTTTTCCAGCGCGAGGCGGGCGTGCTGATCGCCGATGGGCAAACCTACCGTTTCAAGGTACCCGCGCCGCCACGCGGTGCCATCGGCCGGCAGCCGCATGGCGTGGCCATGCGCTTCATCGACTGCCTGTTCAACCGCTGCCGCGCGCCGCTCGACCTGACGCTGGAGGACGATCCTCGAAATGATGCGCCCGGCGGACGGCCTCGCCAGGAGATGCTGTGCTGCGGCATGCGCACCAGGGCGATGAAAAGCTACTGCACCTACCATCAGGCACGCTTCCAGCGTCGTGTTTGCGAGGCCGGCTGAAGGGTTGATCCCTTCTCCCGGTCACGGGGAGGAGGTGCGAGCAGGCGGATGAGGGCAGCGGCGACATAACGCAATTTGGAGCTTCAGCGGACGCCAAACTGTGGAAGCGCTGGCTCTGCCCGTCATTGCCCTACAGGGCATGCTCCCCGTTCATGGGGAGAAGGACGCTCCGCGAAATATTGGGAGAATTGCCTTGAACAACTATCGCGCGGCACCGCTATTTCGGCACTTGGCGGCCCTGTTTGGGCTTGCGGCTCTGTACGGTGCGCGGCTCCAGCACCATCCCTGGGCCGCCTCCGGCAACCAGTATGCCGGTAACGCGGGCAAAGCCGGTGAACACTTTGATCGCGTCGGATTGCGAGATCTGCGCCGCGATGGCCGCGCTGCAGGCGTTGAGCGCGCTGCGATAGACATGGCCCCGCCGCTCAATCGGCCAGCGCTGCAGGAAATCGGCGGCGTCGCTGACGGTCTCGATCTCCTCGACATGTCCGTCCAGGGACACTTTGAGCGGCACTCCGGTTTTCATCGTACCCACGGCGTTCACCTTCGGTCCAGGCGCGGCTTTCAAGCCGACGCTCATAAACGCACAAGGCTGGCAGGCGGTTGCATCGCCGTCTCAGGGGCTCGCAGCGGCGTCGAGCCACTCATGCGCGCGGCTTCTTGGCTTGGCCACCAATATGCCCTGTTGCCTGGCCGCCTCGCGGAAGGCTTCGAAGGCGGGGCGCGGACAGCAAGTGCCCTCGACAGCGAGCCTGACAAGCCGTGCCGCCTCGAGATAGTCCGGCGCGGTCTTGTCGGGCCATTGGTGACGAAGCGCGGTCGCCGCGTCGGCCACCGAGCCGACCAGCATGGTCTTGTTGTCGCAGAAACGCAGGGTCACCGGCATGAAGGCTGTCATCGGCAGTCCTCTCCTTGGTTTGGACGCGTCATAACGTCCGGACCGGGGGCTGGTTCCATTAGCGCGACTGGAAGCACGGCACGGAGCGCGGCATGAGCGAACGGCCTTTCATGCAGCTCTACGTCTCCGATTTCGTCGGCGACACGCTGCAACTCTCGACCGAGCAGATCGGCGCCTACATGCTGCTTCTCATGGCAATGTGGAATGCCGGCGGGAGCTTGCCCGACGATGACGCCAGGCTGGCGCGCGTGGCGCGCCTGTCTTTGAAACGATGGCGGGCGATCAGCGCCGAGCTGCTGGCCTTCTTCGAGCGCGAGGGTGGCGAGATCGGCCACGGGAGGCTGACGAAGGAGCTGCGCAAGGCGCGGCTGAAGAGCGAGGCGAGGGCGGCCGCCGGCGCGCGCGGCGGAGCCGCCACCGCCTTGAAAACAAAGGCGCATGCCAGGGCAAATGCCGATGTTTTGGCGCGGCATTCTCCAGAGTCCAGAAACCAGATGGAAAAAGCTTCCGCTTTTTCAGCGCGCGGGGCGCGCGAAGGACCGGGGATTTCGATCGGGGGCCGTGAGGCGGCTTCGGGATCGCGCGGCCCGGGCCAGCGCAAAAAACCGCAGGGCTGGATCAGGCCGAAAACCCACAGCGACGCCGCCAACGCCATCATCGAGGAGATCCGCGGATATGACCACGGCCGAACTGCAGCAGGCGACGAAGGCGCTGGCGGCACTGTTCTCCTGCTTCCCGCAATCCGCCCTGACTGATGTCGAGATGCAGCTGCGCGGCTATCTCGGCGCCGTCAGGGATGCCGAGCTGGCCGATCTGCAGGCCGCCATCCAGCGCTTCGTGCGCGGCGAGGTGAGGAGCGGAAACGCGCAGTTCTGTCCTTCGAGCGCGCAGCTCTGCATCGAAGTGCGCGAGCGCAAGGTGATGCGGGAGCTGCTGGCGCGGCGGGGTGGGCAAGCGCCGGCAAAACAGTTGACGGGATGATCATATCCGACAGGTCCGAGGGACAGCGCCCCCCTCTGGCCTGCCGGCCATCTCCCTCTTGGGGGGAGATCGGATGTCGCTACTGCTTTCGCCGATCTCCGGCGTAGCAGGAAAAGCGGTACCGACGACGCAGCCAATCTCCCCCCAAGAGGGAGATGCCCGGCAGGGCAGAGGGGGGCGCGAAGGATCGCGACCTCTCTTGGAAAACACACCCCGACCCCCAAAAAGGAGCCACCGCATGCCCAAGAAAACCAAAGCCGCCAAACCGCAGGCGCCGAAGCTGCCGAAGGGCGAGGCCGAGCAGGTGCGCATCCGCCGCGAGGTCGGTCATGATTTCGCGCTGAGGGACGATGCCTTCGGTCGCAAGCGGCTGACGTCAGGCACGGCGGAGGCGCGTCGCGTCTACGAGGTGTCGAATGACGGCCACACGTCCACCGGCGGCATCGTGCGGGTGCGCAATGTCGATCCGCTTCTCGGCATCACCTCGCTGTCGCGCCAGCAGCGCGAGGCCGGCCTGCGCTACCGCGAGCATTTCCGGTGCAGCCAGCGGGCCGACATCAAGCCGATGCGCTGGACGGAGCGCGTCGACGGCGGCCGCACTGGTGGCGGCATCGCCGACAGCGTGCTCAACGCCGGCCGCGCGCACGCCGCCGCGACGCGGGCGCTCGGCCATTGGGACGTCGCGGCAATCGTGCAAAAGGTCGTGTGCCTGGAGCAGCCAGTGAAGACCGTGGCCGAGCAGGATGGCGACGGACGCGATGTGGTGACGAAGCTCTTGAAGGTGGGGCTGGATCTGCTGGCCGTGCACTATGGAATGATGATGGGGCGCTAGCACCGCCCGGCCAGCGATGCGTACCGGCAAATTCGCAATGTTTATCCGGCCGGTCAGATGCCGGCCGGATCAGTTTGAACGGTCAATAGCGGCAGACGCGCACTCGCTCAATCACGCGGTGGTGATGCCGCCAATGCTTCACCAACTCGGTTTGGCAACGATGATGGTACATGCCGTAGTAACGCGGCCGATAGCCGTCGTTATACATGCTGTAACGGTAGTGGTTGCGGCCGTAATACGGGCCATAGTCGGAGTAGTCGCGATAGTAGCGATGTCTGGGAACGTAGTAATCGTCATCATAGCCGTTCCCGATGCCGAGCGTGATGCTGGAGGCATTGGCGGGAGCGATTACCGCCCCCGCCGAAGCGACTGCTATCACCGATGCAAGCAAGAGTTTTTTCATGACAACCTCCTCTGTAAGGTGTGTCTAAATAAACGCCGGGGACGCGACCCTGTTCCCATAAATCGGTGGATCGATGGGTTCGCACCCTATGTCGTGGCGGCGGAAGCACCTCTCGCGGAGCTTGGCCGCACCTGTCAGCATGGTGAGGCACATTTTGAACCTCGGCCGCCACTATCCATTTCCCCTATATGCAACCAGGAAGGGAGATTGGACCATGAATATCATTCTTGGCGGTACCGGGCGTGTCGGCTCGGCGACGGCAGCGACGCTCCTGCGGCTGGGCGAACCGGTCACGGTGGTGACGCGCGACGAGGCCAAGGCGGCGGCTTTGGCCGCGCACGGCGCCGAGGTGGCAGTGGCCGACGTGCTTGATGTCGAGGCGCTGCGTGGCGTGTTCAGGCGCGGCACAAGGGCATTCCTGCTCAATCCGCCTGCCGATCCTTCGACCGACACGGATGCCCAGGAGCGCAGGACGGTGGCTGCGATCGCCGCGGCGCTGGACGGTTCGGGGCTGGAGAAGGTCGTGGCGGAATCGACCTATGGCGCACGGGCCGGCGAACGCACCGGCGACCTGACCATCCTGCATGGGCTGGAAGAAAAGCTGCATCGTCAGCCCATCGCGGCCAGCATTATCCGCGCCGCCTATTACATGAGCAACTGGGATGCCTCGCTGGAGACCGCCAGGCGTGACGGCGTGGTCAACACGCTTCTCCCGGCGGATTTCGAACTGCCGATGGTGGCGCCACGCGACCTCGGCGAAGCGGCGGCGCGCTTGTTGATGGAGCCGCCGGATAAGAACGGCCTGCATCATGTCGAAGGACCGTCGCGTTACACGGCCAGGGATGTCGCCGCGGCCTTTGGCGAGGCGCTCGGCAGGCAGGTCAGCGTGGTCTCGGCGCCACGCGAGCGTTGGGTGGACGCGTTCGAGGACATGGGGTTTTCGCCTGAAGCCGCGCAATCCTATGCGCGCATGACGGAGGTAACGGTCGACGACACCTATGATCCGCCGACCAGGCCGGAGCGCGGGAAGGTGACGCTGGAGCGATATGTGGCTGATTTGGTGGGGGCTGGCTGATTTGGCACGGGCCGGTTGAATGAGCAAAGGACAAACGCCGCGCCTGCCGGCACCTCCTCCCCGTGAACGGGGAGAAGGGAGCCAAGTCCATCAAAACAGGGCCTTTTCCAGCGGTCCTTCCAGCGTCTCGGCAAACGCCGTCGCCAGATGATGGCGGTCGCGGAAGGCGAGCTTGCCGCCGATGAACACGTGGCATTCGGTCGGGCCGCAGAAGCGGTCGGTCAGGTCGACATAGAGCGTGCCGGGCACGCTTTTCACCACGGCGCGCTCTTGCGCCGCGACGCCGTCATTGGCGGCCTGCGCCCTCGGCGTGTCGCACAGCGACGGCGCCTCGCGCCACCACAGCGCGCGGGCAACGCAGGCGTCCGCGAAGCTGCCGCCGATCGGCGTGTCGCGGATGACGGCGGTTTCGACACCAGCCTTGCTGAAGGCCTGCAGCGTGGAGCGCAGGCCAGCCTGCCAGCGCGCGGTCTCGGCCTGGCGGCTGGCGGCGGACATGTCGCGCGTCAGATTGCCGATCGAGAATTCCGAGATCACCACCAGGCGCGGCTTGCGGCGGATGATGTCTGAGATCGCCTGTTCGCGCCAGGCGTCGCATTCGGTGTAGTCGCGCTTGAGCACGGCGTTGAAGGTCGACAGCCGCGAGGCGCGGCACGAGGATTTGAGGTAGGTGACGACTTTGGTGTCGTTGCGTTTTGCCGCCGCGACCAGCGGCGTCGACCAGTGGTCGGCATGCGAATCGCCGAACAGCACGATGGTGTGGGCGGCGTCGGCCGAGCCGAAGGTGCAAGGTTTCGGTTTCACCGTGTGGAAGTCGAGCAGGCAGTTCTTGTCGACGGCGCGCGCGATGGAAGGCTGTTCGGCCGCCTCCTCGATGCCGCGCTGGGTGGGGTCGATGTTGCGCGTCGCCAGATGCGCGTTGGCGTAGGCCGCCGCCACGCCGGCGGCGGTCAGCACAAGGGCCGGGGCGAGGGCAAGCCCTGGAAAAAGCCGAAGCGGTTTTGCGCCCGCGCCGGCGTTGAACCGAAAGGCGCGTGCGGCGGCCGCCAGCCAGTCGCCGCGCCGCGCCGGGTTCTCGATCAGCCGGTAGGTAGCCGCCGACAGCGCCAGCGCCAGCACGGCGCAGCCGAGGCGCTGCGCCACGCCGAGGTCCGGCTCCAGCATGCCGGCATAGACGATGATGGGCCAGTGCCAGAGATAGAGCGAATAGGAGAGTGTGCCGACCCATTGCAGGGGCGCCAGCGAGAGCATGGCGGCGGGCGCCAGGGCCTGCCAGCGGGTGATGCCCGGAGCGTCGCCCTGCTCGCCGGCACCGCTCAGGAGCACCAGCACGGTGCCGGCCACCGGCAGCAGCGCGTACCAGCCGGGGAAGGGCAGGTCTTCGCTCAAGGCGAGATAGGCGACGGCGATCAGTGCCAGGCCGAGCCACCCCTGTGCCGCCCGCAGCCAGGACTGATGCCGCCACAAAGCGGGTGAGGCGAACGTCGCCAGGCCGCCGGCGGCGAATTCCCAGGCGCGCAGCGGCGAGAAGTAGAAGGCCCAGGCCGGCGAGAGGCTGGTGAGCCATAGGCAGGCGGTGAAGGAGGCGACGCCGACGATGCCGATCACGGCCACCACCATGCGCCGGCCCGGATGCAGCCAGGCGGCGAAGACTAGCAGTGCCGGCCAGACAAGGTAGAACTGCTCCTCCACCGACAGCGACCAGAAGTGGATGAAGGGGTTGCTCAAGGCATCGGCGGCGAAATAGTCGAACGACCAGCGCAGCAGCCACAGATTGATGGTGTAGGCCGCCGCATACATGGCGCCGCGCGAATAGAGCGCCTGTTCCTGCGGCGCCAGGATGAAGGCGCCGGCGGCGAGCGTGGCCAGGATGACGAAGATGGCGGCCGGCAGCAGGCGCCGGGCGCGCCTGGCATAAAAGCGCCACAGGTCGAGCCGGCCGGTCTCGGTGATCTCCTGCATCAGATGCGTTGAAATCAGCCAGCCGGAAATGACGAAGAAGATGTCGACGCCGGCGAAGCCGCCGGGCAGCGCCGTGAGGCCGAAATGATAGGCGACGACGCCGCCGACCGCCAGCGCGCGCAAGCCCTGTATATCAGGCCGAAACGATGCCGCCACGAGGCCTCCTTGGTGCAGCCCAGCCCCCCAAGGTCCAGCTCTTGCCAATCTCGGCCGGACGGGCCGCTATCGCAATGCAACAAATCTTTCGCAGTGCAACATGGCCAGAACAAGGAAAGGCGTCGTGTCGATCGACGGGAACAAACTCGCGGCGTAAGACTGAACGCAGGCGGAACCGATCGCAACGGCTCGCCTTCGACGACGTTAGCATCATTCGGTGGGGCGAGCCCGGCGAGGGCGCGCAGGGGCGGCAAGGCAAAGCGGCGGCATTCACAAAAAACAGCCCCGCGAGCGGGGCTGTCTCCAGGGCCGCGGCACGTTGTCAGCTGCCGCCGTTCAATTTCACGCTGCTGCAGAATTCCGGATGCGTGTTGGTCGGGCTGGCGTTCTTGACCTCGTCGGCGCAGGCGGTCTTCATAGCCATCTGGTCTTCGGGCGTCAGCGCCTTCCAGGCTGTGACGAAGGCGTCCTTGCCAACCATCGTCTTCATGCCGGAATCCGTGTAGAACGGCTTCATCTTGGCAGGATCATCGAGAGCGGACGTTCCCTTGTTGGATCCTGCGAGAGCCGAACCGGTGGCCATTGAAAGCGCCATTACGCCAAGACAGATCATCTTGATGTTCATGATTGGGTCCTTCCTGTTGCTTTGTGACCGTCGAAGCAACGATCAAGCTTTCAACGAAAAACTTTGCCTGGAAGTTCCGGATTTTCAGGCAAAAATTCCCCAAACTGGTAAAAATATATTCAGGAGCATCTTGAACGCCTTGCGAAATTCCAAGGTAATCCAGCGCAGCTCCGGAAATTTGCTTGAATCGGCCAAATTTCTCCCGCCGCCATCGCGGCGTGCCTCTGGAGTTGGCCAGGCCTGCCGTCGCTTGGACAAACTTCGCGATTGGTGGATGGTTCCGGAGGCCCCGGACATGGCCGTTCGGCGGCGCAAAAAAAAACCCGCCGGCGAGCCGGCGGGGCATTGAGTGGAGGGTCTTGTCATCGCCCGCGAGGCGATCGCGCAGCAACGAGGACGGCGGCCGGAAAGTTTCAGCGTTCCATGCCTGTTTTTGCAGCCATGGTTGCATTGGCCTCGGCCGGCTCCGGCCCGGCAGCCCTGGCCCAGCGGGAGGTCTGCCGTCCAATCCTCTACGGCGCGGCGTCGCCTCCGCGCGGCTGCGCCAGCGAACGGGCCGCATCCGCCCCGGCCGCCAGGATGCGATCCGACAACTCCGCGCCCTCCACCGCGCGGGCCAGTTGAAGCGCGCCGATGAGCGTCGCGAAGATGCCGAATGCCACAGCCTCCGGATCGCTTGCATGCGGCGGGAGAGCGGCCGACACCTGCCGCACCAAAGTCATCAGGCGTTCGGTGTAGAGCTGTCGCGTTTCCGGCTGCTCCCGCGCGATTTCCGGCAACAGGGCGGCGGAAGCGCAGCCCATGCCCGGATTATCGCGGTGCTGCGCCGACAGATAGGCATCTATGGCCGTCTCCAGGCCGCCGGAGGCCAACACCCCGGCGATCTGGCCTGACTGGCCCTCCAGCGCCGCCGCCACGCATTCCCGAACAAGTGCCGCCTTGGAGGGAAAGTGGGGATAGAAGGCGCCGTTGGTCAGTCCGGCGTCGCTCATGATGCTTGCCAGTCCGGAGGCGGCGATGCCGTCGCTCCGGAACCGTTGCGTGGCGACCTCCATGATCCGGCCGCGCGATGCGTCCTTGCGGCCCTTTTCGTAACGCATGTCTTTCCTTTCCATGCTCTATTGCATTATGAGCATAATCTGATATTACGAACATAATTCAATCGACGGAAGAAAGCTAGCCCCGACGGGTTCTGGAGCATCAAAATGAAAACGCATTCCGGCAAGACCGCAATCGCGAGAGAGCCAGTACGATGAAAGCCTTTGTCGTCGACAAATATCAGAAGAAGGGCGCGCTGCGGCTCGCCGACATGCCGGAACCCGAACTGCGGGACAATGATGTGCTGGTCGAGGTCCACGCCGCCGGCGTGAACCTTCTGGATTCCAAGCTCCGGGACGGGGAGTTCAAACTTATAGTGCCTTATCGGCCGCCCTTCATCCTGGGCCACGACGTGGCCGGCATCGTCGTGCGGGCCGGATCGAAGGTCCGCAAGTTCAAAGCCGGCGACGAAGTATATGCTCGGCCGCGCGATGGCCGGATCGGGACATTCGCCGAATTCATCGCCGTGGAGGAGGCCGACGCGGCCCTGAAGCCGAAAAACCTCAGCATGGAGGAGGCCGCCTCCATTCCGCTGGTCGGCCTGACCGCCTGGCAGGTGCTGGTCGAAAGGGCAGGGCTGAGGAAAGGCCAGAAGGTCTTCATCCAGGCTGGCTCCGGCGGGGTTGGCACGTTTGCCATCCAACTGGCGAAGCACCTCGGCGCGACGGTTGCGACAACGGCGGGCGCGGCGAGCACGGACCTGGTGAAAAGGCTCGGCGCCGATGTCGTCGTCGACTACCGGAAGGACGATTTCGAGAAGGTCCTGGAGGGCTATGACGTGGTCGTGAACAGCCAGGATGCCAAGACGCTCGAGAAATCGCTGCGCGTGTTGAAGCCGGGCGGGAAGCTGATTTCCATCTCCGGTCCGCCGGATCCGGGGTTCGCCAGGAAGCAAGGCCTGAGCGTCGCGCTGAAGCTGGTGGTGTGGTTGCTCAGCCTCGGCATACGCCGCAGGGCCAAACGCGCCGGTGTCGACTATTCCTTCCTGTTCATGTGGGCGCAGGGCGACCAGCTGAGCCGGATCACGTCGCTCATCGAAGCCGGCATCATACACCCGGTCATGGACCGGACCTTTGCGTTCGAACAGACCAACGAGGCCTTGGCCTATGTCGAAACGGGACGTGCCAAGGGCAAGGTGGTCGTGAAGGTCCGGTAGGACGGCCGGGAGCCGCACGACCCAATTCGCTGCGATGCCCGGTTCGCTAGAGCGCCGGCCCGGTCTCGATCTCCTGGAGGTAGAACGCCTTGCTCGGCTGCAGGTGGTCGACGCAGAGCTGCGCCAAGACCCAATTGTCGCTGCGTTTCAGCGCCTCGATCATCATCAGATGGTGCTGGCGCGAGATGTCGAGCTTGTCCCGGTCGGCCAGGGAATTCGCCCGCACCGGCAGGCTGAGGCGCATATAGTGCTCGATCGACGACACCAGATAGGCATTGCCGCAGGCCGAGAACATGGTGAGATGGAAACGGTCATTGGCCTCGTGGATGCCCCTGAGGTAGCCGGCGTCGACATGGCCGCTGTAGACGTGGTGGATCTCGGTCAATTCCGCGATCAGCGCGTCGCTCGCCGGCAGGCGGATCATCAGCGCGGCCTGGCGCTGCAGCATCTCACGTACCTCGTAGATCTGGCGCACTTCCTCGGGCGCGAGCCGGCGCACCATGGCGCCCTTGTTGCGCTCGCGCGTGGCGACGCCGAGCCTTTCCAGCTGGTAGAGGGCCTGGCGGATGGTGTGGCGCGAGACCGGGAAACGGGCGAGCAGCACGTCCTCGACCAGGCGCGTGCCGGGCGCCAGCCGGCCGAAGATGATGTCTTCCTCCAGCGCGTGGACGATATCGGCTTCCTTGCCGCCATAGTCTGCCGTGTTGAGCATCGCGAGTCTCTCGTAGGCCCCGGCCAAATCATCATTGGCCGTGACCACTCTAGCCTTCGCGCGCGAGGCTGGCCACAAGCGGGTCGAGGCGCGGGTCGTCGAGGCTGACGACGCCGGACATCCGCATCGCCTGCCGCAGGCTGATCTTGCCAACTTCCTGGCGCATGATGACGGGCAGACAGGCCGGCCCCGCTCCCGTCAGGACGAAGGCCCGGCCGACCAGGACCGGTTCGGAGAAGGGCGCCCATTGCACGGCCATGATCGACGGCTCGCCGGTCTGGCGGCGGTTGATGGCGGTGAAATAGATCCAGTTCAGGCGTGAGATCGCCACGCCATAGTGCCAGCCGAGCGCGCGCGCGCCGCCTTGGCGATTGCCCTCGGCCCACCGGGTCACGCGCCGGAACGTCACCAACTCCGCCTCGCGCCGCACGAAGGTGACCGACCGCATCAACACATCCGGGCGCTCGGGAACCGCGAAGTAGGTGAAATAGGTGCCGCCGGCGATGGCGGGGCAGGGGCCGCGCACCATGTTGGCGTAAAGCGTTTCATGTATGGGCGCCAGAAGGACATGTCGCTGCGCCTCGGCTTCCGGCGCGCGGTACAATTCATCCTCGTCGATGCGGAAATAGTCGCAGATCCGCCTCGCCGTGGCCCTGTTGGGCAAGCTCTTGCCTTGCAGGTAGCGCTCGAACTGCGAGCGGTTCATGTTCAATCCGCGGCAGACGGCGCTCACCGACGCGTGGCCGCTGACAAGCCGTTTGAGATTCGCGGCAAGATTCCTGCGAATTGGCACGACACCGTCCCCCCGAAGACGTCCGGACCATTATTCAAGCAATTGCTGATATTGCGCCAATCTCGCACAACATCGCTCGGGCGCGAAAGGGGACCTTCGGCCAATGTCGCTGCAAAAATCGCTGCTTGCGGGCCGACATGGAAAGGCCCGCCACCGACGCGACTCGTGACGGGCCTTCTGGAGTACGCCGGGCTTCTTACCGCCCGGCCATTTGCAAAACCTGCCGGCGGCGCGATCGTTCCATCACAACAGGAGGCCCGGCAACTCAGCCTGGCAACTCAGGGGAAACGGCTCTCGCCTTGCGGATCGTCGAAGTCGTCTCGCGCCAGGACGCGAGACCTCGCATATCCCTCAGGTTTCAGGCCTTCGATTCAGATACAAATCGAGGTGCAGATACCCGCGGTAACCGCCGACAGTTTCTCGCGCTTCAAGAGCGTCGGCTTGGCGTAGGTTTTCTTCATGGCCCTATCCCCTCGATTCAAGCGGCCTTGCACGGCGAAAGACAGGAAACCGCCGTGACCGTGGACAGTTTCTGGCGCTTCAGAAGTGTCGGCTTGGCATAGCTTTTCTTCATTTTCGTTCCCTTTGCCTAGGCTTGCCCGTCGGATCTGACGCAAAAGGAAGGGCGAAGTCAAAACGTTTCACCTCCAGGGAGCATGCATCGTCGATGTTTTAGCTCTTGCTGATGCCAAAATCACGCATAACAGACGCGAAAGCCGACAATCCCGGCGATTGTCTCGTGCCTGGCTGCCGGTCCCGGCATGGGGATAGGCCGGGACTAGTTCCTGTCGGACGGCTTCGAGCGCATCCTCGACACCGTCTCGCGCTCGGCGCGTTTGGAGCGCAGCGGCGGCAGGCCGCGGTCGATCAGGTCCATGTCTTCCAGCACCATGTCGCCCATGCGCTTGAAGGCGGTGTCGAGGGCGCCGGCGCGGTGGGCGGAGCGCAGGAAGCCAGGGAGCGTGCGCACCGGATGGTCGCCCGCCAGCGGCTCTTCGGGAAAGACGTCGCTGGCGGCAAGGATGTGGCCGCTCTTCACCGCAGCCATCAAGGCGGGGAAATCGACGACGCCGGCACGGCTGAGCAGGATGAAGGCGGCGCCCTTGCGCATCCTGGCGAAAGCATCGGCGCCGAGAAATCCCTGGTTTTCGGAGGTCACCGAGGCAACGACGAAGACGAAGTCGCTTTGCGACAGCACCTCGTCCAGCGCAGCCGGCTCGACGCCATTTTCCCTCAGGATCGATGGCGGCAGCCAGGGGTCGAACACCTTGGTGCGGGTGCGGAAGCCCGACAGCAGGCGGTTGAGCGCGCGGCCGAGGTCGCCGAAGCCGATGATGCCGACATCGGCGCCCGAAAGCAGCCGCGCGGTCCGGTTGCCGTCGCCGCCCCACAGCTCCTGCCCCTGGCGGAAAGCGAGGTCGGCGTCGACGATGCCGCGGGCAAGGTTGAGCGCCATGGCCAGGCCCAGCTCCGCCACCGGCTCGGCGAAAACCAGGCCCGTCGTGACGACATGGATGCCGCGTGCGAACAGCGTTTCATAGGGCATGTTGTCGAGGAGATTGCTCTCGACGTTGAAGACACAGCGCAGCGCCCGCATCGCTTCAAGCGTCTGCGGCGAGATCGGCGGTTGGCCGACGATGTAGCGGGCCTCGGCCAGCACCCCGGCCGGCAGTCGCGCCGCGCCGTCCGGCGTCGTCTCGACGATGCGGTAATGCGCCCTGAGCCGCGCCAGCTGCGGCGGCGTGAAGATCAGCTCGAGCGTGCGCGGCTCGGGCGCGCTGATGACCAGCGGCAAGGCGGTGTCTGACATGGCAAGATCCTCCCGAAGCGGCTTGTGGCGCTTTCTCGGTCCTAAATCTATCCCGGACCAGCGGATTTAAAAGCACGGCAGACCGATTTACTCGGTGCAGGAACGTTTCGCTCAAAATCGCGACAGCCGTCCTGACGCAATTGACATTCGCGGCGAAGCCGGTCTTCTCTGCGCTATTCAACAAAGGGGCAATAGCAAATGAAGAAATATGAGAAGCCAACCTGGCAAAAGCGCGAACGGCTTTCGGCCGTCACCGCGCTCGCTGGATCTTCAAATTTGCCGCCGCCGCAATGACTGAAGCCGCCGGGCGAGCCTGAAGGCATTCGCCTGCCGAAACAAAGGCGCGATCGGTCGATCGCGCCTTTTGCTTTTGCGGCGAGAACACGCCGTCACCTGCGCCGCTTTGGCGGTGCGGGCTTCTGTTGCTCCTCGCTTGGCTCGGCGGACAGCCGCTGCTTGCGAAGGCGGGCGGTCTTTGCGTCGCGGGCCTGCCGCTCGGCGTCGAGGATAATCCGCGACTCGCGATCCGCTCTCTCAAGCTTTTGCTTGTCGACCAATCGGGCCACTTCGTTCTCCGCCGGCATGTCACATTCCCTGAAACCAACCGTGTGCGGCAAGGTTCCAGCGGATGCCAGCCGCGCGCGATCGCGTCAGGATTTTGCCTGGCCTGACCGCTTGGCGCGATGACCGGCCTGCCAGCGGGTCAGTTCGCGCTCGGCCTCGGATATGGTCACGCTCATCAAGCCGTCGAATTCGGCCATGGCTTCCATGTGCCCATGATCAATGATGGATTTGCGAAGAATGCGCATCGCCAGAATAGCATCCTGCAACGCGCGGTCGATATTCTTGACCATGACAGGATCTCCTGCGGGCATAACCTGTCGGCGCGCCGCTGGTTCCGACTGAACGGCGTTGGATCTGCTTTTTTCAGCGCTATGTCGTTGTGCTGGAGAAGCGCTCCGGCGCTTTCCTTCTGCTTCCTCCTCTCGCGGGGAGGGAGGACGGAAGAGGCGCTGTCCCCCGGATAGCACCAGGGAAGTGCCTTCGATGGCGATGAAGGGTGGGAAGCCCCTCAGGCCAGCCCCGGCTCGCGCCGCAATCCCAAATGGCGCACCTTGCGGCCAATGATCATCAGCCGGCGTGCCGTGTTGTTGCGCAGGCGCCGCGCGCGCCATTCCAGTCCGGTTTCGGTGGTGATCTGCTTGGCGTAGACGCTCACACGCATGCCGGCCTCGTCGGAGGCCACCTTGACCGGGTCGTCATAGAAGGTGGCGATCTTGTCGGCCGCCATGCCTGGTGTTTCGAGCCAGGCGGGGATGTGGACCGAGGAGAGGCGCTCGACGTCGACCATGACCCGCCCGATGCCGACGCCGGGTGTCGGGCATGTCGTACAGAACGCGTCGCCAATGAAGACGACCCCATCGCGGCGATGGCCCTGCGTCGTGGTCAGATTGACCTGCCGGACCTCGACGGGACTCGCGACAGCGAAGTTGCCGCATTGCGCCGATATTTCGGGCATCAACTCACAAAGCATCTTCTGCGGATCGGACCGGAAATCCCTCGTCCATTGGTCGGCCACGGTGTGATAGACGAACATGTTGGCCCGCATCTTGTCGCCGAGCGGAAAAACGGTGAGATAGGCAACGCGGTCCGCCGCCCGCTTGCCGTAGCAGGTGACGGCCGGGAAGGCGCATTCGTCCCGCGGAATGGCGAGGTCGAAGCCCATCGAGAGCGAATGCGCCTTCGACAGCTCGACGCGCTCGACGCCGATGGCGCGCCGCACCGCTTCGCTGTAACCGGTGGCCACCACCAGCAGGCGGGAATTGATGACCCTGCCGTCGGCCAGCACCAGGCGCTGCCGGTCCGGCCCGGTCGAGACCTCGGCGACCTTGCCGATCGTGATCGGCACTTCGCGCGGCAGCGCGTCGCGCAGGCCGTTGATCATCGAGCCGTAGGAAAATGTGTATTCCCACTTCTGCTCGCGGGCGAACAACTGGCCCAGGCGAAAGACGTGGACGTCGGTCACCGAGGTGACGTGGCGCATGACCGTCTCTTCGAGATCGAGCCTCGCGAAGAGCCGCATCTGATCCATGCCGATCTTCTCGGCCCTGAACTCGTCGTGATGGACGCGGTGCGGGTCGATCAGCGCTACCTTGCGCCCGGACTTTCCCAGAACCATTGCCAGGGTCGTGCCCGCCATTCCGGCGCCAACGATCGCCACGTCGACTTCGGCCGGGACAGCCTCGACGGTGGTCATCTCGCTGCCCTTCATGCTCGTCATCTTCTGTCTCCACAATCTGTGGTGGAATATATCTTCCGGACCCTGATCAACCTCAAGCAACCAGCGCGGGTGGCTGGTAGCAACAAACGTTTAGGTTAACTACGGCCGCCTCTTCTGTTTCCAGCGCGGCGCGATCGCCGAGCCATCGATGAATTCCAGGCCGCCCGCCTCGTTGAGCGTGTGCAGCTTGCGTCCACTCCATAGCGCGCCAGGAGTTAAGATGGTCTCGACAAGCTGGTCCATGCCGTTCAAATCAAGGTGAGTGACGCGTGCGATGCCAAGGGCGCCGCCGTAGCTCCTGCGGCAGTCCTGCACCGGGCGCAGCAACTGGCCATCGCGTTCCACCATGCGTCCGGCCGGCCGCGCCGAGGCGATGTCGATCAGCACCGGATTTTTGGGATGCGGCGTCCAGGGACCGCGAAAGTCCGGCGCCGACCACAGATGCAGTTCATCGGAGAACGCGCCGCCACCGTCCCTCGCGGTGCCTTCACCGTCCCGGACGGTGGCGAACAGCCACCACATGCCGCCATGCTCGACCAGGGTGGCGTCGCTGGCGACGATATCGGACAGCAGGGTCGCCTCCTTCACCCATCCACCGGGGAAGGCGGTGGCGCGGTAGAGATCGACCGTGCGGTTGGCGCAGCTTTCGGGCACCATCCAGACCTCGCCGTCACGCTCGAAGACGAAGGGGTAGGACAGGTGGTAGGGCAGGTCGAGCACCGGCTCCGGGCGGCCGATCGGCCCCGACGGGCCGAACGGCACCGCCGAGATGATGGCGCGGCCCAGACGGTGGATATAATCCTCGACGAACAGGGTTACCTGTCCCTGGTAAAGGATCGGGAACGGATCGGCGTAGAAGCGGCTGCCGTCGTCGGGCAGCTCTTGCCAGCCCGATGCCGGATGGGCGCGCAGATCGAACAGGTCCCGTCCGTCCGTCTCGCGCCAGCCGACCTTCCAGTGCGGGGCGTTGTAGCAGAGATGGTAGATCTTCTGGACGATGCGCCGCGCCAGCGCCTTGCCCGCCCTGACGCCGAGCTTGCCGGCCGAGGGCAGCGACGGCGCGGGCCTGTCGTCCGCCGGCTCGGGCAGGACGGGCAGGGCGCCGCGTGCAGCCCCCGTCACCGCCGCCAGGATCAGGCTCGCGGTGCGCGCCAGCATGTCCTGGAAGGTGGCAAGCGCGATGCCGCCATATTCGGTTCCGAGCCGCCCTTCGGCGACGACGGCGCCGTTCTCCTCGATGCGGGCCAGCGGCGTCCGGCCATTGAGGATCGACGCCAAAAGGGCGGCTTCGCCGGCGACGCCGTCATAGGTCACACGCCAGACGCGCGTTGCCTCCTGCCGCGTGTCGCCGCACAGGTCGAGCACGAGGTCCGGCGCGGCGCGAGGCTGGGTGCGGTATGGTGCCAGCGCCGACAGCGGCAGGCGCTTGGCCAACCCGTCGGCGGGCAAGCCATGGATGACCGTTTCGAGCTGGAACAGCGCGGCTATGCTGCCTGGGACGCCGCTTCCGCGCGGGCGTGCGTCGACGCTGACCTCGACATTGGCGAGCGCCGCCAGGCGCTGCAGCAGCAGCAGGTGAAAAGCACGGAGGCAGTCGCTGTCCAGGCGCAGGCTCACCTGCATGTCGCACCCCTAGAGTTCTGATGGTCGGTAAACTGGCCGGTGTTCGATTTTCGGGCACGAGAGATGGGCAACGGTCGGACTGGAGACAGGTGGCGCTCCATTTCCATTCGTTTCCCGCTCGCTTGCGCCCTGTCAACACGGCCCGTGTCTTTGCTACGCAAACTCCGTGCCAGAAATCAGAAGAGCTCCCAACATAATTAACAGTGTTTTAACAGTTGGAGTAATAGCTAGGCTGAAGCCGCAATTTAATCTTTTGGGGCACACGGAGTGTTGTCGGAGCGACCTTTGCAATCATCCCTGCTCTCGTTGCCGCAACAACACGCTCCGGAGGTGATGCAATATGCGCCGGAGCCACCACCGGCCGCGTCCTATCCATCCTCGAGCGTCGAGCTGGGTGACCTGAAGCGCATATTGGTGCGCCGCCGCTTCCTGATCCTCGCCACCGCCGCGCTGCTGACCCTTGGGGCGCTGCTCTACGGACTGTTCACGCCGGCGCTCTACAGCTCGGTGGCGGAAATCATCGTCGATCCGCAAGACCTGCAGGTGGTCACCAACGACGTCAATCCGAGCCGGGTTCCGCCCGATGGCGGCATCACCATGGTGGAAAGCCAGGTTGCCGTCGTCCAGTCGAGCGGCGTGCTGCTCAGGGCGATCGCGGCAACCAACCTGACCGAGGATCCCGAATTCAACGGGCAGGGCGGATTGTTGAGCCATTTGCTCGGCGGCGTGCTGGGTTCGGGGTCGGCCGAGACCGACAAGACGGGCAAGACGCTCGATGCGCTGCGCCGCCGGCTGGCGGTCAAGCGGGCCGACAAGGTGCTGGTCCTCGACGTCATCGTCACCGCCAAGAGCGCCGACAAGGCGGCGAAGCTCGCCAATGCCATCGCGCAGGCGTACCTGGCCGACCAGGCGAGCGCGCGCGCCAAGATGGCCACGGATGCTTCCGACTCCATCACCGCGCGGCTGGAAGAGCAGCGCAAGCGCGTCCAGCGGGCCGAGAATGCGGTCGAGGCCTACAAGTCCGCCAACAACATGGTGATGGCCGCGGGCAATCTGGTCAGCGACCAGGAACTGACCGAGATCAACACGCAGCTCGCGGCGGCGCAAAGCCGCACCGCGACGCTGAAGGCGCAGGTCGACCAGTTGCGCCGGTCCGGCGGCGCACCGGACGCGACCTCGGAGGCGATGCGCTCGGCGGTGATTTCGAGCCTGCGGGCGCAGGAGGCGACGCTTGTCGACCAGGTTTCGCAGCTCGGCACGGAACTCGGGCCGCGCCATCCCTCGATGATGGCGGCCCAGCAGCAGCTACGCGACACGCGCCAGCTCATCGCGCGCGAACTCGGCCGCATCGTCGCCGCCGCCGAAACCGACTATGAGCGGGCGCTGGCCAACCAGCAGGCGCTGGAGGCCAAGGTCGCGGGCATGAAGAGCAAGTCGCTCGATACCGACCAGGCCTCGGTCAAGCTGCGCGAATTGCAGCGCGATCTCGAGGCGGTGCGCTCCGTCTACGCAACCTATCTGCAACGGGCGCAGGAAACGCGCGAGCAGGTCAATGTCGACAGCACCAATGCGCGCATCATTTCCGACGCCATGCCGGCGCTGAAGAAGAGCTGGCCGCCGCTGTTGCTGCTGGTATTCGGCGCGTTCTTCGGCGGTCTGGGGCTGGGCATCGGCCTGGCGCTGATCGCGGAATATTCATCGCCGACGGTGCTTTCCAGCGCGCAGATGCAATCGGCCATCGACGCGCCCGTGGTGGGCGTGCTGCCGGCAAGATCGGCGCGCCGCGGCTGGTGGCCTTTCGGCGGCGCCGCCACGCCGGCCGGACAGAAGATGGATGCCGTCGCCGGGCTGGCGCTGAGACGCCTGTTCTCTTCCAGCCGGCGCCCGCCGGACTGGCCGCTGGTGCCGTCCGTCCTGCTGACGTCGGCGCCTGAGGACGCCGCGCAGCGGGGCCGGGTGGCGCGCCTGCTGGCCAACGCGGCGGCCGCCAGGGGCAGCCGCGTCCTGTTCATCGACACCAACAATGCCGGCGGCGGCCAAAAGGAGCCGCAGCCAGGCCTGCTCGACGTGCTGCGCGGCGAATATGCCTTCGAGGCGCTGAGCCAATACGCGCCCGGCAGCAACGTCGCGGTTCTGGGCAAGGGCCGGCCAAAGGCTGCCTTCTCCGAGGCGCAGGGCGTCTATTTCACGCAGCACATGCTGGCCCAGGCGAGCCGCAATTTCGAACTCGTCATCGTCGACGGAGGCGCGCTGGCCGACAATCTCAATGCCTCGCCGCTGGTTGCCATGGTCGACGAGATCGTGCTTGTCGCCACGCTCAACGCGACGCCGATGCGCGATGTCACGGCGGCTTCGCAGGCCATTTCCGTCATGGGGCGGTTGCCGACCGGCGCCTTGCTGGTCGACGAGGCGGCCTGACATGGCTGCCATCCGGGGTGCCGCCCGGTCCGCCACCCCAGCCGGCTGGCCCGGCCAGGGTCAAGTTGCGGCCGCGCCCCGTGCCGGCAATTCCCTCGACTGGGTGACCGGCTACGGCCTAGTCGCGGTTGTCGCGTTGCTGTTCAGCATCTCGGGCGGCATGCTGTGGCTGGTGGACTACAATTACGACGGCCTGACCGGCAATCCGGCGACCAAGATCCATCCCTCGACCTATCTGCTCGTGCTGATGTTTGCCTGGCGCGCCTGCACCTTCGGCAACCCGGTCGGCTACACGCTGGCCATAGCCGACAGGCGGCCGGCGAGCGCGCTGCTGGCCGTCATGTCGATCATGCTGCTGGTCGTCGTCATCGTCAGGCAGCGCCCCGGCATGGCCGGCATGATCGACACTTTCGTGGCGCCGGCGCTGCTGGTGATGATGCTGGCCGAGGACGACGAAAGGACGTTCGCCCGGATGCGGACCGTCGTTCACGCGGTCATGACCGCGAACGCGCTGCTGGCGCTGTTCGAGTTCGCCACCAAGACGCTGGTCTTTCCCTACCGGCTCGACGGCGAGGTGTTCATGAACGACCTGCGCTCGACGGCGCTTCAGGGCCATCCGCTGTCCAACGCGACCATCACCGCGATCTACGTGCTGGCGCTGCTTTCGGGTTCGCGATCGCTGTCCATGCCGCTGCGGCTCGGGCTGGTCGGCCTGCAATGCGCGGCGCTGGTCGTGTTCGGCGGGCGCTCGGCGATGGTGACGACGATCGCGCTCGGCGGCATCTACCTGCTTTTCAGCGGCGTCGCCTATCTGCGGCGAGGACGCATCAGCCTGCCGGGTGCCGCACTTGCGGTCGTGCTCTGCTCGCTGCTGCCGGTCGTGCTCGCCATGCTGTTCTCCTACGGCTTCTTCGACGCGCTGCTGGAACGCTTCGTTTCGGACAGCGGCAGCGCCAATGCCCGCGTCGAAATGTTCGAGCTGTTCAAGCATTTCGAACTGCGCGACCTGATCGTGGGACCCGATATCGATCTCATCGAAAGCCTGCGCCGCATCAACGGCCTCGAACAGGGCATCGAGAACCCGATCATCCGCCTGGTGCTCTATCAGGGCGCCTTCTTCACCTTGCTGTTGTTTCTGGGCTTCGTACTGTTCATGCACGAAGTGGCGCGCCGCTGCCATCCCGGCATCTGGCTGACGATGCTGGGCTGGCTGATCCTGCTCAACACCTCCGAAAGCCTGGCGTCCAAGACGACGCTGATGACCAAGTTCGTGGTGATCGCGCTGGTGCTGTACCGGCCGGTGCGGGTGGCGGGGCGAGGGGCGCACCGACCCCAGAGGCAACCCCTGGTTTCGTCATCCTAGGGCGAAGCAAGGAGCGAAGCGACGCGGCGCAGACCCTAGGATCCATGCCGTGACTTTGGCCGTAGAATGCGGCGGTCGGGGGGGCGCCGCGAATTGTGCCGATCGGCACGCTGTCGGCGACCTACTCAACCTGCCGAAACTCACCTACGGCGCAGCGCCCTCGATCTTGGCGATATTCGAGACGACCTCCGGACCGTCGTCGTTTGGGGAGATAGTTCCATAGCGCGTGGATATCCATTGCTCCTGTGGTTGTGAAAAAATCTTCTATCTGCGAGCGCCGAGCCGGCACGTTCGCGACTTTGTCCACCACCCATGTGAAGATGAAGTTTCGCCACTGCGCGCCTGCTATTCAGTGCTTCGCAAATGTGGTTTCTTATTTCAACTTTGGAGGGAAGAATGAAACTAGGCTTTGTTTGTGCGGCATTGACCGCAGGAATCTACCTTGCGATATCGGCTGCCTCAGCAGGGCAAGGAGAGCAGAACAACATCAATTTCTTGGCTGGGAAGGACGATGCCTATTTGAAGAAGGTCGCAACAATGGCGGGCGATCTGAACGGCGTAATCCAAAGATGTCGGTTGAGGCCGAACGAGGATGGAAAAGCGATCATAACTGTTCCAGTCCTTTTGTACGATGGGATCGATAAACATCTGACGCCCAATCCGGGCAAGTTCCAGAGGGCCATCCACGTCTATGAAAGAGCCTACGCGATGGCGGTTCAGAGGGCGGGAAATTGTCAAACCGAGAAGGCCAGGCACCCGAACCTCTATCGGTAGATGGGCACCAAACGCTGGGTGCGCCAATGGACGATCGACCTGACCGAAAAGACCAAGTCGGAGTGGTTCGAACTTTTTCGCGGCACGGGATGGTGAGCATTCTGCACCGCTGCGGGGCTTCAAGATCCCGGCATGGATCCCTTGGGCTGCGAAGCAGCTCCAGGGGTCTGCGCCGCGTCGCTTCGCTCCTTGCTCCGCCCTAGGATGACGAAGATCTGGACGATTGGCGTTATTGCTTCGCCATCCTCAACCCCAGCGCATCCACCATCGCCGGGTCGAGCGCGCGCGTCGTGTCGTCCATCATGCCCATGCCGTCGAAGAGGTCCCAGAAGGCCCATGGGAAGCCTGATGCCTCGGCGCTCTGCCTGACATCGGCGATGTAGCGGGCACGGTCGGGGTTGGGGGCGGCGACGTAGCGGGCGTCGGTGCGCAGCGCGCCGAATTCGCCCATGATGACGCGGCCAGGCGCGATGCCGTGGCTGTCGGCCCAGTCGCGCGCCTGGCCGATATATTTGTCGATGAGCCAGCGGTCGGGCCTGGCGTCGAAATAAACCTTGAGCACGCGCTCGGTTTCGGCATAGGCGGCCTGCTTGTCCGGTTCGGAGGTCTCGATGTCCTGCGCCATGCGCGCCCTGACGGAGGCCAGCGTCTGCTTGAGCGAACCGGCGGAGGCCGGCCATGGCACGTTGTTCAGCGCACGGTAGACGGGCTCGCGCATCCAGGGCGCGCCCTGGTGGCTGAACAGATAGGGTTCGTAGAAGTGGAAGGTGAACAGGATCGGCTCGAAGGCCGCCAGCGGTTCCGGGTCGAGCGCGGCGAGCCCGCTCACCATCGAGCCGCAGCCCCCGGTGACGACCAGCGGCAAGGCCGACGACGATGCCCTGGCGGCCGTCAAAAGGGCCGCCTGGACGTTCGACCAGACATTGGAAGAGCAGGATTGCGGCGGCTCGTTGACCGGTTCCAGCGCCACCATGCCCTGTGCGAAGCGCTGCAGCCTGCCGGCAAGCGTGCCGACCAGCACGCGGTAGGCTTCGAATTCGGGCGCGGCGGTGCTGGAGACCATGCGGTCGGGGTTCCAGTAATGGGTGGCGCCGCTGGCCTGCACGTTGACGATGATGCCGAGGTCGGCATCGAGGGCGGCCTCGACCGCATCGTCCAGCATCGCCAGCAATTTCGCGCGCGTGGCGGCGTCGGCGGCGAGGAAGGGGCCGGGATCGACCGGCAGGCGGATGAAATCGAGCCCGGTCCGGCGCAGCCGGCGAAGGTCGTCGGGTGTCGGCACCGGCCGCTGCGACTGGAAGGGCGGCCAGGCATAGTCGGTGCGCGGCGCGGGAAACTCGCGCGTCAGCGCGAACCAGGGCCAGGCATTGACGCCGCGGCGAAAGCGCCATTCGCCACTGGCGGCCAAAGCGGGTGGTGCGGAAGAAAGCGCCGCCGTGGCGGGCACCAGCGCCGTCGACAGCGCGGTCCTCAGCAGCCGCCGTCGCGACCAACCCGTCATACGGCGCCGGGCGAGGGGCGATCGACCGGCACGGCGCCGGCGGCGGTCACGCCCAGAAGCCGGTAGGCTTCGGTTTCATAGGCAAGCAGGACATCGTCCCAGCGGAAGGCTTCGTTGGCGCGGGCCCTGGCGGCCGCGCCGCAGGTCCTGACCAGGGCGTCATCCTCCATCGCCTGCCGCATCCGCTCGGCGCAGCTGCGCGCATCGGTGAAATAGATGGCGGCCGCGCCCGCGGTCCATCTGTTGTAGGGGTTGTCGTGGGCGATCACCATGTTGCCGGCGGCCAGCGCCTCGACCAGCGACGGGTTGGTGCCGCCGACGGTGTGGCCATGCAGATAGGCGCGCGCGTGAAAACGCAGCGCCTTCACCGCCGCCTGGTCGTAAATGGCGCCGGGCAGCACGACCGAGGCGTTGGCTGCGTTGCGGACGGCGACATGATAGGGAATTTCAGGGGAGAGCGTGCCCAGAACCACCAGCTTCATGTCGCGCTTCTGGCTGCAGAACGCCTCGACGATGGGCAGGATGTTGTTGTCGGGCTCGATGCGCGCGATCGAGATAAGGTATTTGCCGGGCTCGAGGCCGAGCGCGCGCACCGGCGCCTCCGGCGCCGCTGTCACCGGGTCGGCGCCATAGGTGATGGTGGCTATGGCGTTGCGCGGCCGGCGCGTTGCCAGGTGATCCGCGATCACCGGATGGTCGGCGACGAGACGGTGCGAGGCCCAGGCGCCGATCCACTCGTTGAGCCAGAACCATGTGCGTGCCGCCACACCCCATTTGGGCCGGCGCCACTCGATGCCGTCCATGTTGGTGATGATCTTGCGCCGCATCAGCCTCAGCCAGGTCAGGAAGACAGCGCCATTATAGCCGAGCACCAGGCAGACGCCGGGCCGGCGGGCGGCGTCGAGCACGCATTGCCAGTCGAACTCCAGCGTCGCGCGCGGGCCTTTCGAGGCGACCTGGACATGGATCAGATCGATGCCTTTCCAGGCGTCGACGCGCACCCTCCGGTCGACCCGCTCGACCTCCTCCTGGCAGTAGACGCCGACCTTCCAGCCGCGCCCGGCAAGAAACAGCGCCAGCTTCTCGGCGAAGGTCTCAAAGCCGCCATGGGCCGCGGGAATGCCGCGCGTCCCAAGGATGAGGATGGTGGGCGTTTCCGGTCTCATGGCTGCTGGCGCTTTCAAATCCGCTCGATTCCGCAATGCGAGGCTGTTCCAATCCCGAAACCGCTGCCTGGCGATATCCATACCAGAGTCGGGGTTCGCTCATTATCGCACCGGGGTTGTAAAATATTTCTTCCGGCCGCCGGCGCTGTTTCACTATCGGTCAACCTTCCATGCGTATGTATCGAAACGAGGCATTGCCGGGACCTGGCGGCCGGAAGACGGTCAAACCAGGCCCGGCACGATCCTTGCTCGTGGACTTCTGCGCGCCAGAATCGGCGGAGGGCGTGCAGCATTGGAGTGGTGATCCGGATCTCATCCGTTTCATGGCAACCAGTGGAGTCCAAAGGGGTGTTGGACTTGAAGTTTCCTGTCGCTGATGCCGTCAGGCGGCGGAATCGTACACCACCCCTGACAGAAAGATGCATGTGAAGATGCGGATTGCCTGCATCCATCAGGGCTATGAACTCTATGGCTCCGACCGCAGCTTCGCGGAGAGCGTGGCCGCGCTGCGCGCCGCGTTTCCGTCAGCCGACATCGAAGTGGTCCTGCCGCGCGGCGGACCGATCGTGCAGATCCTCGAACCGCATGCGACCCGGATCGTCTTCGAGCCGCTCTGGGTGCTGAGGCGCCAGGCCATTGCGCGCCTTGCCACCATCGAGATGGCGCGGCTGCCGGTCGCGGTGCTGAGGGCCTGGCGGCGGCTCAGGGATTGCGACCTCACCTATGTCAACACCTCGATCGTGGCCGACTATGCGCTGGCCGCGCGCCTCCTGCCTGATAAGGCCGTGCTGCATATCCATGAAATTCCCGAAGGCGCCATGCGCAGGATCCTTGTCGGCCTGATGCACTGGAGTCATGCCGATCTCATCTTCAACTCGCGCGCCACCCGCGCCGCGTTCGGCGAGCCCCGATCCGCGCGCTCCCATGTGGTCTATAACGGCGTTGCCGGCCCGCCGGCGGCCGAAGCGATGACCTATGACGGCAAGCGTCCGCTCAAGGTGCTGCTGCTTGGCCGCATCAACAGGATCAAGGGCCAGGAAGTGCTTCTGGAGGCGATCGCCTCGCTGCCGGCGGACCTCAGGTCGAGGGTCGAGGTGCGGCTGGTCGGCGGCGCCTTCGAAAGCGTCGAGCGCGAGCGCGCGCTGGCCGAACTGGTCGACGGCATGGGGCTCAGCGGACGCGTCAGCGTGCTGCCCTTCATTCCCGACCCGTCCGAGCATTATCGCTGGGCCGATATCGTCACAGTGCCGTCGCGGCGTCCCGAATCGCTCGGCCGCGTCGCCATCGAAGCGATGGCCTATGGCCGGCCGCCGCTGGTGTCGGCGATCGGCGGGCTGGTCGAGGTGGTCGCCGACGGCGAAACCGGCTGGCATGTTCCGCCCGGCGATGCAGGCGCGCTCGCGGGCAAACTCGAGGAAATCATCCTGCGGCCCGAGGCCTGGCGCTCCTTTGTCGCCGCCGGGCGCGCGCGCTACGAGGCGGTCTTCAGTGAGCCGGTCGCCGCGGCGGCGATCGCGACCATAGCCACGGACAAGCTGAAGGCAGCCATCGCCAAGCCGAGCCGGACGGCAACCGCGCGCCAGGCGGAGACACGGCCTTGAAACTGCCTGGCCATCTGGTGCGGCGCCTCGTGCTGATGATCGGCGGCGAGGCGATGCAGAGCGGCTTCCACTTCGCCCTCAACATCGCGCTGCTGCACATGCTGTCGGCGCAAGGCTACGGTCTGTTCGCCATCGGCATGGTGATGGGCGGCGTCGGCCTGTCCTACATCAGGTCGCTCACCGCCGTTCCTGCCTCGATCTGGATGGGCAAGAGCACCAACAGCGCCGGCGTCAACGCCTATGACGTGGCCTTCGGGACGGCGGCGCTGGTCGTCGCGCTGCTGATGGCCGTCGGCACGGCGGTGGTGATGCGTCTTTTGGGCGATCCCAGCGGAATTGCCGCCGGCTGCTTCGTCGGTGCATGGTCGCTGCGCAGCCACATGCGCACGGCCTTCTTCGCGCGCCGCCAGCAGGTGATCGTCTCCATCAGCGATGCCGCCTTCACCATCGCCGGCACCGTCATGGCCGGCCTGGCGATCTCGATGGCCGGGGACATGCTGCAGACCGTGTTCTACGCGCTCGCGGCGGCCAATCTGTTCGGCATCTTCGTCCTGGTCCGGCTGGCGCGCCGCACGATGCGCATCAGCTTCCGCATGCCGACGCGGCGGCGCTATGCAAGGCTCTGGGCCCAGCTCTGCTGGTCGGCATTCAGCGCCACCACCACCAACATCCAGGGCCAATGCCTGGCGCTGCTGGTCGCCGGCATTGCTGGGCCCGCCGCCTACGCGCCGCTGGCGGCGGTGATCGTGCTGTTCGCGCCGCTGCGCATCAGCAGCCTTGCCTTCGTGAACATGACGCAGCCGGAACTCGCCAAGCTGATGCGCAACAACGAGACGCGCCGTGTCTGGGCGCAGGCAAAGCTGTGGGCCCTCGTCATGGGGCTCGGCGCGGTGGCCTATGGATGCGCCATCCTGTTCGTCCTGCCGATGATAAAATCGCAGGCTCTCCAGAATGCGTCGGTGGAGTTCATCGGGCTTTTCGTGATCGCGAATTTCATCCCCATCATGCTCTACATCATGCCCCGCATCGTGCTGGAGATCATGGGCGACTTCCGCATCGTCGCGTTCATCACCCTGGGCGGGGCCATCGTCGGGCTGGCGTTGATCGCGATCCTGCTGGCGGTCGCGTCTCCGCCCTGGTCGCTGGCTGGTTCCGCGCTCTCCGAGATCTTCGTGCTCGTGGCATCGTGGTATTTCGTGCATCACCGCATGTGGAACATCGAACATCCGGACCAGCAGCGCGACAGCCGGCTGGGTTCGTGGCGGCGGGCGGTTTCGTTCGCCGCGGTAAGACGGTAGGAGAGGGACGTGTCAGGCCAGGCATTGCAAGTTGCCGCGGTGACCGACCTGCCCGGCGGGCAGGTTCCGCACCCCGCCGCCATCGCCGCCAACGACGCCTATACGGCGAAACTGCACACCAGCCTCGAGACGGTCAGGCCGCTCTGGCTGCGCCTGCAGGCGCAGGGTGTGTGCACCGGCCACCAGAATTTCGCCTGGGCCGAAGGGATCGTCGCGCGGCTGCTGCCGGAAAGCGCTGAACTCCTCATCGTCGAGGTGGGCGACGCCGCGACGGGCGAACCCAGAATGCTTGTGCCGCTGATGCGGCGCAGGGCGTTCCACCATTGGGTGGTGGAATGGTTGAGCTGTGGCGTCTGCGACTATGCGGCGCCGCTGCTGGCCGATGCCAGCCCGTGGAGCAGGCAATCCGCGCAGGCCGCGTGGGCGGCGGTGCGCTCGGCGCTGCCGCCGTCGGACCGTGTCCACATCGTGGGAATTCCGCGACAGATCCACGGCGTCGCCAATCCGCTGGCCTTGCTGCCAGCCACGCGCGATTCCATGCAGACCACGTTCGGCCTCGCCATCGACGGCGACCCGCAAACAGTCCTCAAGCGTCTTTGCAGGCCGTCCTTCGTCAAGGAATTCGGCAAGGACTGGCGTCGCCTCGAACGGCTTGGCGGGGTGGAGCTGGTCGAGGCCGGCGCGCCGGCCGAGCTCGAGCGCATCTTCGGTGAACTGGTGCGGATGCGGCTCGACCGCTTTCGCGAGCTTGGCCGCTTCGATTTGCTGACGCAGGAGAAGATCGTCGATTTCTACCGGAACGCGGCCGTTCAGGGCCTGTTGGACGGTTCCGTGCGGCTTTTCGGGCTGCTCGTCGGCGAGGCTCTGATCGCGGTTCAATATCTCCTGGTTCATCAAGGGACTGTTCATGCTCTGCTGATAGCAATGGACCAGGGCGTCGTGCCCAATGTCTCGCCGGGGCTTGCAATCATGGGCAGGTTGATCGGCTGGGCGCGCGAACAGGGCTTTGGGTATTTCGACCTCTCCGTCGGCAACCAGAGCTACAAGGAACATATGGGCGCCAAGGGTTCGGTATTGGTCGAACTCCGCCATGGGTTCACGATGCGGGGCAGTGTGGCCAATGCCGCCATCGAGTTCCGCAGGCGGGCCGAGGCGTTCGTGCGCTCCAACCCAAGGCTGCTCAAAGCGGTCCAGGGAACGATGCGGGGTTTGCGGCGCTTGCGTGGTTGATGCCGGGGCGCACCAGAACGGATAGGAGAAGCATGTGGCAAGCCTGGCAGTGCAGCCGGCCGCGGCGGCGGATGCACCGGTACAACCAGTTTCTCCGATCAGAGCCGGCATTGACGTCGGCGCCCACTATACGGCGCGGCTGCACACCAGCTTCGACACCATAAGGCAGCTCTGGCAGCGCCTCGAGGAAACCGGCCTGTGCACCGGCCACCAGGGCCTTGCCTGGGTGGAAGGGATCGCCAGCCGGCTGATGCCCAAAAGTGCTGATCTGCTCGTCGTCGAACTCAACGACGCCGCCACGGGCGCGCCTGTCATGCTGCTGCCGCTGATGCGGCGCCGGGCGCTCGGCCACCATGTGATCGAATGGCTGAGCTGCGGCGTGTGCGATTATTCGGCGCCGCTGCTGGCCGATGCCAGGCTTTGGACCACGCAAAGCGCCGACGCCGCCTGGGCCGCGGTCCGCGTCGTGCTGCCGCCGGCCGACCGCATCCACGTGGCGGGAATCCCGCGACAGATCCACGGCGTCGCCAACCCGCTGGCGCTGCTTTCGGCGGCGCGCGACTCCATCCAGATCGCCTCGGGCCTGGTCATGGATGGCGAGCCGGAAACGCTGATCAAGCGTATCTGCAAAAAGTCCTTCACCAAGCATTTCTACAAGCACTGCCGCCGCTTCGAACAGCTCGGCGGCCTCGCACTGGTCGAAGCCGAGACGCCTGACATGATCGAGGAGCAGTTCGGAACGCTGCTGGACCTCAGGCTCAACCGCTTTCGCGAGCTCGGCCGCTTTGATCTCCTGACCCAGGCGCCGATCGTCGAGTTCTACCGCAATGCCGCCCTGCAGGGGCTTTCCGACGGCTCGGTGCGGCTGTTCGGGCTGCGCGTCGGTCAAGCCTATCTCGCCGTGATCTACGTGCTGGTCATGAAGGGCACCTTGCACGCCCTGCTGCTCGGGATCGACCAGGAGGCGGTGCCCAACGTCTCGCCGGGCCTGACCACGATCGGCAAGCTGATGATATGGGGGCGGGGGCAAGGGCTCGGCTATTTCGACCTTTCGGTCGGCAGCCAGGGATACAAGCAGCATATCGGCGCGGCGAGCTCGGTGCTGGCCGAATTGTGCGAGCCGATGACGCTGAAGGGCAGGGGTTCGACCGCCTATATCAGGCTGCGCGGCAAGACCGAGCTTTTCGTGCGCTCCAAGCCGCGGCTTTACAAGGCCGTGCAGGGCGTGATGCGCCGTTTGCGGCGGTTGAAGACCTGAAGGGCGCCCGCGAAATTGACAGGGCCGCGCGTCTCCGCCATCCTTGGGGCCAGTCGCCGGGCGGCCAAGAGCGGCCGAGTTCCGTGTCAGGCGACCGAGGGCGAAGCGCATGTCCACTGCCGTGAACAGCCAGAACTCCAAGCGCGCCGCGGTGCGCAAGGCGCTCGACCGCCACAAGGTCTACATCACTGCGCAGAGTTTCTCGGGCGGCACCTACAGTGCGCGCGTGCTGGTCGACGGCGAGGCCTATTGGGTCGACGAATTCCGCTTGAGCCAGTTGCAGCAGGGGCTGTCGCCGGCCGAGCTTGAGCTGACGCCGGCGATTGACGATTGAGACGCTTGTTTGCTGTTGCCACGCGCTTCGATCTCTGACCGATGGCCAGCCCTCCCAAGCTCAAGACCTACCGCGCCAAGCGCGAATTCTCCAAGACGCCGGAACCCGCCGGCGGCCTGATCGTCGGCGACGGCAATCGCTTCGTCGTCCACAAGCACCACGCCACGGCGGATCATTACGATCTGCGCCTCCAGGTCGGCGATGTCCTGAAAAGCTGGGCGGTGCCGCGCGGGCCTTCGCTCAACCCGGCCGACAAAAGACTGGCGGTGGAGACCGAGGACCATCCGCTCGAATATATCGATTTCGAGGGCGTCATCCCCGAGGGCGAATATGGCGGCGGGCCGATGATCGTCTGGGATACCGGCAGCTGGGCGCCGATGGACGATGTCGACAAAAGCCTGCGCACCGGCGCCTTCAAGTTCCGGCTGGCCGGCGAAAAGCTCAATGGCGGCTGGATGCTGACCCGGCTGAAGCCCAAGCCCGGCGAGGACGAGAACAAGAAGAACTGGCTCTTGTTCAAGGAGCGCGACCTCGCCGCCGACACGGCGTTGGACATTCTCGAAGCGCGGCCGGACAGCGTCAAATCCGGATTGCGCATCGAGGAGCTGGTGGCACCGCCGAAGCCGGTCGCGAAGTCCGCGCCAAAGCCTGGTTCGCTGAAGCCGGGCGAGCTGCCCGGCGCGGCCAAGGCGCCGGCGCTCAGCCGTATCGAGCCGCAACTGGCGACCCAGGTGCCGAAGCCGCCGGGCGGCGAAAGCCCTGCCGAGAACACGAACGAGCTGTGGCTGCACGAGATCAAATTCGACGGCTACCGCACCATGGCGCATGTCGCCAATGGGGAGGTGCGGTTGATCACCCGTGGCGGCATCGACTGGACGAAGCGCTATGGCGACCTGGCCGGTGCGTTCGCCAAGCTGCCGTCCCGCGAGGCGATCATCGACGGCGAGATCGTCGTGCTCGACGCCAAGGGCATTTCCCGCTTCGCGCTGCTGCAGGACGCGCTGGCAAGTGGCGCCGGCAGCAAGCTGCATTTCTATGCCTTCGATCTGCTGCATCTCGACGGCTGGGACCTGATGAAAGTGCCGCTCATCCGGCGCAAGGCGCTGCTGGCCGAACTGCTTGGCGGGCTCGGCGCCAATTCCGCCATCCAGTTTTCCGACCATGTCGAGGGTTCGGGGCAGGGGCTTTTTGATCAAGCTTCGGATATGGGGCTGGAAGGCGTCGTCTCAAAACGGGCGACCGCCATCTACCAGAGCGGGCGCACCAAGAGCTGGACCAAGACCAAGGCGCTGAAGAGCGAAGACTTCGTCATTGCCGGCTACACCGTCTCCGACGCGGCGGAAGGGCTGGCAGCCCTTGGCATGGCCGAATGGGAGGATGGCGAACTGCACTATCGCGGCAAGGTCGGCACCGGCTTCGACCGCGAGACGGCCGCCGATCTCCTGGCGCGGCTGGAGCCGCTGACATCAGGCGCCTCGGTGCCCGAAGGGGTGCCGCGCGAAATCATGCGCGAGATGCACTGGGTGAAACCGTTGTTCTCGGCGCGCGTCCACTATGCCAACCGCACGGCGGACAATGCGCTGCGCCATGGCGTGTTTCGCGGCCTCAGGGATGTCGGCCTGTCGACGCCGGTGTCGACCAAGCGCAAGCGCCTGATCTCGGAGGCCGATCTGGCGACCATCTGGGTGACCAATCCGACGCGGCGTCTGTTCGGCAAGACCGGCCCGACCAAGCTCGACATCGCCGTCTATTACGCGCTGGTCGGCGATTTCATGCTGCCGCACATCCTTGGCCGCCCGGTGTCGCTGGTGCGCTGCCCGACCGGCCTGCCCAAGGACTGCTTCTTCCAGCGCCACGCCTTCACCGGCATGCCGCCTTCGGTGGTGACGTTCCAGGCGACCAATTCCGAGGGAGAGACCAAGTCCTATCTCTCGGTCGAGGGCGCCAAGGGCTATCTGGCGCTGGCACAGTTCGGCGTCGTCGAATTCCACACCTGGGGCACGCACCGCACCAGCCTCGACAAGCCCGACCAGATCGTCTTCGACCTCGACCCGGGCGAGGGGATTTCCTGGCGCGAGGTGGTGGAGGCCGCCGTCCACATCAAGGGCGAGCTGGAGGGGCTGGGGCTGGTGCCCTTTGCCAAGACCTCCGGCGGCAGCGGCATCCACATCACGGTTCCGGTGACGGGCAAGCAGAACTGGAAGAAGCTGCACCAGGCAACCAGCGCCATATCAACGCATCTGGCGGCGACCGCGCCCGACACCTTCACCACCACCATGGGCAAGGAAAACCGCAAGCGGCGCATCTTCATCGACTATCACCGGAACGCGCGTGGCCACACCTCGGCGGCGCCATACTCGCTGCGGGCGCGCACCAACCTGCCGGCCTCGACGCCGGTGAGCTGGAGCGACCTGGAGGCGATCGATGCGCCGCAGGATTTGAATTATGCCTCGCTGCCGGGGTTGCTGGAGACATCGGGCGATCCGTGGGCGGAGATCGATGAGTTTGCCAGGGATTTGCCGGTGTTTGGCCATGTGTAAGCCGGAAGCGTCGGCGCAATCCCTACACTTCGTCATCCTAGGGTCTTCGCGACGTCGCTTCGCGACTGCTCCGCCCTAGGATGACGAAGCACCAAGTCCTCTCAGTTCCATCTCCATCGACGCTTCCGACAATTTGAATTATTCTCTTCCCGTGACCCAAAACCCGTCGGAAGATTTCGTCAGGGATTTTGCGGTATCATGCAGGGTCGGTGTAGGATTTGCGCAGCCTTGTTCGTCCTTCGGACGAAAAGCGCTGCAGAGAGCATGATCCCGAAAAGTGGGAACCGGTTTTCGGATAAGATCATGCTCAAGCTAAAATGTCAGCGCATGGCCGCGTAGGAGTTCATCATGGCGCCCAGGGCAAGTTGGAAAGGTTACCTCAAGCTCAGTCTCGTCAGCTGTCCGGTGCGGCTATACCCCGCCACCAGCGCCAGCGAACGCATCTCGTTCAACCAACTGCACAAGAAGACCCACAACCGCATCAACATGAAGCCGGTCGATCCCGAGCTGGGACTCGTCGAGCGCGCGGATCTGGTCAAGGGCTATGAGTACGAGGACAAGCAGTACATCATCATCGATGATGCCGACCTCGACGCGGTGCGCATCGAATCCAACCATACGATGAACATCGAGGCCTTCGTCGACGAGGACGAGGTCGACGTCATCTACCAGGACGCGCCCTATTACATGGCGCCGGACGGGGCCATGGCGGAGGAAACCTTCGCTGTGCTGCGCGAGGCCATGCGCAAATCCGGCAAGCTCGCCATCGCCCGGCTGGTGCTGTCCAGCCGCGAGCGCGTGGTGACGATCGGCGCGCGCGAGAACGGCATGTTCGTGTGCACGTTGAGGAACCCGAACGAAGTGCGTGGCACGGCTGAATATTTCGGCAACATTCCGGCCGGCAAGCCTGATCCGGAAATGCTGCAGCTTGCCGAAGCGCTGATCAAGCAGAAGGAAACCACCTTCGATCCGAAGAATTACGAGGACCGCTACGAGGTCGCGCTCATGACGATGATCCGCGAGAAGCTGAAGGGCCACAAGCCGATCATCGCAGCGGCACCGGAACGCGGCAATGTCATCAACCTGATGGATGCGCTGAAGGCCAGCCTGTCGCAGTCGAAGCCGCCGGCCAAGTCGAAGAGCAAGGCCGACGAAGTGGCCAAGCCCGCCGCCAAGAAGGCGGCCGCGGGCGGTGCTGCTCCTGAAAATCCGCTCAAGGCCAACCTGCTCAAGGCGGTCGGCAAGAGCAAGAAATGACGGCACCGGCGGTTGCGGGCGCTGTCTTCGGTACGATCGGCGCGCTGGCGGCGTTTCCGCTCCGGCTCGCCGCGCGCGAGGTGGAGCGCCAGCACGGCCAACTCAGGCGCGGCGTCACCCGGCGTACCACGCATGTCGTGTTCGGCCGGACCTTGTTGGCCAAGGCAGGGCTGACGAAAAACGGCGATGCCGAGGTTGAGCGCCGCGTCGTCGCCGAGCGCGCGGCCGGGCGCATGCTTCTCAGCGAGAACGGTTTCCTGCGGCTGCTCGGGCTGATGAAGGCGCCCGAGGCGTCTTCGCTGTCGCGCCAATCGCTGATCGACCAGTCCAGGCTGTCCGGCGCCGATCTCGACCGGCTCAGCCTGTTCGATGCCTTCGAGCATGATGGCGAGCCCTATTCGTTCCGCGACCTGATCCTGGCGCGCAAATATGCCGGGCTGATCGCCGGCGGCGCGACATGGGGCGCGATCACGCGCTCGGTGCACCGCTCCGGCCCGGTCGCCTCGCTCACCGCCAAGTCGCTCAATGTCGGCTCGCAGCATGGGCGCGCGGACGCGATCTATCTCGAAGGCGGCCAGAGCGAGCTCGACGGGCAGTTGCTGTTCGATCTGGGTGCCGCCACACAAGGCGACGACACGCTGGAAGACCTGTTCACTGAGGCGGAAGCGGCGGAGGAGGGCGGCGACCACGATGGCGCCGCCGCACTTTACCAGCGCTGCCTTGCCATCGATCCAACCGACGCCATCGCCGCCTTCAACCGCGCCAATTGTTTGCGCGGGTCCGGGCGCGCGGCTGAAGCCGCGCACGATTATGCCAGGGCGATAAAACTCGACCCGGCCTTCGTCGAAGCCTGGTTCAACCTCGCCGGCCTGATGAGCGAACAGGGCCGCGACGCCTCGGCGCGACGGCACCTGCAGAAGGCGATCGCGCTCGACAGGACTTATGCCGACCCGGTGTTCAATTTGGCGCGGCTGGAATTCGATGCCGGCAATCTGCCCGAAGCGCGGCGGCTCTGGGTGCGCTATCTGGAGCTGGACAGCCAGTCCGAATGGGCAGGGGTGGCGGCCAGGGGCGTGCAATTCGTGGATATGCAACTGGCGCAGTCGGCGGGGTGACGATGGTTGGCGAAAGCCGCGATGATAGCCGATCTCCCCCCTTGTGGGGGAGATGTCCGGCAGGACAGAGGGGGGCGCTGTCCCGCCGCCGGATCCACTCATTTCAGACCGTCGCATTCCAGAGAGATTTGACCGAAGGCTGGCATTCCTTCGCGCCCCCCTCTGCCCTGCCGGGCGTTCGTCATTTGAAAGCCAAGCAATTGGCTTTCATCCGCTTTGCGGGCCATTCCTCAACCCCCACGAGGGGGGAGATCGGCAGCGTTAGCGCCGCGCGAGGAGCATAATGACAACCTTCCTCTTCGATGGCCACGACACCGCCCCCGTCACCATCCTGCTCGCGCATGGCGCGGGCGCTTCCATGGACTCTCCCTCGATGACCGCTACCGCCAAGGCTTTTGCCACGGCCGGCTTCCAGGTGGCGCGCTTCGAGTTCCACTACATGGCGGCGCGCCGCTACGGCCAGCGCAAGCCGCCGCCGCGCGCCGAGACGGTGAACCCGGAATACATCAAGGCGATTGCTGACCTCCGGGCGAAGAGCGTGACGGGCAAACTCATCATCGGCGGCAAGTCGATGGGCGGCCGCGTCGCCTCGATGGTCGCCGACGAGATGTTTTCCAAGGGCGAGATATCGGGACTGGTCTGCCTCGGCTATCCCTTCCATCCGCCCGGCAAGCCCGAGCAATTGCGGACAAAACATCTCGCCGGGCTGAAGACGCCGACGCTGATTTTTCAAGGCACGCGCGACGAATTCGGCACCCGGGACGAGGTGGCCGGTTATGGCCTTTCCGATGCCATCGAGGTGATCTGGCTGGAGGATGGCGACCATGATCTCAAGCCGCGCAAAAGCGTGTCGGGATTTTCGACGGCGGATCATCTGAAGACGCTTGCCGAGAGGGTGAAGGCGTGGGTGGCGCAGCCCTCGGTTTCGTCATCCTAGGGCGAAGCAAGGAGCGAAGCGACGCGTGCAGACCCTAGGATCCATGCCGTGACTTTCGAGAGCCGCCACGGAGCAGAACTCCGGCCCGTCGCATTCTACGCCAGACGTCACGGCATGGATCCTCGGGTCAAGCCCGAGGATGACGAAGTGCGGGGCGCCAGCGGCGTGCACCAATGAAGATCGCCTCGTTCAACATCAACAACATCAACAGCCGGCTGGACAACCTCCTGGCGTGGCTCGCCAGCGCAAGGCCCGATGTCGTGTGCCTGCAGGAATTGAAGGCGCGCGACACGCAGTTTCCGCTGACAAGCCTCGCCAATGCCGGCTACGGCGCGGTGTGGAAGGGCGAGCCGACCTGGAACGGCGTTGCGATCCTGGCGCGCGGTGCCGAACCCGTGCTGACCCGCGACGCCTTGCCGGGCGACGATGCCGACCGCCAGAGCCGCTACATCGAGGCGGCGGTCAACGGCATTGTCATCGCCTGTCTCTATGCGCCGAACGGCAATCCGCAGCCGGGGCCGAAATTTCAGTACAAGCTCGCCTGGCACGCGCGGCTGGAGGCGCATGCGGCACAACTCTTCGACACCGGCCTGCCTGTGGTGCTGGCCGGCGACTACAACATCGTGCCCGAGCCGCGCGATATCTACGCCACACGCTCCTATGACGACAACGCGCTGGTCCAGCCGGAAAGCCGCGCCGCCTTCGCCGCGCTGCTCGACCAAGGCTGGACCGATGCGTTGCGCAAGAAATATCCGAAGGAGACGCTCTACACCTTCTGGGACTACCGCCGGAACCGCTGGCCGCGCGACGCGGGGTTGCGGCTCGATCATATCCTGTTGTCGAAGACGCTCGTGCGCCGGCTGAAGGGGGCGGGGATAGACCGCGACGTGCGCGGGCAGGACGGCGCCAGCGACCATGCGCCGGTCTGGGTGGAATTGGGGTAGCAGAAACTTTAAGCTTTTGGAGGTTAGGAATCGCCAATAGCAACGGCAAAAATCATATACGATGGCGAAATCCGCCTTGTGGCATCATTTCACGGGAGTGTTGATTGCACTGCCCATTGGCTTAGGGGGTACGATTCTCAGGCACTATAATTTTCGCGCTTTTGAGTTCTTTATGTTCGGCGGCTCCGTGGTCTTGACGCTATTTGCCTGTTCCCTGGTCTACGGTCTCTGGCCAACCAAGGCACAACGCCTGAATGAGAATAGGGGTGCCGCCTACGCAGGAGTAGTTGCGGCCGGCTTGATACTATCGCTCTGTCTCTATGGCACCTACATCTTGCTGCCGGTCGTAACCGGTTAGCCATCCGCGACGCGCACCGGTGCGCCAGGCTCTTCGGCGAGGTGCCCATCTTCCCTAGCCCAGCGGACACCGCGCCCGCATCTTGTCGTCACCTGAAGGCCACACGCAGCCCTTTTCCGCAGGTCATTTCTCGCGCTAAGCTGGCAGCGCAGCGAGGGGGCCGGCTGATGCATTGCATTCGTGAAGACGGCGAGCGGCCATCATCGAAGCCTGTCCGCCATGAGTGACCTCGGCCTCATCGGAATCCTTCTCGCAGCGCTCGCGATCATTGCCGCCGCCGTCGCCGTCATCCGGCTGTTGCGCAAAGCGCGTGTCCGCCGCCGCGCGCTGCGCCGGGTCGATCCTGCCAACGACTACGCCATTCGCACCGACTGGAGCCGCAGCACCGGGACGGTCAACTACTCGTCCTTCGTCTATTTCGATGTCGACCGCGACGGCCGCTACGGCGTGGCCGACCGGCCGATGGCCGGCATCATGGTGCGGCTGTTCGACGGACAAGGCGGCTTCGTCGCGTCATCGAGGACCAACAATGCCGGTTATGCCAATTTCACCATGTCGACGTCGGCGGTGAAGGCTGCACTCCGCTTGCCCGGCGCCTACCGGTTCTCGGTTTCGCTGCCGCCGGGCTGGCGCTCGCCCAGCGCCAACGAGACGCAGTCGATGGAGTTCCATTTGGCGCCCGGCTCGCCCACCGGGCTGGTGTCGCGGGACCTGCCACGGCCGGTCGGGCTGGCGCCGGTGCGCAGCCTGGCCGGCAGGATGGCGGCGGGCGGCAGCGCGACGCTGTCGGTGATGGCGAACGGGCAGGTGCTGGAGTGCCGGACGCTGGCCCCGGCCTCGGCCTTCCGCTTCGAGCTTGCCGAAGAAGCCGACACCGTGGTGATCAGCGGCGGCGGGCTCGACCGCCGGCTGGCGCTGTCACCTTATCCGGCCGATCTCGGCCTGCTTTCGCCCCGAGCCCTGGCCGACGGGGCAGCGTTGCGCACGATCGGCTTCGATGACGTCACCCAGCGCGGCTTCCGCAAGATCCCGTGCGGCCATGCGGGGCTGGAGTGGCGCAACCTGAACGCCATGGCGAAGGATCACACCAAGGATAGCGAGGGCTATGTCAACGGAAATGTCTCTGGCGACCACGTGGCCTATACCAGCAGCGGCTATCCGGCCGAGTTCAGCCGTGAGACGCCATTCGCCTTCCACTCCGTGCTGCTCAGCGTTGCATGGCTGAAGGCGGAAGGGGAAACGGCGCTGATCGAAAGCTGGCTGGGAGAGCAGTTGGTCGCCAGCGATGAAGTGGTGCTGTCGGCGCTGACACCGCTCCACTACGCGCCGATGCTCGGGGAAGTCACCCGTGTCCGCCTTTCGGCAAAACACTCCTGGCAAATGGTGGTGGACGACCTCGTGCTGGCCGGCTGATTACTTCGTGATGGAGATCACGATCGGGCCGTTGACCGAGGCTGTGATCGATTTCAGATTGCCCTTCCGGATCAGAATGGGCCGTTCATAAATCTTCTTCATGATGCAAGCTCTCCACTATATCCCGGGCGGAGTGTGTCATAACCCGGCCTGCTGTCAATATTTCGCCGGGGATAGCTTAGTCCATATTGGCGGCGACCGTGGTAAATTGGACACTAGCCTTTATCGGCGTCGTTTGATCGAACCGGAGACCGTGGCTGCGGCGGCGCGATCGACCTCAAGCTGATTTTCTCGAGCAGGGCCGCCGCGGATATTCTTCATGCCGCAGTGTCTGCGTCCGTCTTCAGCGAGCACGGGCGGCATTTTGCGATGTGCCCATGACGCTGATAGTCTGGTCCAAGGGCCGGCGAGGGGAAGCGCGATGAACAGGTTGGCTGACAGGGTGCTGGGGCTCGTCCTGGCCGTGGTCGCAGTTGCCTGTCTGGCCGGGGTCTATCCGCTGATCGATACCCTTGCCGGGCACGGCTTTGCCGGGTTGGACGCGGCCGCGCCGCGTCTGGCGGCCTATTCGGTGGCCGCACTTGCCTGTTTCATCGGTGCGCTGCTGTTTCTGGCGGGCCAGTTGCCCGGCCGGCCCGTGCATGCGGCCGGAGTGCCGCTGTTCGGCAGGGATGCCGAGGTGGAGCCGGCGGGCCGTCCGGGCCTGCGCCGGGCCTTCCTGGTGCTGCCGGTGGTTGTCGTGCTGGCGCTGCTCGGCGACAAGTTCGGCTCGTGGCGGCCGCATGAGGGTGGCCAGGACGTCGCCAGCGCGCCGCCCGTGGTTCCCGCGCCAAAGCCCGAGCCGCCAGCGCCGGCCCCGCCGCCAGCCCCCCCGGCCGCGGCAAACCCACCAACCGTATCGGTGCAACCAGCTCCGCCCGTGGTCGTGCCGCCTGTTTCGCCGGCGCCGGTCGTGCCGGCGCCGCCTGAGGTCGCGCTCATTCCGCCGGCCACGGTGGCGCCGCCGCCGCCGGCGCCACCGCCGCTGCCCACACTGCCCGAAGGCCATCGTGATGCCGTCGTCTGGCTGGCCGTAGCGCCGGACGGGCGTTCGATCATGAGCGCCAGCACCGACCGCACGATCAAGCTCTGGGATATCGGCGGCAAGCACCTGATCCGCAATCTCGGCGTGCACAAGGACATGGCGCGCACCGCGCTCTACATGCCCGACGGCATCAGCGCCCTGACGGCCGGCGACGACGGCGAGATCGTGCAGCGAAAACTCGCCGACGGCGCGGTGCTGCACGTCTTCCAATCCGGCCAGAACGGCGGCGTCAACAAGCTGGCGATCAGCCCGGACGGCAAGCACGCCGTCAGCGGGCACGACACCGGCAACGTCATCATCTGGGACCTCGTCAACGGGTCGGTGCAACATGTGCTGACCGGCCATGACTGGTCGATCAGCGCGGTCGTAGTCTCGCCCGATGGCAGGCAGGCCCTGTCGGGCAGCATCGACGGGACGCTGAAACTCTGGGACATCGAAAGCGGCAAGCAGCTGCGCAGCTGGCACGGCCATGAGCAAGGCACTTATGGCGCCGTGTTCACAGCCGACGGGCATCACCTGATCACCGGCAGCGGCGACCTGACGATCAAGGTCTGGGATCTCGACAGCGGCCGCGAGGTGAAGCGCTTCGAGGGCCACGAGGGTACGGTCTACGCACTGGCGTTGTCAGCGGACGGCAACCGCCTGCTGTCGGGCTCGCTCGACGGCACCGCAAGGCTGTGGGACATCGAGAGCGGCAACCAGATCGCCATGTTCGACAGCCAGACCGGGCCGATCTACGCGGTGGCCTTCGCCGCCGACGGCACGGTGCTGACCGGCGGCTACGACCGCACAATCAGGGATTGGCCGGCCACCGGGGGCGACGGCGTCGTGCTGTTTGCGGGTGCGCCGGAGTGAGTGGAGATGTTGCGCCCACGCAATCGGAATGCTGAATGCGCCGAGCGCCTGGCCGACACGGACGGGGGGGCGCATTGTTGGGGTGTGCTCGGCGCCCGCGCCAGCCAGGGCGGCTCGTACCGCCGCAATAACATCATCGCACATTGCATGACGGCTGAAACTTCCGCGAAAGCGGAATAGGCAAAGGTTGCAAGGTCCGGCATCCTGACCGGGCATGGTCGGCCAACCACCCGACGGGCGTCGACGAGAGAACAACCTCTTCGCCTTTGCAGCATTGGCCCGGCAAGCCGAGAGCGGACGGTTTATCGCCGGAGCAAGGTGCTGACGCCTCTGAAGTGACGGCCACGGCGTGTTACCGCGCCGTGAATCGAACCGTGCGGTCTTCCTTGTAGGACCAAGGTCTTGGGTGGTACGCGCAAAGGTCCGGGGGGCCTTGTTCGGTTCCGGCAATGTCCATTGGACGTTCCGCTGTTTTATCCAATTGATATATAATGATCCTGTCTCGACGTCAGCTCGAGAAGGGGCAAAAGCCTGTTCCGACAGCCATCGACCGGCGACCGCCCGCCAGGAAAGGCAAGCGCAAAATTGCCGCGAGAGCCGTTGGCAATCAGTGCCGGACCGAAAGCCGGCGGTCGTTGAGGTCGTTTGTTTCGGCAGCGAAAAACTCGACCTGCTCGATGCAGGCAGGCGCGCCTGGGCTTGCCGTTACCCCAGCCACCACCACAATGCCGCGATCACCGCCGTGATGGCGGCTACCGTCAGTCCCAGCATGATGTAGGAGCCCTTGATGATGTCGCGAATTATCTTCTTGATCGTTTCGCGGTCGTTCAGGTTGGGGAAGGGCTCGTTCGGCTGCGCCACGTCGAGGAAATGGCAGAGCGGGCCCCAGCCTTCGCTGACCTTGAACACCAGCAGCTTTTCCGGCGGCACGGCCGCCTTAACCTCGTCGACATAGGCGTTGTAGCGGGCCACCGCCTTGTCGCGGTCGCCCATGACGCCGGCCAGCGTGCGGCCCCAGATCAGCTTGCGCGACATGTCGCCGAACTTGCGGCCGAACGGGGTGAGCCATTCCAGGATCTTGAACTGCCACAGGTTCTCGGTGAAGTAGATCGTGTCGATCGTGCTTTCGTACCATGCCTCGGCGCCGCGTGGGTGCAATGTCAGCAGCACCTTGGCGTCGGGGTAGGCCACCATCAGTTCGCGCCACACGCAGCAGCCGGGATTGTCGACCGTGGCGGTGTAGTTGGCGAACACCTTGTCCCAATCCTGCTGCGAACCGGGCGGGCTGTTGGCCACCTTGCGCCAGAAATCGAGATGGCCGGTGTTGGCCTTGTTCATGATCACTTCCTGCATGTGGTAGCAGGGCAGGCCAAGCTTGTTCAGCGCGGCAAAGGTCGACCATGTGCCGGTGCGGCCGAAACCGGCCCCGATCAATTTGAGTGTCATTCCCCCATCCCCCACCGGACTTCTTTTTCCCGATTACCCCGGTCCGTGAGCATCAAACTGCTCCTGCCAGCACCGGCGCGCAACAAATTTCTAGGTGGATGACCAGCCGGACACCCCGTACTTGCGTAGTTGCTAAAATAATGAAAGCCTGTGCGCGGGTGCGGAGTTTGGGCAGGGAGTCGCCGGGTCTGGGACGGTTCGGCGATCTTGAAGGGCGATGTATTTTGGGCCATTTCTCGTCGGCATGTCGGCGACCACGACGCTTGTCGCGGTCTGGACCTATATGGCTACCGGCTCCTTCTGGGAGGCGCTTGCCTGGACAGTGATGGTTCTGGTTGTCCTGCAGGTCGGCTACTTCGTGCTCGTCCTGGGGCTTGTCTACAGGCGCGCACAGGACGCCGTGACAAGCCAGGATGGAGTCAGCCAGGTGCCGCCGCTACATCGGGACGGCGTTCGGTTCTAACGAAGAGGCCTGGCTCCGCCCAGGACGACGCTCCCCGCAGCGCATTCCTTGGCCAGGAGGGTATCTGGAGGCTTTGCTGACCGGTTTGTCGAGCGTTGTCCACCCCTGCCAAATCGCGGCGGCCAAGGTGGAACGAAGCTGCGATGCGTGCGTTTTCCTGCCGTGGCCGGCGAGGCGCCACCTGCACCGGTCCGTTGAAGGCCCGCTCTGCTCCCGGCAGGGTGGGCCTTTTTTGGAAGGCGAGGTAAGCATGGGAACGACACCCCTCGCCATGCGTTAGCTGTTACTAAGGTGGAGTGGTGTCATTGCTTTGCCTTTGCAAAGCGTTTACGTCTTGCCATTCCAGAAAATCGAAGAAGTTTTTTCGGACTGCGAAGCATATCAGCGTTGATAGCTTCGCTTAAATATCCAACAAATTGTGGCATGTTGTTGGTCGAATGCCACATTCATTTCACATATAGGGATGGAACCTCCGAGTTTCGTGAGAGTTTTTGCTTGAGGCGGAGCAATTACCAATCATGGAGGTTATCATGAAACATTATCTCACGAGTGCCGCGGCTGCCATCGTCCTGCTGGGCGGCGTCGGCGCGGCTTTGGCGGACACCATCGTGGTCCAGCCGGAACAGGAGACCGTCGTTCGCGAATACGTCAAGAAGGAGCCGCTGGCGTCGGTGAACCTTCTGGGCGTCGAACTCAAGCTCGGATCGTCCGTGCCGGACAAGGTCGAACTGCGTGAAGTTCCCAACGTCAAGTACCGCGTCGCGGTGATCAACGATCAGACCGTGCTGGTGGACCCCGACACCCGTCAGATCGTTGAAGTCCTTCACTGATCCGTCTCACGCATCAGGCAAAAAGCCCATCACCGATTTAAGTCGGTGATGGGCTTTTTTACGTCGGGCACAGCTACCCTGAAATCTACTCGGCGGCCAGCTTGTCCTGCGTCCTGGTGTCGAAGTCGCTGGCATCATGGCGCTCGTGCAACTGCATGGCCGGTTCGCCGAAGGCGCGGTTGACCATGCGGCCGCGCTTTACCGCGGGGCGTTCATCGATCGCTTTCGCCCAGCGCTGCACGTTCTTGTAGTCCTGCACCGACAAGAACTCCCCGGAATCATTATACATCCTGCCGAGCGCCAGCCCACCATACCAGGGCCAGACCGCCATGTCGGCGATGGTGTAATCCTTGCCGCCGAGATATTCGGTCTCGGCCAGCCGGCGATCGAGAACGTCCATCTGACGCTTCACCTCCATCGAGAAACGGTCGATGGCATATTCGAACTTTTCCGGCGCATAGGCATAGAAATGGCCGAACCCGCCACCGAGATAGGGGGCCGAGCCCATCTGCCAGAACAACCAGGACAGGACTTCGGCGCGGGCCGGCTGTTCGGCCGGCAGGAACGCACCGAACTTTTCGGCGAGATAGACCAGGATCGAGCCGGATTCGAAAACGCGCACCGGCGTCTTGCCGCTGTGGTCCATCAGCGCGGGAATCTTGGAATTGGGATTGACCTCGACAAAGCCGCTGCCGAACTGGTCGCCATCGTTGATGCGGATCAGCCATGCGTCGTATTCGGCGCCCTTGTGGCCAAGCGCAAGGAGCTCTTCCAGCATCACCGTCACCTTGACGCCGTTCGGCGTCGCCAGCGAATAAAGCTGCAGCGGATGCTTGCCGACAGGCAAATCCTTGTCATGCGTCGGACCGGCGATCGGGCGGTTGATGCTGGCAAAGGTGCCACCATTGGCTTTGTTCCAGGTCCAAACTTTCGGCGGGGTGTATTCGGTCATGTCGGCTCTCGTATCGTGGGAAGGATGGGCAGGTCACCCATAGCTAGGGCTGCGGAGAAGGAAGTTCAACTTGTGTTGAACTATTGTCAATGTCAGCGCCGCCCCTCATTGTCCTGCCGGACATTTCCCCCCGTATAGTGACGGGGAGAAAGCGGCTGTCATCGGCGATTTCGCCAATTGTCTGAGTCGCAAGAAGGGCGCCGAGGGGTCGCGACAGCATTCTTCTCCCCGTCACTATACGGGGAGAAGGTGCCGGCAGGCGGATGAGGGGCGGCGCCAGCCTAAAAGACGGTCTTTGTCGTCGGCCCTTGCACCCTCTTTGGCATGGCATACCTATACAGATATTACCTACAGGAAATGGATAGCATGACCATCAATCCCAATCCGCGCTCCGTCGTTGCCGTGCGGGCGACCGTTCCCGATGATGCCTTCACCGCCGGCGCCCTCGGCACGCTCAGGGAAGGCAGCGGCGTCGTCATCAGGGATGACGGGCTGGTGCTGACCATCGGCTATCTCATCACCGAGGCCGACGAGGTCTGGCTGACCGCGCATGACGGCCGCGTCATCCCCGCGCACGCGCTGGCCTACGACCAGGAATCGGGCTTCGGCCTCGTCCAGGCGCTGGCGCCGACCGGTCTGCCGGCGGTGGCGCTGGGCGATGCCGGCAAGGCCAGGATCGGCGACGCAGTGGTGCTTGCCGACGGCATCGGCCGGGCGGTCGAGGCCAAGATCGTCACCAAGCAGGAATTCGCCGGCTACTGGGAGTATCTGCTCGACGAGGCGATCTTCATCGCGCCGGCGCATCCGTCCTGGGGCGGCGCGCCCTTGTTCAGCGCCGATGGCGCGCTGCTCGGCATCGGCTCGCTGCGCCTGCAGATGAGCCGCGCCGGCGAGGTTGCCGATATCAACATGGTGGTGCCGATCGACCTCTTGCCGCCGATCCTCGACGATCTGCTGACGCGGGGCCAGGTGGCCAAGCCGCCGCGCCCGTGGCTCGGCGCGCTGTCGGCTGAAAGCGACGGCAAGGTGGTGGTGATGAGCGTGACCGATGGTGGCCCGGCGGCCAAGGCCGGCCTGCGCGAAGGCGACGTCATCTCCGAGGTGCGCGACGGCGCCGTCGACGGGCTCGCCGATTTCTATCGCAAGCTGTGGGAAAGCGGCTCGGCGGGCGCCGAAATTCCGATGCGGGTGGTGCGCGACGGCCGCGAAACCTGGCTGCGCGTCAAGTCCGCCGACCGCGGCAGTTTCCTGAAGAAACCGCAGCTGCAGTAGATCGGACGATTTCGGCCAGACGATGCATCCAAGACTGCTCAGGACCTTCCTCGCGGTGGCGCGCAGCCGCAACATCACGCGCGCCGCCGAGGCGGTTCATCTCGCCCAATCGAGTGTCAGCGACCAGATCCAGTCGCTGGAGGCCGAACTTGGCACTGCCTTGTTCACGCGCCCGAAATCAGGCCTGGAACTGACGCCGGCGGGGCTGGCGCTGAAGCCCATCGCCGAAGAATTGCTGCGGCTCGACGGTGAGGCACGGGCAGCAGTTCAGGCGGCATCTGGGCAGACAAGGGGCGTGCTGACCGTCGGCGCGCTCGAGACGATCGCCTCGGCCCGGCTGGCGCCCTGGCTGCCGGGATTCCAGGCCAGTCATCCCGATATCACCGTGCGGATGAAGGTGGCCGACAGCGGCACGCTGCTGCGCCAGCTGGAGGAGGGCGACATCGATGTCGCGTTCTGTTTCGATCGCCGCGACCTTTCGAACGGCGGCGCCAATCAACGCTTCGTCAGGCGCACGATAGCGGCCGAACCGCTGGCGCTTGTCGCCGCACCGGGGCAGAGCATGGTTCCGCGCGACCTGGCTGCCCTGGCGGCCAAGCGTTTCGTGGCAACGGAGCCTGGATGCATCTATCGACACATGTTCGATATCGCCTTTGCCGAAGCGGGCATCGGCGCGCCGGAACTCGCCGCCGAAGTCGGCAGCATCGGCGCCATTGCGCGGCTGGTGGCTGCCGGCTCGGGGCTGGGCCTCGTTCCACGTCTCGCGGTCAGCGACGCGCTGGTGCGCGGTGATCTCACCGAACTGACATGGCCCGGTGAGATGCGGACGGCGCCGCTGACGATGATCTGGCGGCGCCGGCGCGTCCAACCGCCGGCGCTCCGGCAACTGCTTGCCGCCGCGCGCGAAACGCTGGTGCCCGAACGCTTGCTGGCTGGTTCAGGTCTTGAATCGGAGAGCCGCCCCAAGGTCTTGTTTCCAAACAATTGCTGAAGGGGCGGCGCTACCGTCTAGGCAAGGCGATGTCCGCCTTCGACATGCAGTGTCGTTCCCGTCGTAAAGCCATTGCCCATCAGAAAGAAAACCGCGTCGGCGATATCGTCGGGATGGCCGATCCTGCCGACCGGCAGCCGCTCGGCCATCGCCGCAAGCGTCTCTGCCTTCCTGTCGCCCGCAACTTGCCCCCAGATCTCGGTGTCGACCCAGCCGGGCGAGACGGCGTTGACGCGGATCGGCGCGAGTTCCACCGCCAACGCCCGCACCAGCCCTTCGAGCGCGGCATTGACGGCGGCGACGACCGAGCCGCGCGGGGCCGGCCGGTAGGCTGCGATGCCGGAAACGAAGCTCATCGAGCCGCTCACCGCAAGCCGCGGCGCACCATGCTTGGCGAGCAGCAGCGGGCCGAAGAGCTTGCTGTCGACCACGCGTTGCGCAGCGTTCAGGTCAAGCTCCGGCAGTAGCCTATAGGCGCCTTCGATGTCGGCGGCGGTGCTGACGATATGGTCGAGGCCGCCGATCCCGGCAAACAACGCCGCGACCTGGTCTTCTCGCGTGATGTCGACAGCGGCAATGTGGAGGCCTGCGGGATTGCCCAGCGCCTCACGGGCCTGCCGCAGCCTGTCCTCGCGGCGCCCGGCGATGATGACTTCAGCGCCAGCCTCGACGCAACGCCTGGCCAGGGCCAGGCCCATGCCGGAGCCGCCGCCGGCGATCAGGATTTTCTGGTTCGAAAGACGCATTTCGCTCTGCCTTTGCTGGATTGGGACAAGGGCAGGGGATTGGCAGGTCGATGCGGAAAGCGGAAACGGAAGAAACCGATGGTGCCATCGGAGGCGCCGATGATGCGCGCCGCGCACGAGCACCGTCTCGTTCAACGCGCCAGCGGGCTGTCCCAGACGACGAACAGCAGTGCTTTCAGTTGGGCAAAGCGCTCCGGCCCAAGTTCGGTACGCCACTCCTCTTCGATGTCGCGCAATATGTCGACCATTTTCCAGAAAGCGGCGTGGCCGCGCTCGGTGGACCGCACCACGCGCGCGCTGCCTTCGCCGTCGGAGCGAAGGAGATAGCCATAGCCTTCCAGACTGCTGAGCAACTGGTTGATGGCCTGCTTGCTCATGCCGGCGCGCTCGGCGATCGTGCCGGGCCGCGCGCCGTCCGGGCCGGGAAACTGCAGCACCGCCATATGCGGCAAGCGCAATTCCTCGAAACCGGCGGCGTTGAGCTCCTTGATCAGCCGGCGTTGGATCGCCTGGGCAGGCACGCGCAGCAGGGCGCCGATCAAAAGGTCCTCGGTCTTGGTCTGCAGGACTTCGGTGGAGGTGGTCATTGACGATCCGGTAAATTGAGTTTACTCATATCTAGTAAATGTAATTTACCGGAGGGGCTTGCGCAATGTCAGCCATGAATCTTCAGGTCAACCCAGCCGACGAAATCATCGGCACCAAGGGATTGTCGGTCCGCTTCCTCGTGTCCGGCGAGAGTTCTAACGGCAGCGTCGCCGCCTTCGAGCTGATGGTGCCTGGCGCACAGCGCCTGCCCGCGCCGGCGCACAGCCATGATCACTACGAAGAGACGATCTATGGCATTGACGGGGTGCTGACGTGGACCGTGGACGGCAGGCCGATCGAGGTTGGGCCGGGGGAGGCGCTGTGCATCCCACGCGGCGCCGTTCACCGCTTCGACAACAACGGCACCAAGGATGCGAAGGCGTTGTGCGTCATCACGCCGGCGGCGATTGGTCCGGACTATTTTCGCGAAGCCTTCGGCCTGCTCAATGCCGCCGCTGGTGGCCCCCCGGACAAGGCCAAGATGATGGAGATCATGCGTCGCCACGGGCTGACGCCGGCGGCACCGACACCGGCGTAGAGCACGAGCGTAGCTCCTGGGGCCGCGCCGGCTCTATTCCCGCTCGGCACTCGCGAACACCACGAGATTCCCGTCGGGATCGCGCATGCGCATGATCCAGAAATGGTCGGCCTCCTCGATTGGGCCGGGCTCAAGCCCATTATCCACCAGTCTCTGTCGCTCCGGCGCCAGAGGCAGCACGCCGAGCGTCAGCGTCGAGGTGCCGGCTTTCTGCTTGTCCTCGAACAACTGTACTTCGGCACTGTCGGTGAATTGCCATTCGGCCAGCCCCGGCATCGGCCGGCGCAGCGGCGGCTTGCCGAAGAGTTTTTCGTACCAGCCGATGCTGGCTTCGAGGTCGGAGCAGCTGACATGGGCGAAAATGGTTTCGATTGCCATCAGGAAACCTCCATCGGACGGTGCGCTCTTGCCGCAACGCGGCATTGGATGGCACGTTCCGCTGCTTCCTGGCTGCGTGCTCCATTGCTGACGAAAGCTGACAGTGGGCCATGCGATAATGCCGGGAATCGCACGATGACGGAGGCAACATGATGTTGATGCAGGCGACAACAATTCTAAACGGGCAGACCCGCTGATGGCGCCGGTCAAGGTCGATCCCGACAAGGTCAGGGAATTCCCCGACGCCGACAGTTTTTACGCCTGGCTCGGCCAGCACCATGCCACGGAAACCGAAGTGTGGATCAAGGTGCACAAGGTGGGGTCGGGACTGAAATCGATCACGCCGAAGGAAGCGATCGACGTCGTGCTGTGCTTCGGCTGGATCGACGCGGTGCGCAAGGGATTGGACGAGAACAGTTTCCTGCAGCGCTACACACCGCGCGGCAAAAAGAGCATCTGGAGCAAGATCAACGTCGACAATGTGGCGCGGCTGGTCGAGGAGGGCCGCATGACCGCGCATGGGCTGAGGGAGGTCGAGGCGGCCAAGGCCGACGGGCGCTGGGCGCGCGCCTATGGCAGCGGCAAGGAGATGAAAATCCCCGACGATCTGCAAGCGGCGATCGACGCCGAGCCGGCGGCGAAGGCGATGCTGGAAAAACTCAGCGCGCAGAACCGCTTCTCGCTTGCCTTCCGCACCCACAACATGAAGACCGAGGCTGGCCGCAAGAAGAAGATCGAGACCTTCGTGGCGATGCTGAAGCGCGGCGAGACGATCTATCCGCAAGGCAAGAAATAGGGGTCCTCGGGCGCGGGAATGCGGGTCGATGGCTCGGGCGGCAAGGGTGCCGACGACGCCATGAAGATATCGCCGCGGACGGCCTGGACAAGAAAGTCGAGGACTGTCGTCACACGCAACGGTATATTCCGGCGGGATGGGTAGACGACGTTGATCGGCAGGCGCGTCGGCGAAAAATCCGGCATCAGCTTGACCAGCCTGCCTGCTTCGATGTCCGCCCCGACCAGAATGTGGGAGAGCACCGCAAGCCCGGCTCCTCCCAGTGTCGCGCGATGAACGGCCATCGAATTGTTGGCGACAAGACGCGGCTCGATGCGCAGGACAACGTCGTCCGCTCCGCTTGAGAACGACCACGAACGGCCGTCGCCGGCACGGCTGTAGCAAATGCAGGCGTGATCCTTGATGTCTTGCGGCGTTCGCGGTGAGTCACGTCCCTTGAGATAGCTTGGCGAGGCAACCAGAAAGGCTGTCGTCCAGCCGATCCGGCGGCACACCAGGCTGCTGTCGCCGGCCGGCCCGAGGCGCACCTCGAGATCGATCGCGTTGGCGATGAGGTCCGAAGGCTCGTCCCGAAAGATCAGCTCGACACCCAGCGCCGGATGGCTCTCCAGCAGCCCCGCGAGGCGGTCGCCGATGAACAGGCCGAGCGGCGTGGGCAGGCTCAGCCGCACTTTTCCGGAGACTGTTGCCGTTTCGGCGCCGCTGGCCTGGCCGAGCGCGTCGACCGCTTCGAGGACGCGCAGCGCCATAGGCAACATCTGTTCACCCTCCGCCGTCAAGGCGAGCGCGCTCGTCGTGCGGTGCAGAAGGCGCGTCTTGAGATGCGCTTCCAGCGCCGAGACCTGCCGCGACACTGCCGGCTGCGTCAGATCGAGGTCGAGCGCAGCCGCCGAGAAGGATTTTGTCTGCGCCACCCGCAGGAACGTTCTCAACGCCGATACGACGTCCATCCTCGCCCTCATACTTTTCGACATAAGCCTTATGTCCGCATCCTAGGCGGATGGCGCTTTACTGTCCAGATATTACGGATATTTATTATCCTTAAGGACATAAGATATCCTCAAAAAAGGAGAGACCATGACACAGCGCCTCAACGCCGCCCAGCAATCGCCTGAACTGTTCAAGAAGCTCCTCGATTTCAGCATGGCCGAGGCACACAGCGCCATCGAGGAGAAGACCCGCGACCTCGTCCACATCAGGGCATCCCAGATCAATGGCTGCGCCTTCTGCCTCGACATGCATGTGAAGGAAGCCACGATCCACGGCGAGAGCGAGTTGCGCCTCCATCATCTCGCCGTCTGGCGGGAATCACCCCTTTTCGTTCCTCGTGAGCGGGCTGCCCTTGCCTGGACCGAAGCCGTCACCAAGCTCGCCGAAGGCGGTATTCCGGACGAACTCTATGAGCGCGTGCGCGGGCAGCTTTCGGAAAAGGAGATTTCCGACCTGACCTTCTCGGTCATGGCCATCAACGCCTGGAACCGTGTCAGCGTCGCCTTCAAAACCGTGCCAGGCTCCGCGGACAAGCTCTACGGCCTCGACAAGGCTGGCCTGAACTAAAACCCTTCCTTTCGGCTGACCATCAATCGACGCGGCGCGAGATCGCGGCCGCAAACGGAGACCATCATGAAAATCGTCATCATCGGAGGCACCGGCCTCATCGGTTCCAAGACCACTGAACGCTTGCGCAAGCAGGGCAGCGAGGTGATCGCCGCCGCGCCGAACACCGGCGTCAACACCATCACCGGCGAAGGCCTGCGGGAGGCACTCGAAGGCGCCGAAGTGGTGATCGACCTCGCCAACTCCCCTTCCTTCGAGGACAAGGCATCGATGGACTTCTTCACCACGTCAGGCCGCAACCTGCTCGCCGCCGGCAAGGCTGCGGGCGTCAGGCACCATATCGCGCTCTCGGTTGTCGGCACCGAACGCCTGCAGGACTGCGGCTATTTCCGCGCCAAGCTCGTCCAGGAAAATCTGATCAAGGCGTCCGGCATTCCCTACACCATCGTTCATTCGACACAGTTCATGGAGTTCCTGGCCGGCATCGCCAAGTCGGGCACGGTCGGCGAGGCCGTGCACCTGTCGCCGGCCTATGTACAGCCCATCGCGTCCGACGACGTCGCCGATGTGATGGCCGGGGTCGCGCTCGCCGCGCCGATCAACGGCATGATCGAGATCTCGGGGCCCGACCGTGTGCGGATGAGCGAACTCGTCGCCCGCTACCTCAAGGCTGTCGGCGATCCTCGCGAGGTCGTGGCCGATCCGGAGGCGCTCTACTTCGGCGCGAGGCTGAACGACACTTCGCTGGTCTCCGACGACAATCCGCGCCTTGGCCACATCACGTTCGAGCAGTGGTTCGCCGCCTCGGCGCGGAAATCACCGCCGGCAAACGCGGCGGCCTAGGCCCGGGATACCGCTCAATGGAAAAAGGAGTTTTCAAATGATCAAGTCAATCGTCGCCGCCCTCGTCGTGACGGCAGCCCTGGCCGGCCCGGCCGGCGCCACGCAAGCCCCTCGCACTGGCGAGAAGGCGGCCAAGGTCACCCTTGTCTATGAGCATGAACTGCCGAATGTTCCGGGCAAGAGCATCAAGGGCATCCTCGTCGAATATGGTCCCGGCGGTTACTCGCCGGCGCATACCCATCCGAGTTCGGCCTTCATCTATGCGACGGTTCTGGAAGGCTCGATCCGCAGCCAGGTCAATGACGACCCGGCCAAGGTCTACAAGGCCGGCGAGAGCTTTTCGGAGATGCCGGGCGATCGCCACAGCGTGAGCGAGAACGGCAGCAAGACGAAACCCGCAAAGCTGCTGGCTGTCTTCGTGGTCGATACCGCGCAGAAGGAACTGACCTATCCGGTCAAGAAGTAGGCGCAGCGGCCGGACGCCATTCCTGGCGGCCGGCCCTGCCAGCAAATTCAATCCTGTCGGAGGACCCATGTTCGGCGATCATCTGGCTCTGGTCCTGATCAACCTTCTGGGGCTCGTCGGCATTGCCGTGTGGTATTTCCAGGGCCGTGGGCGGCCCATGGCGCGCCTGATCGTCCAGATCCTGTTCTTCGCCGGCATGACGGCGGTGCTCGGCTTCAGCGATATCCTGCCGCATTGGATGGGCGAGGCGGATCTACAAGGCTCCGGCGCATATCTGGCGAAGTCGGCGCGCGTCCTCTGGTGGACGCATCTTGCCTGGACGCTTGTCGGCTTTGTGCGCCTTTACATCGTTCTGGAGCACCGACCGCAAGAGGCGCGCCTGCTCCAGGACCTTGTCGTCGCCGCCATCTATCTCGGCGTGGCGCTGTCGATAACAGGCTTCGTCTTTGGCGCTCCCATCGGAACGCTGGCGGCAACGTCGGGCGTGGTTGCGATCATTGTCGGGCTTGCGCTGCAGAATACGCTTGGCGACGTCTTCTCCGGTATTGCGCTGACGCTGGGCCGACCCTTCACGCTCGGCGACTGGATCATGCTGAGCGACGGCACGGAAGGACGTGTCGTCGAGACAACTTGGCGTTCCACGCATCTGCTTACGGGTGCGAACAATATCGTCGTCCTGCCAAACAGCGTGTTGGCGAAGCTGAGCCTGACCAATCTCAGCCGTCCCGACGAGAGGCAGCAATTGACCCTGGCCGTGCGGCTTGCGGCCACGCACGCGCCGCACGTCATCGAGGAGGCCATGCATGCGGCTCTGCGGAACTGCCAACGGATCGTCAAGGAGCCGGCACCGCTTGTCGCGCTCAAGGAGATCGACGCGGCGGCCATCGGGATGGACCTGCTTTTTTGCGTCGCCGGTCCGGGCGACCGGTTGCTTGCGAGGAACGAGGTGATCGACCTTGTCCATCGTCATTGCGAGGCGAACGGCCTGTCGCTTGCGATGTCGCCCCAAAGCTACGCCATCATGCTGCCGGCGACGGCAGGCCAGCCGCTGGCGCGGATCATGCGTTAATGCTCACCCGGCGCGCTCCAGTACCCATTCGAAGCTGTTTTTCCAGAGCTCCGCCGGAATCTCCTGCGCCAGCGCTTCGGTGAGGTCGGAAAGCCTGACACCGCGCAATTTTGCCCGCCAGGCTTCGTCAGCTTCCCACATGATGCGCGACACCGCGCAAGGGCCGCTTTCACAATAGCCCTGAGGGCGGCACGGGTTGTTTGCACGGATGTTGCTGCACACAAACGTACGCGCCTTGCCCTCCACCGCCTCCACGATGTCCAGGAAGGTCAGTTCGGCCGGTGTCCGTGCCAGCCGGTATCCACCCGAAGGGCCGAGCGTCGTATGAACGAGGCCTGCCTGCGACAGGCTTTGCAACGCCTTGGAAAGATATTCCTTGGGAAGGCCGTGGAATTCGGCAAGCGCCTTTGTGGAGAGATAGCGTCCCTCGGGCAGACCGGCGAGAATGGCGCAGCAGTGCAGTGCCCATTCGACTTGGCTTTTCAGGATCATCCACGGGTTCCGGGTCGATGGCGACCAACTCTATTAAGGATATGAAATATCCCTATTCTGCCATGGTGTAAACAGACAGGTTCTGGTGGGAGGGTTCAGCCGTTGTCGTCCCAACGCGGCTTGTTGGCGTGATAGGCGCAACGGCGCTATCCCGGGGGCTGGAAGTACAGGGCCTAAGCGCCGGAATGCGGGTCGATGCCGTAGGGATGGACGGGGTAGCCGGGTCCGATGGCGCATCGTCTCCCGCTGACATGGCGGGTGGACGAAGGGCGGCATGGCGGCTACCTTTTCGAGCCCGCGATCAGATCGCGCGGCGCAACGGGTCGCCGGGAGTTGTGCTGTTGAGAAGTGTTGCTTCGTGGCCGATGGCGCTGATCATCATGGCCGTGGCCGCGTGTGTCGGGGCGGGCGCCGCCGTCGCCCAGACACAAACGCCCGCCGACCTGCCTTTGCCGTCGGACGTGGCATCGAAGGACATATCGGTCGGAATGAAGGTCGCGCCGCCCTTCGCCTTCAAGCTGCAGGACGGCACCTGGTCCGGATTGAGCATCGACCTCTGGCAGAAAATAGCCGGGCGGCTCAACCTGCGCTTCCACTATGTCGAAGTGCCTGGCGTGCAGGACCAGATCGATGGCGTTGTCGGCGGCAAGTTCGATGTGGCGATGGCCGCGATCACGGTCACGGCCGACCGCGAAAAGACTGTCGACTTCACGCAGCCCTTTTTCACGACCGGGCTCGGCATCGCCACACCGCTCAACAGCCAGCCGTCGTGGCGGCCGATTTTGCGCGCGCTGACCTCGTTCGGCTTCCTGCAGGCGGTGCTGGCGCTGATCGTCATCTCGGTCGTGGTCGGCGTGCTGATCTGGATGTTCGAACGCCGCCACAATGACGATTTCGGCGGCGGCGTCGCCAAGGGCCTGTTTTCCAGCATGTGGTGGTCGACGATTGCCGCGACCCAGGCCAGCACCGGCGATTTCGGTCCGCGAACCGTGCCGGGACGCGTGCTCGCCGCGCTCTGGATGATGGGATCGATCATCGCCATCGCGGTGTTCACCGCGGGCGTCACATCGGTGCTGACCGTGACGCAGATGGAAGGCATGGTGCAGGGCGAAAGCGACCTCGGCACGGTCAGGGTCGGCGCCGCGCGGAATTCCTCGACCGCGTCCTATCTGGATTCGACCCATATCCGGCATCAGGACTTTGCCACCGTCCAGCAGGGCCTGGACACGCTGCGCGCCGGCAAGATCGATGCGCTGGTCCACGACAAGCCGCTGCTTGGCTGGCTGGTCGGACAGAACTATGGCGCGAGCCTGCAGGTCCTCGACGCGACGTTCGACCAGCAGCAATATGCCATCGCACTGCCGCTCGGCAGCCGGCTGCGCAAGCCGCTCGATGTCGCCCTGCTGCAAACCTTGGAAAGCGACTGGTGGAAACAGGCCGTCTTCCATTATCTGGGCGAGAAATAGGCTGTCGGCATGAGAAGGGCGGACCGCTCGCGGCATTGCGCGCAAGAAAAGCCGCCCTTTTTTAGGACTGGTTTTCTGGGATGATGGCTGCCGTCACTGGTTGAGGTCGACTGGTGTCACACCAAGCAGCTTCAGGGCGTTGGCGTAAGTCCGGATCCCTTGCGCCTGCTTGCTCTCGGCACAGAACCGGTTCGCCCTGTCCTGCAGTGCCGTCGCCTGCGCGATCTGGCTCGCACTGGCGCCGGGTTCGGCCTTGGTCCGGATGGCGCCGTCGAGCTGAAGACCGAGCCGGCTGCAATATTCGCTGCGGGTGACCGCCGCCTCCGCGCCCGACTGCGCGACGGCAAGCATGGCAAGCGACATGCCTGTCAGGGCACCCATCCATCCGGCCGAACGTCGTTGCATTGCAGGCGAGATCCCCTTGCGTTGTCTGGCGGCCGCAGCCCGGCCGCCACGGGATGGTTATCGCAGACGATCTTTTCGCCAGTTTTTCCCGGATGTTGAATCTTGTTTCTGAAGTGTGTCTGGAGGCCGGGTTCACACTTCGTCGGCGTCGAACAGCAGCATCGTCAGATCGTCGTCACCTGGGGCCAATATCCGCCGGTCGGCGGCACAGGCAACGCCGACTTCGCTGGCGAACGCGGCACGGATGTCGTCGAGACTGTCGAAATACAATGTCCCTACCAGATACGGCATCTCGCCCACCGAAAGCTTGACGATCGGCCGCCTGCTGACATCGTAGCGCCGCAGGCCGGGAAGCTTTTTGGCCAGCGGTATATGAACGTCGAAATAGTGCCGGTCGAAGGCGGCCGGATCGGCCGGGGTTTTGTAGATCACGAGCATCTTGGCCATTGCCATGGTCCTGTCCTGTTGGCGTTGCTGGTCGGGCCGTGCGGGCCGCCGCTCCAAAGTCGTTCGACGAAGGTGGATTTCGACAAGCGAATGATTTTTGACCGCGCGGCTGGAAAGCCGACCTTGGGCGGCCTATCGGCGCGCCGCCGTTCGCGCATACCCGCTGCGGCGCTTCTGCCTCTTCCCCCGGCACTGTCATTCGCGTAAGGGCGCGGGCAAATCCCTTCCATTCGGCTTGAGCCTCCCGGAACTATCATGATCAGACTTGAAAACATCGGCAAGCAGAATGGCCGTCAGCTTGTCTTCATCGAGGCGTCGGCCTCGCTGCAGAAGGGCGAGAAGATCGGCCTTGTCGGGCCCAACGGCGCCGGCAAGACGACTTTGTTTCGCATGATCACCGGCCAGGAGCAGCCCGACGAGGGCCAGGTGCAGGTCGATCGCGGCGTCACCATCGGCTATTTCAGCCAGGATGTCGGCGACATGGCGGGCCACAGCGCGGTGGCCGAGGTGATGAACGGCGCCGGACCGGTGAGCGAGGTGGCGGCCGAGATGGCGGAGCTCGAGGCCGCGATGGCCGATCCCGACCAGGCCGACCGGATGGACGAGATCATCGAAAAATATGGCGAGGCGCAGCACCGCTTCGAGGAGCTCGACGGCTATGCGCTCGACGGACGCGCGCGCGAAGTGCTCGACGGTCTCGGCTTTTCCCAGGAGATGATGGACGGCGATGTCGGCAAGCTGTCGGGCGGCTGGAAGATGCGCGTGGCGCTGGCCCGCATCCTTTTGATGCGGCCCGACGTCATGCTGCTCGACGAGCCGTCGAACCATCTCGACCTGGAAAGCCTGATCTGGCTTGAGCAGTTTTTGAAGGGCTATGACGGCGCGCTGCTGATGACCTCGCACGACCGCGAGTTCATGAACCGCATCGTCAACAAGATCGTCGAGATCGATGCCGGCTCGCTCACCGCCTATTCCGGCAATTACGAATTCTACCAGCAGCAGCGGGCGATCGCCGACAAGCAGCAGCAGGCGCAGTTCGAGCGCCAGCAGGCCATGCTGGCCAAGGAGATCGCCTTCATCGAGCGCTTCAAGGCGCGCGCTTCCCATGCCGCGCAGGTGCAGAGCCGGGTGAAGAAGCTCGACAAGATCGACCGCGTCGAGCCGCCCAAGCGCCGCCAGGTGGTGAATTTCGAGTTCCAGCCGGCGCCGCGCTGCGGCGAGGATGTCGTGACCTTGAAGAACGTGCACAAGGCCTATGGCAGCCGCACCATCTATGAAGGGCTCGATTTTCAGGTCCGCCGCCGCGAACGCTGGTGCATCATGGGCGTCAACGGCGCGGGGAAATCGACGCTGTTGAAGCTGGTGGCCGGCGCCTCCGACCCCGACACCGGCACGGTGGCGCGGGGGCCGAGCGTGAAAATGGGCTATTTCGCCCAGCACGCCATGGAGTTGCTCGAAGGCGAGCGCACCGTGTTCCAGACGCTGGAAGACAATTTTCCGCAGGCCGGCCAAGCGCCGCTACGGGCACTTGCCGGCTGTTTCGGCTTTTCCGGCGACGAGATCGAGAAGAAATGCCGGGTGCTGTCGGGCGGCGAGAAGGCGCGGCTGGTGATGGCGCTGATGCTGTTCGACCCGCCCAACCTGCTGGTGCTGGACGAGCCGACCAACCACCTCGACATCACCACCAAGCAGATGCTGATCGAGGCGCTGTCGCAGTATGAAGGTACGATGCTGTTCGTCTCGCACGACCGGCACTTCTTGGCCGCCCTGTCGAACCGCGTGCTGGAGCTGACGCCCGAAGGCATCCACACCTATGGCGGCGGCTACACCGAATATGTCGAGCGCACCGGACAGGAAGCGCCGGGCCTGCGGAGCTAAGCAGGTAGGGGGCGGGCGCCTTCTCCGAACCGTGGCTTAAAGCAGTCCGTGTTTCCTGAATTCGGCCTGCTCGTCCCCGCTGATCCAGCCGAACACCTTCAGCTTGCCGTCACGCCTTTCCAAGAGATAACTGACCTCGAAATCAATGGTAATGAGCGCCGCCTTCTTTTTCTGGTACTCCCCGGCCCATTGCACCTTTGCCACGCAGTGGTCTTGATCGATCGGCGTCACGGACACGTCCTTGCACGTCATCTTCCTGGCGCCGATTGCCCTGTAGCCCTCGAAGCCCTTCTTCATGATTTCGATCAGTTGCTTGCCGTTTTCGCCGGCCATGACCGCGCCAGGGGTGACGGAGATGAAGGCGGACGAATAGATGTCGGCGACATCCCTCAAATCGGCTTCGGGCAACAGCGCGTCATTGTAGAATTCCGCATAGGCCGCGAAGAATTTCGCGACCTCCATTTCGGCAATCATCGTCTTGCTCTCCCCTGAACCGCCGGTTCGCTGTTTCACAAAACGGTGAACAGCTCGACGCAATTCCGGACGGGAAAGGACGCTCCTATCTCAGCGAGATGGCCAGCCCGCTCAGGTCGGCGTTGACCTGCAGGCCCACCTGTTTGCCCGAGAGTTCGAGCTGGGCGCCCTTGTCGTTTGTCATCACGATCACCTGGGCGCCTTTGCCGAGCGTGCCGCCGCCGCCGGCCGCGCCGTAGACGCCGGTCACGTCCCGCGCGCGCCTGATGTGGCGCACGGTGCCGCGGAAATAGGTCTTGGAGACGCCGAAGGCGAGGCCGCCCGAGACGCCGCCGATCGAGATGGGATAGCTTTTACCATGGAAGGTGAACGTCCCTTCGCCACCGGAGCCGCCGACGAAGAACGCCGCCTTGTAGACGGAGAAACGGATCGTGCCGCTGTCGGCATGCGCGGCGCTGGCCAAGCTGACGCCCACGGTGGCGATGGCGGCAACGGCGATTGAACGAAATCCGGATGAAATTTTCATGACGAGAGCTCCTCAAAGATCGCCGCTTATCCATCGGCCTGGTACGACGCATATCAAAGTCTTAGCAGAACAGTCTTGCCCCGGCTTTGGTTCCAAGCACAACTTTTCGTTTCGATCCAATCGCGGCTTTTGGATGACTGACGACGGATGACCGTTTCTGGCGCGAACCAGACATCGTGTCCGAACACATTTTCGCTATCGACACACAGCGGTCGATTTTCGTAAAGGGCGAATGGCGGTGTTGGCCGGCGACCTGCCCATCGGGCCATGTCCTTGTGGGGTGGGAGATCCGTGTGCTGTCCACAAAGGTTGGGAAAGGCTTCGGGATGAGAATTGCGATGGGGCTTGCAATGTCCGCGTTAGCCGCGACGATGGCTGGATGCGCGACCTCTCCGGTCGACTATGGAGCCTCGCTTTCGCAGCAGGACCAGAAATGGGCGACGCCGCAATGCCAGCAAGCCCGGGCGGCGGCTTCGGACTACGCGGTCCGCGAAAAAACGCATCCGGGCTGGGAATTCGTCGCCCTTGGCCCCTATGGATTGGGAATCATAGCGGCCACCAAGGAGCAGGAGCACAAGCAGCGAAAGCGGCTCGCCCGCGACGTGCATCTGCAATGTTCGAGCCTGCCGCTGCCGCAGGAATTGCAGGGCGACCTGGGGCCTGCCGGCCCAGACAAGGCGAAATATCCATAACCGGGAACGAGTGCGGATACGATCCTCGACGGAAAATCGTTACGTTTTCCTGCGCTAGCGCAGGAGTCCTTCCGCCTCGAACGTGTCCCAGCCTTCGAGCTTTGGCGCATCGTCAGAGCCCGAATTTCTGGTCTTGCGGGCGTTGCCCGACCGCTTGCCGGCTCGCGTCAGTGCGGCCTTGCCGGCGGCGCGCCGTCTGTTCTCGGACGCTTCCTTCGCATCTTCCTCCCGCCAGGCGGTCGCCAGGTCACGGTCGAGAACGTCCTCGATGTGCCGTGGATCGAAGACGTGGAAGGTCACGGCCTTGGATCGCCCGCGCATCTTCACGGTGCGCGTGCCGATGCTTTTCAGGCGACCATCCCTGAGCCATTTGTGGCGCTCGCGTGAGGAAATGGTGAGAATGTCCTCGGCCTCGCGCGGCAGCACGGCCAGCGCTTCGATCCCTTCCAGTGTCCTGGCAATGGTTGCCGAGGCGGCCCGAAACGCATCCGCGTCGGTCTGCACCATGCGCAACACGATGCGGCCTGTCTCGGCCTTGGCGAATTTCCTCACCGTCCAAGGCAGCCTGGCCCGAACCTCGCGTTCGATCCCCTTCAAGCGCATGGAGGACCCCAGTGTCGCCGACGGCGGGAGCGGCCATTCGGCGACCATTGACGCGGTACCCGTGCCTTGCTGGGATGCGCGACCAGCGTTCGTCGCGATTGCCGCCGCGATGCCGCTCAGGATGTTCCGCAGGGGGCCGCGCTGCTTGGCTGCAGTTTTCATGTCTCATTTTCGCTCATCAGATGCCTGCCGTGGAACGATCATTCGCACAACAGACAACCGAAATCAGGCTCAATCAGTTCCCTGGCCATGCGCATTCCCGAGGCGCTGATCACACTTCTCCTCGTCCCATCGACGCCCGATCGACCCTTGGAATGCACTTGGTCCGAGTCGGCGGGCGATCCTATTAACTTGAGGCGGTGTGTTGAGGGAGGGCGCCCTGGACTGCGCGGCCAGCGATAAGCAAGAAATCCGGTGCCGCTTTTGGCAAACACATCGTCCGCTGTTCCAGGATAATGTGCTGGCTGAATAAGCTTGAGACAAGGCGGTTTCGAACAACAATGGCCAGGCGGTTTGCGTTTCTCTTGGTTCGCGACTTCACCCTGTCGCCGCTGTCGCTGTTCATCGACACGCTGCGGCTGGCGGGCGATGAGGGTGATCGCAGCCGCAGGATAGAGTTCGACTGGGAGATCGTCGGCGAACGCGGCCTGCCGATCCGGGCGAGTTGCGGCGTCGAATTGCTGCCGACCGGGGGGATCGGCAATCCGGAGGACTTCGACAATGTCGTCGTGGTCGGCGGGCTGCTCGACACCAACCGCAGCCTGAGTTCCGAGAAGGAGGCGTTCCTGTTGCGCGCCGCCGGCAAGGGGGTGCCGCTGACGGCGCTCTGCACGGGCAGCTTCGTGCTCGCGCGCTACGGCCTGCTCGATGGCTATAGCGCCGCCGTCAGCTGGTTCCACATCAAGGATTTCCGCAGCCGGTTCCCGGAGGTGAACGCTCATGCCGACAGCCTGTTTACCGTCGACCGGGGCCGCTCGACATGCGCCGGTGGCACCGGCGCCGCCGACCTTGCCGGCCACTTCGTGTCCCAGTTCATCGGCCAGAAGGCGGCTGAAAAGGCCGCCAAGATCCTCGTCCTCGACCGGATCAGAAGCAGCAGGGACGTGCAGCCCGTGGGCGACTTGTTTCCTGGTGCGTCGAGCCGGGCGGTGAAACGCGCTTTGCTGTTGATGGAGAGCAACCTCCAGGAGACGCTGTCGGTCGCCGAGATCGCAAGCCGCCTGAACTGCTCGCGGCGCCAGCTCGAACGGCTCTTCGGATCGGAACTGGGCATCGGCCCAATGGCCGCCTATCTGGCGCTCAGGGTGCATCATGCGAAGTCGCTGCTGGAAGGCAGCGACCTGCAGATCGGCGACATCGCCTACCGCTGCGGCTTCACCAATGCCGGCCATTTCAGCCGCGTGTTCCGCCAGCAGACCGGCATCACGCCAACGCATCTCAGGCATCCAAACCGCATGCCGGGCGGAGCCATGATACAATGAAGTCCGCAACGTGACGTGCGGGGTCTAGGAAATCCGCCGCCCGCTGTCGTCGAGCAGGACGCAGCCCTCCGGGTCGAATCCGAGGTCGATCGCCTCGCCTTCGCGAAGCACGCGGCCAGTGATCGGCGTGTTGGCGCGGAGGCTGGTCTTGCCGCCGATGTCGATCTCGTAGATTGCGCTGCCGCCCAGATACGAGGCCGAGACGACGCGGCCAGTGAGCCGGTTGCCGCTCGTCCCAGCGCCGAGCGAAAATTTCTGCGGCCGCACCACGACAGTGACCTTGCTGCCGTCGGCAAGCGGCCTTGGACAAGCCACGCTGATCGTCTGGCCGGTGCCAAGCACCACCGCCTGGCCGGACCTGCTCACGGTTCCGGCAAGCATGTTGGCCTTGCCGAGGAAGTCGGCGACAAAGGCGGTGGCCGGCGTCTCATAGACCTGCTCCGGAGTGCCGATCTGCTCCACCGCGCCCGCGTTCATCACCACGATGCGATCCGACATGGAGAGCGCTTCCTCCTGGTCGTGCGTGACGAAGATGGCGGTGATGCCGGTTTCCTTCTGGATCTTCTTGATCTCGACGCGCATCTCCTCGCGCATGTTGGCGTCCAGCGCCGACAGCGGCTCGTCCAGCAGCAAGACCTGCGGCTCGAAGACGATGGCGCGGGCAAGCGCGATGCGCTGCTGCTGCCCGCCCGACAGCTGCGAGGGCAGCTTCTTCTCGCTGCCCGGCAGCCGCACCATCTCGAGCGCCTTGCCGACCTTGCGGGCGATCTCAGGCTTCGGCACGTTGCGGTATTTCAGGCCGAAGGCGACGTTGTCGAACACGTTCTTGTGCGGGAACAGCGCGTAGCTCTGGAAGACCAGCCCGATGTTGCGTTTGTAGATCGGGATATCATCGACCCGCCGCCCATCGATCATGATCTGGCCGCCCGAAATGTCGACCAGGCCGGCGATGGAGCGCAGGATCGTGGTCTTGCCGCAGCCCGAGGGCCCGAGCAGGGTGACGAAGCTGCCCTTGCGGATCGAGAGCGAGAAATCGCGCACCGCGACGAACTTGCCGTAGGCGATGTCGATGTCGCGGAACTCGACCGCCGGGCTGTCTGCCTTGGCGGCCGCGCTCGCGCCGGCTGCCCCGGCCAGGACAGGCCGGGGATGGAATGTCATGTCCTGGCTGTCAGGCACCTTTGGAGATCCTGTTCCACTGCTTGGTCCAGGCGTCCTCGTTGGTCGCCCAGTAGGTCGGATCGGCGAAGGTCAGCGACTTCATCGTGCCCGTCTTGTCGAACGCCGGCAGCTTCTCGATCTTCTCGGTCAGCTTGACCTTGTTGGGGTCGAGCGACGGCGGATAGCTCTGGCCCTCTGCCACCGCGATCGAGGTCGCCGGGTCGAGCATGAAGTTGATGAGCTCCTCGCACTCGGCCATCGGCGAGCCCTTCAGGATCAGCATGTCCTCCATCCAGGCATAGGAGCCGGCCGGATCGAGATAGCCGATCGGGTGGCCCTGGTCCTGCAGCGCGGCGACGCGGCCCGACCAGGCATCGGTCACCACGATCTCGCCCTTGGAAAGCAGATCCATCAGCTCCGCGCCGGAGCTCCAGAACTTCTTGGCGAGGTCGCGCGTCTCGCGCACCTTGGCCCAGATGGCGTCCATGTCCTTGAGATTGTTGGGATCCTGCCCGGTGGCGAGCGCCGCGTACCAGACCCGCGTCGTCATGTCGGAATAGCCGCCGACCTTGCCGGCGTATTTCTTGTCGAGCAGCAGTGCCGCGCCCTTTTCCTTGGCTTCCTCCGGCGAGATCACCTTGGTGTTGTAGGCGATACCCGTCGTGCCATAGTCATAGGGCACGGCCGAAAGCTTCGGCGTCAGCTTGCGGAACGGCTCGATCATCGGCTGCAGCACGTTGGCCATGTTGGGAATGTTGGCCTCGTTGATCTCCGAGGTCAGGCCGGCGTTCACATATTTGATGTAATAGTTGACGCCCGAGGAATGGATGACCTGGTAGTCGCCGGGCTTGGCGGTCTTGATCTTGGTGATGATCTCGTCCTCGTCGCCGAACGTGCCCTGGACCACCTTGATCTTGGTCTTGGTCGTGTAGGGCTGGAAGGCGAACTTGTCGATCGCGTCCTGCACCGTGCCGCCCCAACCGTCGAAGCGGACCTCCTGGACCGCGGCGAGCGCCCGGCCCATCCAGGGCATGGAAAGGCCCGCCGAGGCTGCCGCGGCGGCGGTCAGCGTCAGGAAGGTGCGGCGGCTCAAATCGCCATTGGCATATCGGTCGTGCAGTCGTTCCAACCGCTTTGTGGTGGTCAGTTTCATTGTGTTTCCTCCTTTGGTTCGCCACGTCGTCTCAGTTTTGTCAGGCTTTGCAGGATCAGGCCGCCGATCAGCGGGATGCCGACGGTCACCAGGATCATCACGGTGCCGAGCGCGTTGATTTCCGGACTGATCGAGATCTTGAGCATGGAAAGGATCTGGGTGGGCATGGTTTCGACGCCTGCCGGCCGCCAGAACAGGCTGGCCGAAGTGTTGTCGAACGAGATGGTGAAGGCGAGCAGCGCGCCGCCGACCACGGCCGGGATGAGCAGCGGCAGCGTGATCTCGCGGAAGGACGAGAAGCGCGAGGCGCCAAGCGACAGTGCCGCCTCCTCATAGACGCGCCGGATGCCGATCATGCGCGCCTGGGCGATCAGCACGACATAGGGCACGGCAAGCAGGATATGGCCGAGCACCAGGAGCAGCATGGTTCTGGGCTGGTCGACGGCCTTGATCAGCACCAGCAGGCCGACGCCGAGGATTGTTTCGGGCACCAGCGCCGGCAGGATCACCAGCGTGCTCAGCGCCTGCTTGCCGCGAAATTCGAAGCGCACCAGGGCAAACGCCGTGGTGACCCCGATGGCGGTGGTGACGATGGCGGTGACCAAGGCGATCCACAAGGACGTGCGGAAGGCGGCCAGCACCGCGTCGTTGGCCATCAGCTTGCCGTACCATTGCAGGCTGAAGCCGGTCATCGGGAAGCCGCCGAACATCGAGGCGTTGAACGACAGGATCACTGTCGCCACGATCGGCGCGAACATGAAGATATAGACGCAGACCGTGACGAAGCCGGTCAGCCGCCAGGCCCATCTGCCTTCCTGCTTGCGCCGGGTCCCGCTCATCCGCCAAGCCCCGTCATCCACCCAGTCCTTTGACGATCTGCGACATGCCCATGTAGCGCGTGTAGACGGCGGCGAAGACGCCGAGCACGATGAACAGCACGATCGAAAGCGTGGCGCCCATCGGCCAGTTCAGCTCGCCCATGATGGTGTCGTAGATCAGGTTGCCGAACAGCGCGTCGCGGCCCGAACCGAGGAGCTGCGGCGTCACATAGCTGCCGGCGGCCAGCACGAAGCAGAGCAGCAGGCCCGCCGCGAGGCCGGGCAGCGACAGCGGCAGCGTGACCTCGCGGAACGCCTGCGCGCTCGTGCAACCCATCGAGCGGGCCGCCGAAATCAATGTGCGATCAATGCTCTCCAGGCTGACATAGACGTTGAGGATCATGTAGGGCAGCAGGAAGTGCAGCATGCCCAGGATGACCGCGCCTTCATTGTAGAGCATCGGCAGCGGCTCGTTGATGATGCCCAATTTCAGCAGCGCGACGTTGATGACGCCCTGTTCGCCCAGGATGTTGATCCAGGAGAAGGTGCGGATGGTGAAGCTGATCCAGAACGGCACGATCAGCAGTAGCAAGAGCAACCATTTGTGCCTGAAGGTCGTGGCCCAGATGAAATAGGCGGGGAAATAGCCGAGCACGCCGCAAAGCAGCGCCGTGATGGCGCCGACCCGCAGCGTCTTCACAAGGAAGCCGGAATAATAGCTGTCGGTGAGGAATTCGTGCCAGTTCGCGGTCGTCAGCGCGCTCGTTTCCACGCCGGCGGTGACGAAGGTGAAGAAGGTATAACCGGCCATCACGGCGATCGGCAGGACCAGGAAAAAGATCAGCAGCAGGAGCACCGGCGCGACGAGCATCCAGGCCAGCCGTGGATCATACAATGTCCATCGTCGTTTCATGAGCACCCGGACGTTCGCGCCTTCTTGGAAGCGCTTATTTTGTTCCCGGCGCCAAGATTGGGTGATTGCAAGCGCGATGTCTACAGTGGGCGATTGAGCCAGTGGATTTCAGCCCGTTCCCTGCTGGGATAGACGCCAATTTTTCGGCGGACGGGGTCGCTGCGCAACCCCGTCTTGCACCCTCGAGCGATAAACACGTCGAGAACAGGTGGCCAGCGCGCCTCAGCCCTTCGAGATACCCCGCGTGATCAGGCGGGCAAGGCGCTCGGAAAACGCCCTGGCGTCGGCCGGCTTGTCGCCGTCGAGCACGCGCGCCTCGTCGTAGAGAAGGTGGGCGGCATCGTCCTTGAAGGCCTGCTCGTCGTCGCCGAGGCTGGCGAGCGCCCGGACGCGCTCGTGGCGGGGGTTGATCTCGAGGATCGGCTTGGCCGTCTTGTCGAGGCGTCCGGCGGCGTTGAGCAGCCGCTCGAACTGCCGGTCCGGTCCATGTTCGGGCGCTACCAGGCAGACCGCGCTTTCGGTCAGGCGGTCGGAAGGCTTCACATCCGACACGGCGTCGCCAAGTGCTGCCTTGACGAAGGCGAGGAAGCCGTCGACTTCGGGCGTAGCCGTGGTGTCCGGCCTCTTCGCCTCGTCGAGCAAGGGAATGTCGGAAAGTTCGGCCACGCCCTGCGTCACCGACTTGAACGGCTTGCCGTCGAATTCCGGCGCCATCGACGTCCAGAAACTGTCGACCGGGTCGGTGAGCAGCAGCACCTCGATGCCGCGCGCCTTGAAACCTTCGAGCTGCGGCGAGGCTTCGAGCCGGGCGCGGTCGTCGCCGGCCATGAAGAAGATCGCCTTCTGGCCTTCCTTCATTGCGCTGGCATAGTCGGCAAGGCCGCGCCAGCCTTCGCCCGAGGCCGTCGAGCGGAAGCGGGCGAGCTTCAAGAGCTGCTCGCGCCGCTCATGGTCCTCGTAGAGCCCTTCCTTGAGGACGACGCCGAAGTTCTCCCAGATTTTCGCATAGGCCTCGGGCTCGTTCTCGGCCAGCTTCGAGAGATCGCCGAGCACGCGGTTGGTCAGGCCCTTGCGGATCGCGGCCAGCAACGGGCTTTCCTGGATCATCTCGCGCGAGACATTGAGCGGCAGGTCGGCGGAATCGACCAGCCCGCGCATGAAGCGCAGATAGCGCGGCAACAAATCGGCATCGTCGGTGATGAAGACGCGGCGCACATAGAGCTTGATGCGGCCCTTGCGGTCCTGGTCGAAGAGGTCGAAGGGACGCGAGCCGGGCACGAAGGCGAGCACTGAGTATTCCTGCCTGCCTTCGGCGCGGAAATGGATGGTGGCGGCCGGCTCGTCATACTGGCCGGCGAGGCTACGGTAGAAATCGGTATATTCCTCGGGCTTGATCTCGCTTTTCGGCCTCACCCAAAGGGCCGTGCCATCGGCAATGTCGCGCGCCTCGGCACCGGGTTTCTCGACGAGCGTGATCGGCACGGGCACGTGGCCCGACTGCGACTTGGCCAGCTGCTCGAGCCGGTAGGAGCCGGTGTAGGACACGGCGTCGTCCATCAGATGCAGCACGACGCGGGTGCCGCGCCTGGGAGCGGCTTCGAGCGGGGAGGGCGCGATCTCGTAGGACCCCTTGCCGTCGGACGACCAGCGCCAGGCCTCGTCGCTTCCCGCGAGGCGGCTGATGACGTCGACGCGGGTCGCCACCATGAAGGCGGAGTAGAAGCCGACGCCGAACTGGCCGATGAGCTGCGTGTCTTCGCTGGCATTGCCGGCGCCGACGCGCTCGATGAAGGCGCGTGTACCCGAGCGCGCGATCGTGCCCAGCGCCTCCGTCATGTCGTCGCGGCTCATGCCGATGCCGTTGTCCTCGACGATGATCTCCTTGCTGTCGGGATCGGCTGAGATCGAGATACGCGGCTTGGGGTCATCGGCCAGCAATTCCGGATGACTGACGGCCTCGAAGCGCAGCTTCTCGCAGGCATCGGCGGCGTTGGAAATCAGTTCGCGCAGGAAGACGTCCTTATCGGAATAGACCGAGTGCACCATCATGTGCAGCAGCCGCGAAACATCCGCCTCGAATGCCTTGGTTTCCGTCGCTTTCGTGTCTGTCGTCATTCCAATTTTCCCACACTGTTCATTCGCCCGCCGCGCCGGGGCGCGTTCAGGACTTCCTTTCAACCATTTTTTGCGGTGCTGGCAACTGCGTTCCGCAGGGCCAGCGCGCCGACGATATGGTGGTGGCGTGCTGGGGCAACAAGAGGGCGCTGGCGCTGACGCTGCCAATCTCCCCCCTTGTGGGGGAGATGCCCGGCAGGGCAGAGGGGGGCGCTGTCCCGCCGACTTAACCTATTTGCTGGACTCAGCGGTGGGCGCTCCTTCCAAAGGGTACAGCAATCCGACGCTATCAGACGTCAGCGGGCAGCGCCCCCCTCTGGCCTGCCGGCCATCTCCCCCACAGGTGGGGAGATTGGCAGCGTCCGCGCCGCGCTTACTTCCCCGCCATATGGTCGGCAAGCGCCTGCGCCTGGGCAAGCAGTGTGGGGAAGACGGGGTTGTCAGGCAGGCTCTTGCCCATGCAGGCGCGGAAGTCGCTGTCGCCTTTCGCCCAGGCGGCGTCGGCGGCATCGGATGTGGTTTCGTCGCTGTCGCCGGTGGCCTGCTTGACCAGTTTCTGGGCTGCGGCGTCGGCGGCGGTCCAGACCGCGTCGCAGGCCGCGATCTTCGGGACGGGGGGTGTCGCCGGCGCCTCGGCGATCATGACGCTGTTGCCCTTGACGAGCGTGACGACGACCTCCTGGTCGTAGTTCGGCCCGACATCCTGTGCCCAGCCGCCGAGGCGGGCGATCGCCATGTCGGCGCCCTCAGGCGTCTTCAGCTTGAAGTCGAGCGTGCCGGTGAAGGCGGCGTCGCTGCCGATGGCCTGGGTGTAGAAGGCATCGAGCTTCAGCGCCCTGTCGAAGCTGGTGGGCAGTTTGAGATCGGCGTCGGTCTCGGCGGCGCGTGACTGCAGCCAGCGCTCGACCAGCCCGCGCGTCGACGCCACGATGCTGGGGCCGTCCTCGGTGCCGTGGCGCAGCCCGTCCAGCATGCCGAATCCGACATCGGAGGAACTGAGGCTTTCGATGTTGATCGTGCCGGCCGCCGGGAAATCCGTGACCGTGAACGGTCCCAGAAGCGTGGAAAGGCGCTGTTCGAGATCGGCGCGGGCCTTGTCATTGGCCGCATCGAGCGTTTCCACGGGAGCGTTGGCGCTTTCCATCGCGGCGATGGCCGATATCGCCTTGTCGCGCGCGGCGATGTAGTCGTCCTCCGGCGAAGCCGCATAGGCCGCACCGCTCGCCAGCGCCAACACCAAAGTCCAGACCAGACGCATCGTGGAACCTCCGTTTTTACAAGCTCTTCGCGTGGCTTGGTGGCGATTGTGCGGCGGTGAAGTCATGGCGAGGCGTTGCCGATATCGGGGGCGCCGGAACAGCTTTGGCACCGCCGGCAACCGCCATATCAGGAAGACGATGAAACCTTCCGATATCCAGGCCGTTATGGCCGTTGTGGCAGACATCAAATCCAAACCGAAGCCGGTCGGCGGCGCCAAACCAAACGGTGCCAGGAAGCCCCGCCAGCGGGAGGCCCCCGATGTCGAAGCCGCTTCCGAGGTCGTCGGCGAGCCCGCACCGCCACCGGAGGCGGTGGAACCTGATCCGCAACTGAGCCCCGAACAGGCCGAGCAGGCGCGCAAGAAATACCTGCTGAAGCGGTTCTGGATCAGCGCGCGCGGCTATTGGAGCCGGCGCGGCGACAAGCTCGCCTGGCCGTGCACGATCGGGCTCCTGATCCTGATCTGCGTCAATGTCGGCTTCCAGTACGGCATCAATGTCTGGAATCGCTCGATCTTCGACGCCATCGAACAGCGCAATGCCCCGACCGTCTATTTCCTGAGCGCCGTGTTCGTGCCGCTGGTGCTCGGTAGCGTCAGCCTCGTCGTCGCGCAAGTTTATCTGCGCATGACGATCCAGCGCCGCTGGCGCTCCTGGCTCACCACATCGGTCATAGGCCGCTGGCTCGCCAACGGCCGCTATTACCAGCTCAATCTCGTCGGCGGCGACCACCAGAATCCGGAAGCGCGCATCGCCGAGGATCTGCGGATCGCCACCGAATCGCCGGTGGATTTCATCTCCGGCGTCATCAACGCCTTCCTGGCCGCCTCGACCTTCATCGTCGTGCTGTGGACGATCGGCGGCGCGCTGACGCTGCCGATCGGCGGGTCGACCGTCACCATTCCAGGCTTCCTCGTCATCACCGCGGTCATCTACGCCGCCATCACCTCCACCTCGATGGTGGTCATCGGCCGGCATTTCGTCGAACTCTCCGAGCAGAAGAACCAGGCGGAAGCGGAATTTCGCTACACGCTGACGCGCGTGCGCGAAAACGGCGAGAGCATCGCCTTGCTCGGCGGCGAGGAGGAGGAGCGCAGCGGCATCGACAGGACCTTCGCCGGCGTGCTGAAGCGGTGGGCGATGCTTGCCGGCCAGCACATGCGCACGGCGCTGGTCTCGCAGGGGTCGAGCCTGTTCGCGCCGGTTGTGCCGGTGCTGTTGTGCGCGCCAAAATTCCTCGACGGCTCGATGTCGCTTGGCCAGGTGATGCAGGCGGCGTCCGCCTTTGCCATCGTGCAGGGCGCGTTCGGATGGCTGGTCGACAATTACCCGCGTCTCGCCGACTGGAACGCCTCGGCACGGCGCATCGCCTCGCTGATGATGTCGCTCGACGGGCTCGAACGCGCGGAAGAGAGCGACGCGCTCGGACGCATCAATCGCGGCGAGACCAAGGACGACACGATGCTGAGCCTCAACAATCTCTCCGTGTCGCTCGATGACGGCACCGCCGTGGTCAAGGAAACCGAAGTCGTGATCCAGCCGGGGGAGCGGCTGCTGGTGGCCGGCGAATCCGGCTCGGGCAAGAGCACGCTGGTGCGGGCGATAGCGGGCCTGTGGCCGTGGGGCGGCGGCAGCGTCGATTTCCACCCCGGCAAACGCATGTTCATGCTGCCGCAGCGTCCCTACATTCCCTCGGGCACGCTGCGCCGGGCAGCGGCCTATCCAGGTGCTGCCGACGACTGGACGGTTCCGCAGATCAAGGCCGCCCTCGACAAGGTCGGGCTCGGTCATCTCGGCGACAAGATCGACGAAGACGCGCCATGGGACCAGACCCTGTCGGGCGGCGAGAAGCAGCGGCTGGCCTTCGCGCGGCTCCTCCTGCACGCGCCCGACATCATCGTGCTGGACGAGGCGACGGCGGCACTCGACGAGAAGAGCCAGGAAAAGATGATGGAAACCATCATCCGCGAATTGCCCGATGTCACCATCGTCAGTGTGGCGCACCGCGCCGAGCTGGAGGCTTTTCACAGCCGCAAGATCACGCTCGAGCGGCGCAAGGGCGGCGCCAAGCTCGTCAGCGATATCGACCTCCTCCCGCGCAAGCGCAGGGGCTTGCTCGGCCGCGCCTTGTGGGGTTCCGGCGCCTCGGCCGAGAAGTCGCTCGAGCGCGGCGGCATCCCCCATAAAAAGAACTGACGACGCCCGGCGCGTTCTTACTCCCCGTGGATGGCCAATCAGGCGCGCAAATCTTCCTTATGTGCCTTCACCAGATCGGCCATGCTGTCGAAGCGGAAGTCCACCTTCGGCATGTCGCCGGGATGCATGGTGGCGCCAAAACCCTGATCGGCGTGCCGGCGCTGGATCCAGCATGATTTAAGGCCCAGGCCATTGGTCGCGGCATGGTCATGGAACAGGCTTTCCGCCGTGTGCAGGATCTCCTTGTCGCTGATCCCGAGCGTCGCCAGCTTTTCCAGCATATAGTCGAAATTCCGGGGCGACGGCTTGTAGGAGCCGATGTCCTCCGCCGTGTAGACCGCGTCGAAATCGACGCCGAGTTTCCTGTTGCTGAAGGAGAAGCTCGTATTGTCGACGTTGGAGAGGATGGCGAGCTTGTAGTGCTTCTTGAGGTATTGCAGGGCGGCGGCGGTGTCGGCAAAGGCCGGCCAATCCTTCACGCTCTGGCCATAGGCGATGCATTCCTCCGGCGTGGCCACGACGCCCCATTCCTCCGCGAGCCGCTTGTAGACGACAGCCAGAAGGTCGCAGTAGCGCTTTTGCGGCGTCCAGTTCTGCTGGCTGGATTCGTGCCTTGCATGCGCCTGCAGGATATCGTCGCGGCTCAAGGCGCCGCCAACCCGCTGGGTCAGTGGCTTCAGGGCTTCGATCATGCCGGATTCCCAATCTATGAGGGTGCCGTAGCAGTCGAAGGTCAGGGCCTTGAAATCAGTCAGCTTCATGGGGTTCACTCCTTGGGGTCGATGGTTGGTGTTTGGGCGGATCGCGATCAATCAGCCGATTGCCCGACGGGCTGCCCGACCGGGCGCAGACCTGTCTTCGATACCGTGCCGCGCGAGGATGTCAGCCAGACGCCGAACAACGTCACCGCAAGGCCGAGGACCATCGCCAATGAAAGCGGCTCGCCGAAGAGCAGCCAGGCCCAGAGCATCGTCACCGGCGGGCTGAGATAGATGACGCTGCTGACCTGCGCGGCGCTATGGAGGCGCAGGCTCGCATAGTAGACGCCGTAGCAGAAGAAGGTCGAAAACAGCACCAGCCAGGCGATGCCGAACTCGAAACGGCCATCGAGCGGCGGCATCAGCCCGCCATTCCATCCGGCGCAGGCGGCAAAGAAGATCGCCGCCGTCAGGCATTGGATGCACAGGCTCTGGTGGATGGGCATGTTGATGGTGCCCATCCCCTTCTGCAGCACGGTCGCCAGGGCAAAGACCATCATGGAAGCGATGGTGACGATGTAGGCCCAGGCCGGCGCTGTCCCGAGGCTGAGGCTGTTCAGCGAGACGATCAGCACGCCGGCCACCCCGAGCGCCGTTCCGGTCCATTGCCTCGATGTCAGCCGATGACCCAGCACGGGCTGCGAAAGCGCCGCGATGGCGAGGGGGACGAGGTCCGAGATCAGCGCGACGAGGCCGGTCGGCACGCGCTGGCCGATGGCAAGCGCGAAGCCGCCGAGATAGAGGAACATCATCGCCACGCCGAACGCCATCTGCCGCATCAGGGCGCCAGCGCCGATGCGCGGCCCGACCATGAGCGCGAAAGGCAGAAGGACCAGCCCCGACATCAAGGTGCGCCAGAACAGCACCAGCATGACGTCGGCGCTCTCGCTGGCATAGCGGATGCCGACAAAGCCGGAGCTCCAGCTTACGACCAGGGCCGCCGCCAGAAGTGGCCAGGCCAGGCGATGGGAAAGAGGTTTAGGCGTCATGCGGTCTCTTCGTCGAGGCGGCGCCGGCGGGCGCCAAGCGGATCACTGCCAATCCCAGGTGCCGACTTATGGCGGCGCGCATCCGCCTTTGCACATGACAAATTTCGATGAATCCATGAAATAGCCACGAAATCTGGCCTATCTTTTTGCCTGAGAACCGGTTCTGCCCCAGGAACCGGAGCATTGCTTTCGTTTCAAAGGAGGATTGTCATGGCTGGAGTGATGAGCCGCCGCCTGGATGTCGATGCCTTGCGGGCGATGGTTGCGATCGAGAAACATGGCGGCGTCACCCGCGCGGCCGAGATGCTGGGCCTGTCGCAGTCGGCCGTCAGCCACAAGATCCGGCGGCTGGAGTTGAGCCTCGACTGCGACATCCTCAGCCGCAAGGCGAACGCGCCGATGTTCACCAGCTCGGGGCAGGATCTGCTGGGCTACGCACGGCGCATCCTGGGCATCCATGACGAGGCGATCCTCAGCCTGTCGAAGAGCACGCTGCAAGGCAAGATCGCGTTGGGGATGACCGAGGATACGACCTGCACGGACCTGTCGCGCATCCTTGGCCGGTTTCGCCGGCTCTACCCCGAGGTCAGCGTGCGCACGCAAGTGCGCATGAGCCTGGCCTTGCAGAAACTGCTTAGCGAGGGCGAGCTCGACGCGGCCATCATCCAGGTGTTCCAGCACGAGGTCCGGCCCACCGACGTCGTGCTCTTCCGCGAGACGCTGCATTGGGTGAAGTCGCCCGAGCTCACATTATCGAAGGGCGAACCCGTGCCGTTTCTGTCATTCGACGACAACTGCTTCTATCGCCGCTGGGGCCTCGATCTCGGCCAGGACGAGGGAACCGTGTTCGAGATCGTGTTCGAATGTTCGAGTGCGGCCGGCATCATCGCCGGCGTGACCTCCGGGCTCGGCGTCGCGCTGCTCAGCCAGCGGCATCTGCAACCCGGCATGGAGATTGTCGACAAAACGTTCCCCAAGCCGCCGGATCTAGCCTACGTCATCCGCCGCGCCCGCAACGCCCGCAATCCGGCATTGGAGACGCTGGTGCGGGAGATCGAGGCCGAGGTGCGGCGCCAGGGGACGCTGCAGATCGTGGGGTGAGGGGGGTGGGCTATCTGGAGCACAACGAGTTCTCCGTGCCTGCGCCGACCAAGCTAGACGTCTGCTTTGCGCCTCAAGCATGACGTTCCCACGCTCGCGTCCAAACGCCAGAAGCGGACATCGCTTATGCTCAGGGAATTGGCGAGTTTGCCCTAAGCAAAAGAAAACGCCATTTTCTCTCTGAATCCTGAGCCGCGTAGAACCTTACTCTCGCCTGGACGTTTAGGTTCGACGAACGGATTTTCAAAGATCGTCATGGCACGCTCCAAAGTGATCGCAATCGGCGCCTCGGCGGGCGGGGTCGATGCGTTGCACGATCTCGTTGCCAAGCTGCCGGAAGCGTTTCCAGCCTCGGTTCTGATCGTGTTGCATATCGGCGCCCATCGAAGCGAACTGCCCGCGATATTGAATGCCGCCGGACCTGTGCCGGCAAAACATGCCACCAACTACGAACAGATCTCGTCCGGCCAAATCTATATCGCGCCGCCCGATCACCACATGATAGTCTCACACGGCAAGCTGCGTCTGTTGAGAACCCCGAAGGAGAACTGGGCGCGCCCGGCGATCGACCCCTTGTTTCGTAGCGTGGCCGAGGCCTATGGTCCAAATGCGATCGGCGTGGTCCTGACCGGCTATCTGAATGACGGATCGCTGGGACTCGGGGAAATAAAGCGCCGCGGCGGCATTGCGATTGTCCAGGATCCCGACGATGCGGCGTATCCGGAAATGCCGGGCAGTGCTGCCGCTCACGTGGCGCTGGACTACCGCGTGGCGCTCTCCCGCATGCCCGGATTGCTTGTTGAACTGGTCAACGGAAAGGCAGGAAAGGAAGCGGCTATGCCGAACAAGTCTTCTCAACCTGAGGCCGAGGGGGTTTCTCCGACCATCGACGGCGAAAAATTCGATCGCCCGCTGGCGCTGACCTGCCCGGAATGCGGTGGCGCGCTCCTTAAATCCCAGAATGGTACGATCATCAAGTTCGACTGCCATATAGGTCACAGCTACACCGGGGAGGTCCTGGCCTCTGCCCAATTCGACGAGATGGAGCGAGTTATGAGGGCCGCAGTGAGAATTCTAAACGAGCGGGCTGAATTTTGTCTGGAAATGGCCGAGCAAGCACGCTTGCAGGAACCTGACGCCGCTGGACCCTGGGAAGCTGCTAGCAAGCAGGCGCTGGATCGGGCCTACAAGCTTCGCGTTCTCGTCGAGCAAGACTGGCTCATGCCGGAAACCTTCGGTGCAATGTCGGGGCGCTCGTCTCGGATCAGCGGCTAGACGTGGCAAAGCTCGCCGCAATTGCCCGCTCCAACTCCTGCGGAGCGTAAGGCTTGGCCAAAGTGGTTATGTGGCGATAGCCGTCCACTAGACCATCGCTCCCGTATCCGCTCACAAACAGGAACGGAATGCCGCGCTGCTTCAGAACGTCGGCGACCGGAAACGATCGCGTGCCGGCCAAGTTTATATCAAGGATCGCGAAATCGATCTCCTCATCGCGCGCAAAGACAATCGCCTCGTCCAGGTTATCGACCGGACCTGCAATCCGGTACCCCATTTCCACCAGCAAATCCGCCAGATGCAAGGCAATAAGGAACTCATCCTCTACGATCAGAATCTTGCTTGCTGGACGCGTCGCCACTATTGCCACCCAAGAACTCCCGTCCTGCGGGCATGGGCGCATCTATGATGCAAACAACGCCGGAGGACTTATACGCAACGTTCACATTACCGTGCAGTTCCGCAGCGAGAGCCTTCTCGATCAGGCGCGAGCCGAAGCCCTTTCGCTTCGGCGTGCTTGCCGGCGGGCCGCCGCTTTCTTCCCAACGCAAGGTCAAGCGACGGTCCTGACCTTCTCCTTCAAGGCGCCAGATGATCGTGACATGCCCGTCCTGGGTAGACAGCGCGCCGTATTTTGCCGCGTTGGTGGATAACTCGTGCAACGCCATTGAAATCGCAAGCGCCGCACTCGGTGTAAGCTGGATGTCCGGACCTTCAATCCGGAACCGGGTTCCATTCCCGGAATGAGGTTTGACGGTATCGGCGACAATCTCGTCCAGTTTCGCACTGGTCCAGCTTTCGCGAGTGAGTACGTCGTGTGCCTTTGCCAGATTGATCAGCCGGGACCCGAATGCTTCTCGCGCCTCTTCCATGGTCAAGGCACTACTCAAGGTCTGGGAGGCGATGGACTGGACGACCGCCAGCGTGTTCTTGACCCGGTGATTAAGTTCACCGATCAGGATCTTCCGATGTTCGTCGGCGCGCCGCCGCTCGGTCATGTCGCGTGCGATCGTCGATGCTCCGATGACCTTGCCTTGATCATCTTCAAGCGGTGAAATCGTCAAGGATACCCAGACCAGGCTGTCATCCTTGCGCCGACGGATGGTTTCAAAGTGCTCGATGTGCTCTCCTCGGCCAAAGCGGTCCAGAATATTCGCCTCTTCGCCGTGGCGATTGGAGGGGACCAAGGTCATGATGGATTTGCCCACGATTTCGTCAGGCGAGTAGCCGAACAGGCGTTCAGCGCCCTTGTTCCAGCTCGTTATCATACCCTTGAGGTTTTTGCCTATGATGGCGTCATCGGAGGATTGAACGATCGCCGCGAGCCGCTCCGCAAGCGCCTCGGCCCGCTTGCGCTCGGTGATGTCCACCAACATGTTTACCGCGCCGGTGATTTCGCCAGAGGCATCGCGAAGCAGGGTTGGATAGGAAATGTAGGGTACACGAGTACCATCCGGCCTCTCGCACACCACCTCCGCTCCCCCCTTTACTTGCCGCTTTTCTTTCAGGGCTATCGCCAAGGGGGATTCATCGTGCGGCAGCAACTCTCCATCCGGCCTATATAGTCGCCAGGAGCCGTTCCATCTATCCGAACCAAGTTTCGGCTCGCGACCCCAGAGTTCGACGGCGGCCGGGTTGTAAAAAGTGAGCCGACCCGAGGCGTCGGTTGTGTAGACCGCGTTCGGGAGAGCTTCGATAAGATCGCGAAGGCGCTTTTCGCTCCGCATGGTCTCGTCTTCGCTCTGCTTGCGCTCGGTGATATCGCTGAAAGTGACCACCACCCCTGCAATCCGATTGTCGCGGGTACGGTAGGGCAACATGCGCCGCGAGTACCAGCGGCCGGCGTCGCTTGGCACCTCTGCAAGGATCGGGGCAAGCTTTTTCAGCACCGTTTCGGCATCAATTATCAGGTTATCGTCTGCGAACTTGCGCGCGAAGTGGGCGATCGGACGGCCAATGTCGGTCGAAACAAGATCGAAGAGTTCCTTGGTCGCGGGAGCGAACCATTTGATGCGCAGTTTTTCATCGAGGAACAGCGTCGCGGTTTCGGATCCGGCCAACAGATTGTTGAGATCATTGGTGGCCGCTTCCAACTCGCCGATCTTGTGCTGAAGCTGGCTATTGACAGTGTTCAGTTCCTCGTTGAACGACTGGAGTTCTTCCTTGGAGGTTTCCAGTTCCTCGTTCGTGGACTGAAGCTCCTCGTTCATCGAGGTCGCTTCCTCGTTCGACGCTTTCAGCTCCTCATTGGCGGTTTCAAGATGCTCGACAGTGCTCCGCAGCTCGGCGCGCGTCGCTTTCAGTTCTTCCTGAAGCGCGCGTTCACCAGCGGCAATTTCCGCCGTTTCGTCCCGCGGAGCTGCCGGGCCACCGCCGGCTTCGGACCCCTCCGGTGTGAAGCTCACGAGCAGATGGCCGCTCTCTCCAGGCCGACCAGTCAGCGGCATGACAGTCATGGTGACCGCACCGGTCTTGCTGGACCGGGTGCGTGCACTGACTGTGACGCTTCTGTTTTCCCTGGAAGCGTCACGGATTGCGGATCGAAGTTTGAGAGCGAGCCCTTCGCGGACCATGCTCAGCAAATCCCTCGTCGGTTCGCCGGGCGGCTGCTCCAGATAATCCCTTGTCGTTCCATGAAAATAGAGCGCGCGGCCCTTGCGGTCGATTAGGACGGATGCCGGAGCATAGCGTTCAAGCAAGGCGCGCCGCGCAGCTTCTGCGACCGATGCTGCCGAGTCGGGCGGGGGTGACGCTGGCTTGTCAGTCTGATCTGGTCCCACGGGTCCGCGATGCTCCCGGTAGTCGATGAGGTCATGCCGCGTCGGTCCGACGCGGCGGTATATCCGCCATTTCTTCGAGCAGCTCTCAAACAGATCGTCGAGGTGGCCGACCGTCTCGGCATTACCAAGGAACAGATGTCCGCCCTGACGCAGCGCGAAATGACAAAGTGCGATGACACGCTGCTGCGCGTCGGGTTCGAGATAGATCAGGAAATTGCGGCACGAAACCAGATCCAGCCGGGAAAAGGGCGGATCGCGCAACAGATTGTGCTGCGCAAAGACGATCGTGTCGCGAAGTTCCTTGCTGACCTGATAGTTGCCATCGAGTCTTTCGAAAAAGTGCTGGATGCGCTCCGGCGGGAACTCGGCCACTGCCGCCGCCGGATAGACGCCATCGCGGCCCTTGCGAAGGTTGTCTTCCTGCGCGTCGGTGGCAAACACCTTGAGATCGAACCGCTTTCCGGCGGCAGCCGCGTGCTCCATTACCAGCATGGCAATGGAATAGGCTTCCTCGCCCGTCGAACAAGCAGGAACCCAGATCCGTATCGTGGCCCCTGACTCTCTTTCGGCGACCAGTGGAGCGATCACCAGATCCGATAACGTTTTCCACGCCTCGGCGTCGCGGAAGAATCCGGTGACGTTGATCATCAGGTCCGAGACAAGCGTGGTGATTTCCTCGGGATTGGCCCGCAACTCGTCCAGATACCCGCTAAGCGTCTCGATGTTCTTCAGGCCTAAGCGGCGGTGGATGCGCCGCCGCTGGGTGCTGCGCTTGTAGCTGCTGAAATCATATCCGCTCCGGGCGCGCAGAATTTCGAGAACCTGCTCGATCTTCGCCTCGCCACCGCCCAGTACGGCAGGTGCGGTTTCGATTGGAGCGGCGACATAACCATGGCGAGTGTAAGCAAGTATCACGTCCGGCATCTGTTCAGGTGCAAGGACATGGTCGGCCAAATTTGCCGCTATGGCGCTCCTCGGCATACCGTCGAATTTCGCGGTCTCGGGGGCTTGAATGAGGCTCATGCCGCCCTCGGCCCGGATGTCCTTCAAGCCCTCGGTGCCATTGCTGCCGGTTCCCGACAAAACGATGGCGATGGCCCGTTTCCGCTGGTCCGCCGCAAGCGATCGGAACAGGACATCGACGGGATGGCGGTTGCCGCGGACCTCTGCCGGTCGGGACACGTGCAGCCCGCCATCGCTGATCTTGAGGTCGGTATCGGGAGCGATCACATAGACCCGATCGGAAACGATCCGCATGCCGTCCACAACTTGCGCCACCTGCATGGTCGTGTGAGATGCCAGAACGCGCGCCATCTCGCTTTCGTGCTTCGGGTCGAGATGCAGGACGACCACGAAGGCGCAACCGCTGTCCGCCGGCATCGCATCGAAAAAGCGGCCAAGCGCCTCGATGCCGCCGGCTGACGCGCCGATGCCGACGACGGAAATGGTCGGAGACTCAACATTGGTTTCCTGAGGGGCGTCCGGACGGGCCTGAGCGCTCCGGACCGGCGGGGTCGGTTCAGCAGCCGCGTCGGCTTTCGCTTTTGATCGCCTTTGAGGTCTCCCAGTTTCTTCGTTTGCCATCGATTTTTACGTTTCACATGCTCTCAGCGGGCCACCGAATTCGGTCCCTAAGGTATCTGCCAAGAGCCGCGCGGCCCAAAGCTTGCGCTGATTTTCGCACCCCACTCCATCCCCGGCAACTCTATTTGAATCGACGCTGATTTCGAACTCGCCTTTGGGTTACCTCAGGCCGATCTGTACCGACCTAAAAGTCCGCTCCTGAAGATCCGACGACTGAATCACCCTGTCTGCAATCGGCCACCTTCAAGACCTCACATGTCCCACCAAGCGTGTGCTATCATTCGGACTCAATTCTTCCGCTCTCGCACCCCTGTCACCCCTTCCTCTTCTCCACCTCCGCCTTCCTCAGCAAAAACCGCTGGATCTTGCCGCTCGGCGTCTTCGGCAATTCCGTCACGAACTCCACCTCGCGGGGATAGGCGTGGGCCGAGAGGCGTTTGCGGACATGCAGGGCGAGTTCTTCGGCCAGCTCCGGGCTGCCCTTGTAGGCGGGCGCGAGGATGACGAAGGCCTTGACGATTTCGGTGCGCTGCGGGTCGGGCACGCCGACGACCGCGGCCTCGGTGACGGCGGGGTGTTCGATCAGCGCGCTTTCGACGTCGAAAGGGCCGATGCGGTAGCCCGACGAGGTGATGACGTCGTCGGCGCGGCCGATGAAGGAGACCGATCCGTCCGGCTCATATTCCACCGTGTCGCCGGTGCGGTAGTAGCCACCTGAAATGGCCGGGGTTTCGGCCTGGTGGTAGCCGCCGAACCAGCGCAGCGGCGAGTTGGCGATGTCGACGGCAAGGATGCCTGGCTGGTTGGGGCCGAGCTCGTTGCCGGCCTCGTCCAGCACCACCATGCGGTAGCCGGGCATGGCAAAGCCGGCGGAGCCCGCGCGGACAGGGTGCGCGAGGCCGTGATGGTTGTTGACCATCATGCCGTTCTCGGTCTGGCCGTAATGGTCGTGGATCGGCGCATCAAGGTGGGCGTCGAACCAGCGGATCACTTCCGGGTTGAGCGGCTCGCCGGCGCTGCTCACCACGCGCAGCCGGCCTTTTATGCGCGCGGCGGCATCGGGGCCTTCGGCGAGCAGCAGGCGGAAGGCGGTGGGCGAGCCCGCGAGGCTGGTGACGCCAAGCCGCAAGATGACGTCATAGGTGGTCCTGGCGGTGAAGGCCCCCTCGTTGAAGGTGGTGGCGATGCCGAGCAGCAGGGGACCCGTGATGGCGTAATAGAGGCCATAGGCCCAGCCCGGATCGGCGATGTTCCAGAAGATGTCGTCGGGGCGCAGGCCGATCGCATCGCGCATATAGGCGCCGAAGGCCATCAGAGCGCTGAGCGGCACCGGCACGCCCTTGGGAAGGCCCGTCGTTCCGGAAGTCGACATCATCATGAACAGGTCTCGGCCCCGGCGCATCACCGGTTCGCAGGCCGGCGAAGCGGCGGCCAGGGCGGCGCGGAAATCGATGTCGCCCTGACGCAAGGCATCGTCCGCACCGAGGATGGTGGCGATCCGTGGAAGGTTGGCGACCTCGTCGAGCTTGCCGCGATTGGCCGGATTGGTCACCACCACCTTGGCCGCGCTGTATTCCAGGCGGTGCTCGATGGCCTTCGGGCCGAAGGCGGTGAACAGCGGCTGGTAGACGGCGCCGATGCGCCAGACGCCGAGGATCAGCGCCACCAGTTCGGGAATGCGCGGCAGCATGCCGGCAACGACATCGCCGGGGCCGACGCCCAGTCCCTTCAGCAGATTGCCGACACGTCCGGACATGGCGTCGAGATCCTCGAAGGTGAATTCGCTGAGCTCGCCACCGGCGGAGATCGCCCGCAGCGCCAACCGGTTCTGGCCGGTGTGCCGGCCGCAGCATTCGACATAGGCGTTGATGCCGGTCGCCGGATCGCCTTGCAGCCTGGCGATCTCGTCCTCGATGCGAAAGCCGGCGACGGCATCGTCATAGCGCGGCAAGCCGGCTTGTGTCGTGGTCATGAAAATCCTCCCTGGCGGTGCGCCATCTCCCCATGGCGCGCTGTCGCGGCGACAATGGCATCAGATGGCGCCGATGGGCAACGATGGATGCTACCCTGCATCCTTCGCCCTACAAGTTCGCCTCGGCGAAGATGCGCGCCGCCCAGTCGAGGAAGACGCGCATGCGCGGCGAAAGCTGCCGGTTCTGCGGATAGAGCGCCGACAGCGGCGTCGGCGATGGCGGGTATTCGGCCAGCACCTCGACCAGTTTGCCGTCGGCCAAATCCTTCTCGAAGCGATAGCGCGGCGCCTGGATGAGGCCGAGGCCGAGCCGCGCCAGGTCGGCGGCGGTATCGGAATTGTTGGCGGCGACACGGCCGGGCAGCCGGACCTCGCGGGTCTTGCCGGCGACGGTGAATTCGAAGGGCAGCACCTCGCCGGTGCGCGAGGAGACGAAGCCGATCGCCTGATGGCCGTCCAGCGCGTCGGGGGAGGCGGGCGTGCCGTGGCGAGAGAGATAGGCGGGGCTGGCGCAGGTCATCTCGCGGATCATGCCAAGGCGGCGCATGATCATGCCGCTGTCGGGCGGTTCGCCGACGCGGATGACGCAGTCGACACCCTCGCGTACGAGGTCGACCAGCCGGTCGCTCTGGCCGATCTGCAGGTCGATGCGGGGAAAGCGGGCGAGGAATTCCGGCAGGCGCGGCAGCAGGAAGGTGCGGGTGAGCAGCGTGCTGGCATCGATGCGCAGCAGGCCGAACGGCTCGGCATTGCGGAAGGCGGCCTCGGCATCCTCGATCTCGGCCAGGATCGACAGGCAGCGCCGGTAATAGGCCTCGCCGTCCTGCGTGGCATTCACCTGGCGCGTCGTGCGCTCCAGCAGCCGCGCGCCGAGATGCTCTTCCAGCCGCCGGATCGCTTCCGTCGCGGTTGACCTGGGCAGGCCGAGATCGGCGGCGGCAGCGGTGAAGCTGCGCCGCTCCAGCACGCGGACGAAGAGCCGCATCGTGTCGAACCGATCCATGGGCTTTGTTCGCAGTTTCCGAATAGTGATGTCAACAGATAGCTGATTATCCGGAAATTGGCGCGGCCTATATCCGTCTCACCAACAAGAAGGAGAGACTTCCATGACATCCGGCCAAACAAGTACGGGCAACCAAACAAGCACGGGTCAAACCAAAGCGGCGATCGTGACCGGAGCCTCGAAGGGCATCGGCGCGGCGATCGCGCGGCGGCTTGCCCGCGACGGCATTGCCGTCGTCGTCAACTATGCGCAGGGACAGGCGGAGGCCGAGGCGGTGGTGCGCGCCATCGAAGCCGATGGCGGCAAGGCGATCGCCGTGCAGGCCGACATCGCCGATCCCACGGGCATCGCCAACCTATTCGATGCCGGCGAGAAGGCCTTCGGCGGCATCGATATCCTCATCAACAATGCCGGCATCCTGAAGCTTTCGCCGATCGCGCAGGCCGATGACGCCTTCTTCGATACCCAAATCGCGATCAATCTCGGCGGCGTGTTCCGCGGCATGCGCGAAGGCGCGCGGCGGCTGCGCGACGGCGGCCGCATCGTCAATTTCTCCAGCAGCGTCGTCGGCCTCTACCAGCCGGGTTACGGGGTCTATGCCGCCACCAAGGCGGCGGTCGAGGCGATGACGCACATTCTGGCCAAGGAGCTTGGCGCGCGCCGCATCACCGTCAACGCGGTGGCGCCCGGACCGGTCGAGACGGCGCTGTTCACGGACGGCAAAAGCGCGGCGCAGATCGAGGCCATCGGAAAAATGATCCCGCTCGGTCGCCTTGGCCAGCCCGACGACATTGCCGGCGTGGTGTCGTTCCTCGCCGGGCCTGACAGCGGCTGGGTCAACGGGCAAATCATCCGCGCCAATGGCGGCGTGATCTGAGGAGGCAGGCCGCTGCTGTCTGCCGACCATCTCCGAAACCTGAAGCCAACCTCCAGAAACAAGGAACAGACAATGCCATTCGCCAATATCAAGATGCCGCAGGCGGCGCTCTCCAAGGCGCAGAAGGAAGACCTCATCCATCGCACGACAGCCATGTTCGTCGAATTCTTCGGCGAGGGCGTGCGGCCCTACACGATGGTGCTGGTGGAGGAAGTCGCCGACGGCGGCTATGGCCGCGCCGACGAGGTGTTCATCGTGCCGGAAGCTTTTCGCGCCGAGGAATAGGCCTTCGAACGCGATACCCGTCATATGACGACTGGTCGCCGCGAACGCCAACGTCCACTCTGTCCGCGGGGCCTTTCAATGCATGTCGGTTCCCGAAAAACCGATGCCCCCTTTGGGGCGGCATGCATTCGCGGCGGGGGCCAGGTGGGCAGCCCCGAGTTGTCCACCTGTCTCGCTTCTTTCGTCGCTGGCGCCTGATCAATCGATGGAACCGGATGCGCTCAGCTGGCTTCGGGCGCCTGGCTCTTGGGCACGCCGACCCAGTCGGCCGCGATCTCGGCGAACAGCCAGTCGCGGAACGCCCTGACTTTCTTCTGGCGCAGCGCGCCTTCGGGATAGACGACGTAGTAGCTGGCCGCTGATTTCAACGCGAGGTCGAAGGGTCGTACCAGCCGCCCGGCCGCGAGGTCGGCCGAGACCAGCGCGCTGCGGCCGAGCAGCACGCCTTCGCCATGCACGGCGGCCTCGACGGCGAAGGTGGCGGAATCGAAGCGCACGCCGCGTTTGGGGTCGATGCCTTCGACGCCGGCCTGTTCAAGCCATGTCGCCCAGTCGATGCGGAAGGCGTCGTGGATCAGCTTGTGATGCCTCAAATCCGTGGGCTGCCGCAGCGGGTGCTCGCCTTCAAGCAGTTCCGGGCTGCAGACGGGGAAGACCTCCTCGTCGGCGAGGAATTCCGCCGTCACCCCGGTATAGCCGCCGCGGCCGTAGCGGATGGATATGTCGATGCCGTCGCTGACGAAATCGGCCAGCACGCCCGAAGTCGCCAGCCGCACGTCGATGTCGGGATTGGCGCGATGGAAGCGGTGCAGCCTCGGCACCAGCCAGCGGCCGGCAAAACCGTCCGACGTGCTGACGTTCAGGATGCGCGTCGAGCGGTCGGGCATGGCGGCGATGGTGGCGGCGGCGATCTGGTCGAGCGCCTTGCCGACCTCCGCCGCATAGGCCGCGCCGACAACGGTCAGCCGCACGGAGCGCGTGCCGCGATCGAAGAGCTGGATGCCCAGCCTGTCCTCGATGTTGCGGATGGCGCGGCTGATGGCGCCATGGGTGAGGTTGAGCTCTTGCGCCGCCTTGGAGAAGCTCAAATGCCTGGCGGCCGCGTCGAAAGCGGGCAAGGCGGTGAGGGGCGGCAATCTGCGCGGCATGGATTCGACCTGTGAGTGTTACTCACAAATCCTGCACAAAGAGTCGTTTGTCGTCCAGCCCGAAACCGCCCAATATTCAGGCGTACCAAGCATCCACACCGGATTTCCGGTTTATCGATGCGCTGAATTGACCAGACAAGTGTGAGCAATCGTCATGCTCGCCCGGTGGGCGACATCGGCATTCTCGCGCCCGCTAGAACACAGGAGACGAACATGAACCTGACCCTTGGACCCATCACTGCCGCGGTGAGCGGCCTTGCCATGCGAAGCGCGGCTGCGTTCGAGCGCCGCCGCACATTGCGCAAGGTTTCCCGGCTTTCCGACCGCCGTTTGCATGACATCGGCCTTGAACGCGACTGGGACGGTTCAATTCTCGGCAATGGGAGGGCGATATGACCAGCACGTTGATCATCGGCGCGACCGGGCTTCTCGGCAGCGAGATGGCGAAGGCCAGCGCGCGCAATGGCGACAGCTTGCATGTACTCGTCCGGCCGGCAACATCAGCCAATGGAGAGCGGATGCGCCCGCTGAAGGAGCTCGGCGCCACGGTGCATATCGGCGATCTCGACGACTATGACAGCCTTCTGCGCGCCGTCGGCAAGGTCGATCGCGTCATCAGTTCGGTGCATGTCGGCTCGGCCAGCGAGATGACGCTGGTGCGCGCCGTCAGGGATGCCGGCGTCTCCCGCTATGTGCCGTCCGCCGGCTTCGGCCTCGACTTCGCCGCCGCCGCACCCGGCTCGATCGAACCGCTCGACATCAAGCGGGCCGTCTTCGACGCGGTCCGGGAGGCCGACCTGCCCTATACGGTGATCTACACCAACGGCTTCTTCTCGACCTGGGTGGCGACGCTGGGCGACCTGACGCGCTTCGGCTCCTCGCCGCTGCCGCCCGACGAGGTGACGCTCTATGGCGACGGCAATGTGCCGGCGACGTTTGTCAGCGAGAAGGATATCGCCGCCGTCACGATGCGCGCTCTGGAGGATCCCGATGCTGTTCGCGGCGAAATCCGCATCGCGCAGAACAAGATCACGCAGAGCGCGATGATCGAGCTGTGGCAGCAAGTGAGTGGCCGCTCGCCGCGCGTCAAGCAGATGAGCGCCGATGAACTGGAGGCGATGATCGCGGCGGTTCCCGGCCTTGGATTGCTGCGGGCGTTCTGGCTCCGTGGCGAGACCGCGCTCGAGACGGCCACTCCGGAAGCGGGTGCGCTTTATCCGGAGCTGAGGTTTGAAAGCATTGAGAGCGCTTTTGTGGCGATGGCCGGCGAGGGTGGGCGGAGGTTGTGAAGGTTAGGGTTCTTGGCAAAGTCGGCTCTCTCCGGCGCCCCCCTCTGTCCTGCCGGACATCTCCCCCACGAGGGGGGAGATCGGATGTCGCGACCGCTTTCGCCAATCTCCAAAGCTATAAAGCTATAAAGTGAGAGCCGGCGTCTGAACTGCCAATCTCCCCCCTCGTGGGGGAGATGTCCGGCAGGACAGAGGGGGGCGCCGTAGAGCGCGGCGGTTGACCCAACAGCCCATCCAGCCGATAGGTCCGCGCGAACAGCCCGAGACCTGCTAATGCCCAACCTCAGAGATACAACCCGCGCTCCCGACACCGCCTGGCAGGACGATGTCCGCCAGGGCGTGCGCCATGTGCGCGACCTCGCCTCCCTGCCGCTCTCGCCGGCCGAACGCGAAGCCGCGCAGGCTGCCGCCGCGCTGCACAAGGTGCGCGCGCCAAAAAGCTATCTCGACCTGATCGACTGGAACGATCCGGCCGATCCGATCCGGGCCCAGGTGATCCCGTCGCCTGGGGAATTGGAGGAGGCCGAGGGCGAGCTCGGCGATCCGATCGCCGATCATGAATTCAGCCCGGTGCCGCGATTGACGCATCGCCATGCCGACCGGGTGCTGTTGTTCCCGACCTATCAATGCGCGGTCTATTGCCGGTTCTGCTTCCGCAAGGAATCGCTGACCTCGATCGGCCGTGGCTATACGCGCGAGGCGCTGGAGCCGGCGCTGGCCTATATAGCGGATCATCCCGAAATCCGCGAAGTGATCCTGACCGGCGGCGATCCGCTGTCGCTGCCGGATAAGGCACTTGCCGAAATCCGCGCCCGTGTCGAGACTATTGCCCATGTGCGGCTGTTGCGCATCCACACGCGCGTGCCGGTTGCGCTGCCGTCGCGCATCACGCCAGGGCTGGTCGCGGCACTGCGGGGTCGGCTGATGGTGACGGTGGTCACCCACTTCAACCATGCGCGCGAGATCACCGATGCAACCGAAGCGGCTTGCCGCACCTTGCGACAGGCCGGTTTCGTGCTGCTCAACCAGAGCGTTCTGCTGAAGGGCGTCAACGATACGGTCGAGGCGCTGGAAGAGCTCTGCCGCGAGCTGATGTACCGGCTGGGGATAAAACCCTATTACCTGCACCATGGCGACCTCGCGCGTGGCATGGCGCACCGGCGCACCACGATCGAGCACGGCCAGGCGCTGGTGGAAGCGCTGCGGGCGCGGCTCTCGGGCATCTGCAATCCGGTCTATGTGCTGGATCTTCCGGAAGGCGGCGGCAAGGTGCCGCTCGCACCGTGCCCTATCGAGGGGCGCGACGGAGAGAGCTGGCGCATTCGCGGGCTCGATGGCACGGTGAGGGATTATCGGGAGATTTTGGGCGTTCGGGAAGAACGGCCCTCGAAGAATCCGGCTGCCGGCTCATGACGCCAGGATGTACTCCTGCTTGCGTCATAGCAACTGTTCATAATGGCCAGCGTCTGCGCCGCCCCTCACCTGCCTGCCGGCATCCTCTCCCCGTATAGTGACGGGAGAGGGGCGCACCGTCGCCGATTTCGCCAATCTCAAGCGTTGCAGGAAAACCACCGGCGTTGCGGCCGGTCCTCTCTCCCCGTCACTATACGGGGAGAGATGTCCGGCAGGACAGTGAGGGGCGGCGCTGACGCCAAAGATTGCTGCATTCGGCCGGAAACTCATGATGTCGTAACGCAGCAGGAATAGTCGGGCTGACCCTAAACCCCATCACCGTCGACAAACGCCAGCACGGCCACGCGCGGGGCAACGCAGTATGCGAGCCGCGCCTTGCGGCCGGTCCTCGTCGTCGCGTGGCCAGTCTCGAGGTCCACGGCGATGTCCTCATAGCCCAGCACCTCGCGATCCAGCGGATAGGCAGCCTTGTAGACCGCTTCCTTGGCGGCGAAGAGAATGCGGCCGGCAAGCTGCCGGTCGGCGGTACCCGTCCGGTCGGCGGGCATGGCAACGAGGGCGGAAATCTCATCGGGCAGGGGCAGCGCCGGTTCGACATCGATGCCCAGCGAGCCGATGCCGGCAACAGCCGCGACCGCTGCCACGGCCATGTCGTCGTCATGGGCGAGCGAGCCGGTTATCCCCTGCGGCCAGGCGGGCGCACCGGAGGGCGTGCGCAAGAGTGCGAAACCGTCGAAGCCGGCATCCGCCAGCAGCCGGTGCGCGATCCAGCGCGCCGCGCCGCTGGCCCGCCGCATGGCGGGCTGGCGGGCGGGGATGGAACCTGCCTCCGCCGACAACAGATGGGTCTCGTCGCCTTCGCGGATGATCCGGCAACCGGTGCGGACCCCGGCCGGGACCATGGCGGCCATGGCGCGCGCCAGGGCGATTTCCTCGGACGGATCGACTGATGGCGTCATCGGTCGGCGGGCGCCAGGACGAGATCGGCGATCATTTCCCCGTCCTCGTCGAGCCCCTCTTCGACGAAACCGGCGCTGCGATAGAGCCGCCGTGCCGCCTCGTTCTCCGGTTCGTAGCAGATCGACACGTGCCTGACGTGGCCGAGCCCTTGGATTTCCTCCAGCACCGCCCGCAGCGCGGCCTTGCCACAGCCACGGCCCTGCCAGGCGCGGTCGACCATGAAGCGGTAGATGCGGGCCTCGTCATCGTCGCGTGGCGCCTCGTACATCAGGAATCCGACAAGCTGGTCCCCGGCCATCACCGCGCGCGGCCGCGCGTCCCGATCGGACCGGGCTTCGCGCAGCGAGTCCGCATTGCCGGCGACGAAGTCCACCTGCTCCGGAGCCAGTCGCAGAGCCGTGACCAGGGCTCGATTGGCCTTGGTCACCGGCACGATACGGATGTCCACGGCGCCAGGCGCGCGGTCCGTCAAGAAGATGCCCCGGAGCCCTCGCTGACCGGCTCGACGAACCGGTGCAGCTTGGCCGGGTTGCCGCGCCAGATGGAGTTGGGCTCCAGCTCTTCGCCCTTCATCACGAAGGAATCGGCATCGACCATCGATCCCTTGCCCATCACGACGCCGTAGTGGACGAAGGCGGACGGCCCGAGCGTGCAGCCATCGCCGATGCGGATGAAGTCGGACTTGAACGCGCCTTCCTCCAGCGAATGGGCCTGGATGACGCAGCCTTCGTTAAGCGTGACGTCGTCGCCGATCTCCACCAGCGAGCGCTCGGTCAAATTGGCGCCGCCGTCATAGACGCGCTTGCCCACTTTGACGCCCAGCATGCGCAGGATCATCGGCCGGAACGGCGTGCCGGCGAACAGGCGCACGATGGGCGAATCCGCCAGCTTCCAGTGGCGCTCATGGCGCCAGAAGGTGACGTCGTAGATCGTCGTCATCTGCGGCTTCAGCTTGCGAAAACCAAGGCTTGCCCGCTCGACGAAGATGTAGAACGGAATGGTGATGGCCGAGGTCAAAAGCACCGCCACGAAGAGCGCGATCTCCGCCCATTCGGTGTAGTAGTTCAGCGCCCGGTCCCAGATCGCCAGCGTGGCGAACAGCATGACCCACTGCGTCGCGATGAACAGGAGGATCGTCACCAGATTGTGACGGTTCTTGAGCGGAATGCGCTTCAGCCGGTCTTCCTCGTCGATGCCGGCGATGAGTTCCTTGTCGCGGTTCACCATGCGCGGGATTTCAAAGGGGGGCGAGCCCAGAAGGCCGACATTCTCGCGCAAAGGCCCGTCGATCGGGACCATCACCTTTGTGCCGAGCAGGACGTTGTCGCCCGTGCGTCCGTCCGGCGGATAGTAGATGTTGTTGCCGAGATAGTTGCGCTCGCCGATCCGCGTCGGCTCGAGCCGGAACGCGGAAGCGGACTTGTGCATGTTGATCATGAAAAGCCCGTCCGACACCATGGTCTGGGTGCCGATCTCGCACAGGAGCGGATTTTCGTGCTGCTGGTTGGAGCCGAAATTGGAGCCGGTCTGCACCACCTTGTTCAGGTTCCAGCCGATGGCGCTCATGTAATGGACGATGGCCGAACTGTCGCCGAACAGCAGCCCGAGCACGCGGGAGTTGCTGGAGAACTCCGCAACCGTCTGCAGCCAGTAGCGGAACCCGTAAAGCGTGTAGGTGCGGCCAGGTTTCAGGATCAGGCTGAACAGGCGCGGCACAAGCGTCGCGGCGAGGAAGGCGACGGCGATGTAGCCGAAAAGCGTGACCGTGGTGCCAATCGCCACAAGGCCAATCGTCTCCTGATAGTCGTCGCCGACATTCTCCCAATAGCTGTGGAACAGAAGCGGCAGCGGGGTGATGATGGCAAACAACCCGATCAGCTGCACGGCTTCGTAGAGGAAGCGCCGGATACGGGGAGGATTGACGTTGCGCACCTTGCAATAGTCCGCCGTGGTCGGCACCGCCGGCGATCCATGCCAGTGTTCGCCGTCGGGGATGCTTTGCCCGCGCTGCAGCGAGGAGGAATGGCCGAGCTGGCCGCCGTCGCCGATCGCGGTGTCGATGTCGAGCGTGCAGCCGACGCCTACGAAGGCATCGCGGCCGATGGTCAGCGGCCCGGTGTGGATATAGCCGGCCTGGGCGCGATAGCCGAGGATCAGCGATTCCTTGCGCAGGATGGTTCGGTCGCCGATCGAAATCAGGTCCGTGCACACGGGCACGGCACGGGATTCTATGACCACGTTCTTGCCGATCCTGGTTCCTAGAAGCTGCAGGTAAAGGCTGTAGAGCGGGCTGCCGCGGAACAGCACGACGGGTGCCGTGCGGATCAAGGTTTTCACCACCCAGAAACGATAGTAGCGCAGGCCCCAGATCGGGAACGCTTCCGCCTTCCAGCGGCCGACGAGCACCCATTTGGCGACAACGGCAAAGCCCGACATGCCGAAGAACACACCGGCCGAGAGCACCACGCACCTGATGTAAAGCTGCAGCGGCTCGTCGAGCGCGTCATAGACCCAGTCGAGGCCGTCATTGATCGCCCACAGCGCCACGTAGCTGTAGAGCGCGTAAAACAGCAGCTGCGCCGCGCCGCAGGTCCAGTAGACGAGATTGGAAGCCTGGCGGGTGAGAACGGGCTCGTTGGTGGCGCTCGTCAGCTCTTCCGCCGCGCTCAGGTGCTTGGCCAGGCGCGCCACGGTCGGATAGAGATAGATGTCGCGCATCGACGTCGTCGCCCATTCCTTGCGGGTGCGCACGCGAGCGCAGAAATGCGCCATGAGCAGCGAGTTGGCGCCGAGATCGTCGAAGAAATTGTCCTCGACGGACACCTCCTCGAACTTCAGCACGGTGCATAGCGCGTCGGCCAGGAACCGCTCGTCGTCATTGCCGGGCGCCACCATGGCGCGGTCGGCCGAAAGCCGGACGCTGGTCGGTTTGGGCAGCTGGCGAAGGTCGACCTTGTTGGAGACCGTCATCGGGATCGCCGGCAGTTCCTCCAGATAGGAGGGCACCATGTAGTCCGGCAGCCGCTGCTTCATCGTCTGGGCAATGTCGGCGCGCGAGAGCGCCGGCTGGCCGGCCTTGGGCGCGTAATAGGCAACGAGCTCGACGCGGCCGGGCTCGATCTCCCAGGTGGTGACGGCGGCCTGCGCGATCTCCGGCTGGTCCAAAAGCACGGCCTCGATCTCGCCGAGTTCGATGCGATAGCCGCGGATCTTGACCTGGGTGTCGATGCGCCCGGCATACTCGATCTCGCCGGCGTTATTGATCCGGCCAAGGTCGCCGGTGCGGTAGATGCGCTTCGACGGGTTGTTCGGCAGGCCGAGGAAGTCGGCGATGAACTTCTGTTCGGTCAGGTCCTGCCGGTTGAGATAGCCGACCGCCAGCCCGATGCCGGCAATGCCGATCTCGCCCAGTTCACCAGGCTCGGCAAGTTGCGGCAGCGAAGGGTCGAGAATGACGATCGAATAGGTGGGCAGCGGCGCGCCGATGGTCACCGGCCGGTCCGGCGTCAGCGCACCCATGGTTGCCGTGACGGTCGCCTCTGTCGGGCCATAGGTGTTGAGGATCTGCCGGCCGGGCTTCGACCAGCGCACCACCAGATTGTGCGGGCAGGCCTCGCCGCCGACCAGCAGCGTGCGCAGGCTGGGCACATCCGATGTCATGGACGACAGAAGCGTCGGGCTGCAGGCCATGCAGGTGATGTCGTGATGGCGCAGGAAATCGGCGAGCTCTTCGCCCACCAATGGCATCTGGCCCGGGGCCGGCACGACGGTCGCGCCGGCGACGAACGGCACCCAGATCTCTTCGGAGGAAAAGTCGAAGGCGATGGTCATGCCCTGGTAGACGCGATCGCCCGGCCGGTAGCCGTAGGACGCGGCGGCGACGCGGATGAAGTTGACGAAGCTCTGGTGGCGGATGGCCACGCCCTTGGGCCTGCCGGTCGTGCCCGACGTATAGAGGATGTAGCAGATGTCTTCGATCGCAGTGGCGGCCGATGCCTTGTGCGGCTTTAGCGGCGCGCTGGACTGGGCGGATATTTCGGCGGCGGCGCTGTCGATCAACAGATGCGGAACCGGCAACTCGCCGGCCCGCGATGCATAGGTGGCGATGGTGACGACCAGGCTGACGCTGGCGTCCTCGATGATGAGCGCCATGCGCTCCTGCGGAAAGGCGGTGGCCAGCGGCACGAAGGCGGCGCCCGCCTTCACCACGGCGAGCAGGGCTACATAGGTTTCCGCGGACCGGTCGAGGATCAGCCCGACGCGGTCGCCCGGCCGCACGCCGCGCTTGACCAGCAGGCGGGCGAACTGGTTGGCTCTGCTGTCCAGCTCCTGATAGGTCCAGGCGCGGCCCTCGGAGATCACCGCCGGCAGCGTGGCAAATGTTTCGGCGAGTTGCTCGAAGACCTTGTCGAGCCGCTCGTCCGACTGACCCGCCCGGGCAAAATCGGCGCCTGCCAGGACCTGGCGGCGCGCTCCGAGGGCAATTTCCGCAGGTGCATGGACGCTGTCGCGGCTGGTCCCGGGCTCTCCGCCCGATCTTGCCGCTTCCCTGTCCAGTTCGGCGATATCAATACCGTGGTCCATTTCCAAACTTTCTCGTCCTGGCCAAGCCGTCACGGGCACATCTCGGTCATGCCGCCGCTCGAGCAGGCATTGTCGGCTGTGCCGCCGCTGCAATTTGATCGTTGTTGATGGAGGTGGAATGACCGAAGCCTCCAAAACGGAAGATTCCGGAATTCCGACCGGCGATCGCTGACCGCCGGGTCCCTCTTTGGCCGCGCGGTTATCACGGAATCGGCCGCTCCCTCTTCACATGTTCGGGAGCATGGACGCGGGACGTCGCCGGGGCGCTGCCTGTGGCGAGCGACATGCCGGGAAGGGCACCCATCGATCCGTCCGAACCTCGTTGCATTGCCCGTACCCAACCCCGTGCGCCTGTGCGGCGGCCAGATTTCCGGCCGTTGAGGGATTGATATGCCATCCGATCTTTTCGCCAGTTTTTCTGAACTGTTGAATCTTGTTTCTGGATTGTGTCTGGGTGGGCCTGCGCATGCCCGCAACCGCCGGTTTTCCGGCTTTTTGAAAAAAATCTTTCGGCGCCCGGGAATAAAGCGCGGCCCTTCCGGGTCTTGTCATCAGCGGGGCAAATCGGCCCGCAACGCGAAGAAACGAAACAAGGATTTAGCGAAATGACCAAGCTCGCTCTCAGCGTGGCCGCGATGTTGCTTGCCTCGAGTTCCGCCTTTGCCGGCAGCGACCATGGCGCCAACAATTCCAACCAGCCGGCCGCTCCGGTCGACACCAACGCGACCGCTTCGATCCCTTACACGGCACGTACCCATGGCGTCGACACCAAGGTGACGACCCGGCCGAAGCAGGAGTCGGTGCAGGACATCATCAACCGGCACAACGACGACGGCATCTGGGGCAACTGAGCGCTCGGTCTTCGAACATCCCAGGGGCTTGGCCCTCCGTCATTCCAAGACGTGCCTTTAGCCACCACTCTCAACAGAGGAAGAACCACCATGTTCAGCATGACACGCCGCACACTGCTCGGAACCGCCACCGCCGCCGCTGCCTTCGGCCTCGCCGGCAAGCTTGAATTCACCCGCCCCGCTTTCGCGCAGACGCCGGTGGAGCCGACCGTCGGCTTCTACAAATACATGGTCGGCGACATCGAGGTCACCGCCATCTATGACGGCATCTGGAAGAAGCCGCACGACCCGGCCTTCATCAAGAATGTCTCGGTAGACGACACCAAGGCCGCACTCGCCAAGGCGGGTCTGACCACCGACTTCATGCCCATTCCGCTCACCGTCGTGGTGCTCAAGATGGGCGGCAAGCTGATCATGATGGATGCGGGCTCCGGCGTCGGCCAGTGGCAGGCCAACGCCACGCATCTGCCGGCCAACATGGCCGCCGCCGGCATCGACTACAAGGCGATCGACACCATCATGATCTCGCATTTCCACCCCGACCATGTCTGGGGCCTGATGGAGAAGGGTACCAACACGCCGGTGTTCCCCAATGCCGAGCTGATCGTCAACGCCACCGAATACAACTGGTGGACCGACCCGAGCCGGCTGGCCAAGCTGCCCGAGGGCCGCAAGCCGGCGGGCAAGCGCATCGCCGAAAACTTCCCGAAATGGAAGAACTGGAAGCTGGTCGAGGACGGCGCCGAGGTGGTGCCCGGCATCCAGATCATCGCCGCACCCGGCCACACGCCCGGCCACTCGGTGTATCTCGCCAACTCCGGCAAGGAGCAGCTGATGATCTCGGCCGACACCATGTATGTGCCGGCTTTGCTGGCGCCGCATCCGGAATGGCAAGGCGCTTACGACCAGGATGGGCCCACCGCAATCACCACGCGCCACAAGATCATCGACCGGGTGATCGCGGACAACATCCGCATTTCCGGTTCGCACTTCCCGTTCCCGGGCACCGGCGTCTTCGTCAAGGACGGCAATGCCTATGGCTTCACTCCGGTCGAAATTTGAGCGTCAGCTCCCAATCCAGACAAGCGAGACAGACAATGAAACAATCCTATCTGGGCAAGCACGCCCTCTACGGCCTGCTCGGCGCCATTGCCGTGCTGACCGTCGTTCCCGTCGCCACGATCATGCCGGCCTATGCGGTCGACGACATCGAAGGCGCCGACGCGCCAGACCTCACCGCCGTCAAGGCCAAGATCGACGCCAAGGACTACAAGGGCGCGCTGGAGGATTTGCGTGAACTCGCGCAGGACAACCAGCAGGCCGACGTCTACAATCTGCTTGGCTTCACGCTGCGCAAGACCGGCGACCCCACCACCGCGCTGACCTACTACAACAAGGCGCTGGAGCTGAAGCCCGACCACAAGGCCGCCCGCGAATATCTGGGCGAGCTCTATGTCGAGACCGGCGACATGGCCAAGGCTCAGGAGCAACTGGCCTCGCTGCAGAAACTGTGCCCCGCCGGCTGCGACGAGCTTGCCGATTTGCAGAAGGCCATCGACACCAAGGTGACGAAGTAGGGCGGGCAAGGCGGTTGCCTTGCTCGCGAAGGCCAGCGCAGCCCCCGCTCCGACCGCTTCGCGGCCCATCTCCCCCATTCCATGGGGGCGAGGAACCCAAGCTCTCCAAAGCCGCGACCTCGGCAGCTAGGATTTCCTCGCCCCCGCGAAGTGGGGGAGAGGTGGCTCGGCGAAGCCGAGACGGAGAGGGGGGCCTTGGCGCTAACCCATCCCCCAACCCACCAAAGTTCGGGCGCTCGTGGCTGGCGCCCATTGCCGGAGCCGGCGCCTCTCCCTCGAGCCGGCTCCGGCCCTTTCAAGCCTCACACATTTCTCGCGCGCGATCCCACGCACCCGACGGCGCCTGCACGGTGTCAAGACATTGGAGCCCGACCATGACCCTGAACGAACGCGCCGCGAAGCTCACCGGCCTTGCCACCAGACTGTATCTTAGGGACGCGGCGCTGCTTGCCGGCCGCCTGCTTTTATCCCTCATCTTCCTGCATGAGGGCGCCACGCTCGCCACCCATTTCGAGGGCGCAGCCAAGGCCATGGCGGCCCTTGGCGTCGGCCTGCCGCTGTTCATCGCCACCGTGGCGCTGCAACTGGGGGCGGGGCTTTCCGTCGCGACAGGCATGCTGGCGCGGCTGGGCGGCATCGGGCTCGGTCTGTTCTGTCTGGCCACGGCCATGCTGTTTCACACCAACTTCGCCAGCCAGAACGAACTGCTGCATTTCGAAAAGGATCTTGCCATTGCGGGCGGCATGTTCGTGCTGGCCGCTGCCGGCGCCGGCAGGTTCTCGGTGGACTGGTTGTTGGCCGGCTATCTCAGGCAGCGCCAGCGCGACAAGGAGATGGTGGCGGCGCTGCTGGCGGTCGAGAACCAGTTTTCCATGGAGGTGCGGCTGCCGGTTTGAGCAGGAACCGAGCCCGCGCGCGCCCACACACGCTGGCACGTGCTGTGCTGGAACCAGCCTTGATGCTCCGCATTCTATAAGCAGGGGCTCAAGGAGCGAGACGTGAAAGCGATTTTGGCACTGGTGGGCGGCTTTGTTCTGACCCTTGCGGTCTTCGGCAGCGGGCTGGGCTTTGCCGCCTGGCTGCTCGCCGCCAAGTCTCCGCATGAGGCAAGGCGAACCGTCAGCGTCGCGGAGCTGTGGACCAGGGACGCGCGGCCGGTGAACAAGACGTCGCAGAACCTCGAACGCCTGCCGGCCGACCAGCCCGCGGCGCCCGACATCGCCGCCAGGGAGCAGGCACCCGACCCGACCGCGACCGGCTCGATCGCGCCTTCGGCTGAAGCGGCCGAACTGCCGGGATCCCACGTCAAATGGTGCGCGAGCCATTACCGCTCCTACCATCCCGACGACAACACCTACATGTCTTATAGCGGGCGGCTGCGCCCCTGCGTCTCACCCTATCTCGACGCCGGCGCCGACCACAGCGCGCAGCCTGCGGCCGAAGTCAGCTATGTCTCGGGCGACGTCGCTTCGGCCGTCACGACGGGGCTTTCCGCCGACCATGTCGATTCCTGCTTCAGTCGCTATCGCTCCTACCGGCCCGACGACAACAGCTACCAGCCCTATTCCGGCGGACCCAGGCGCCAGTGCGAGTAGCGCCGGTGCCGGGCAAACATGGCTGAAGGGCGCGGCTTGTGATCCCGACGATCACGCAAATTTTTTGGATCGTTCGCACCGGCGCGGCGTTCATCCCCCACACAAGGGAGAACTGACATGAACGACGACCGCGACGACAAGATCCGCGACCGCGCCTACGAGATCTGGCAGCGCGAAGGCGGCGGCCATGGCGACCATGACCGGCACTGGCACCAGGCTGAGATGGAGATCGACAGGGAAGCCGCCCTGCCACTGACGGCCGACGATGCGCTTCCGGAAACCGGCGAGATCGCTAGCACGGACGTGCTGCAGGTCGAAGCGCTGGCGGCCCGTACCGGCATATCGGGCGACGAGGCGCAGGCGCTGATCGACAGGCTCGGCACCGATCGCGTCGCGATCGAGCAGGCCGCGCGCGGCCTCAAGGCGAAGCGCGGGCGCTGAACGCAAGGCCTTTCGAAACAATGCGTTGGCGCGGCTCGATGAGAAGATGATTCAACGAGCCGCCGGCTCCGCTTTGCGATTTGGTGATTGGCGAACCGGTGGCGACCGGGGAGATGTCCGGCAGGACGGAGGGGTAGACCGCATCCCGCGTCATCCCAGACGATGTCGGAACCCTTGGCCGTCTCGCAGGTTCCTCCTGCCCACCCCAACAGGAGATGCCACCCATGGACCATAGCAATCACGTCAGGCTGACCAACGCCGAACTGACCCAGGACGAACTCGAAGGCGCCACCATCTACGGCCCGGACGACGAGAAGATCGGCTCGGTCGATCACCTGCATGGCAGCCAGGTCGTCATCGATGTCGGCGGCTTCCTCGGCATCGGCGCCAAGCCTGTCGCCGTGCTGGCCAGCGAACTCGATTTCATGCGCGACGAGGACGGCGACGTCCACGCCGTGACCAGCTGGACCAAGGACCAGCTGAAACAGATGCCCGAGCATACAGACTGACAGGAAGAGGGGTCTGGTCGGGCCCCTTTTTCGACAGGAGCGAGCGATGATCAGGAAGCTGAAAGACGGAAAATACCGGCTCTATTCGAGGAAGAAGGACGAGAAGACCGGCAAGCGGCGGAATCTGGGGACGTTCGAGACCAGGGAGGCGGCGGAGAAGCATGAAAGGGAGGTGCAGTATTTCAAGCGGGGGTGAGGGGCCGCCGCGATGGTGTGCGCCACAAAAGCCGACATCGCTCGGCCATGCGCTGACCGCCCTGCGGTCAGAGATTTCACGCCACGCGTGGTTTAGCCGGCTTGGGTTTGACCACGGTGGCGAGTACGATGCCGGCGACGATGAAGGCCGCACCGACCAGACCGTAATCGTGCAGGCCCTCGCCGAGCAGCAGATAGGCGAGCATCGCCACGAACACCGTCTGCAGGTAGAGCAACATGCTTGCCCGGCTCGCGCCGAGCGTTTCCACGCTTTTGTTGTAGAGATAGTACATCAAGGCGCCGCCGGGGCCTGCCAGATAGGCGAGTGCCAGAATGCTGTGGACGTTCATGGCGGAGCGTTCGTCGTTGAACAATTCCCACAGATGGAAAGGCAGGGCGACCAGCGCACCGGCGCCGAGCAGCAGCACGACCATCGGCAGGAGTTCGATGCCGAATTTGGCACGGCGCAAAAGCACGGTGTAGAGGGCCCAGCAGAACGCGCTGCCGACGATCCACAACTCGCCGGCGTTGAGCTTCAGCTGCAGCAGCGCCGTCAAATTGCCGTGGGCAACGATGAAAACCATCCCGGCAAGCGCAACCACCGCGCCAAGCGACTTCCACAGCCCGAGCGGCTCGCCAAGCACCAAACGGGCGAGCACCATCGTCATGACGGGCGACAGAGCCATGATGATGCCGGCCGTGGTGGCGTCGGTGTGGTTGAGGCCGTGGTAGATCATGCCCTGGCAGAGCGTGAGGCCGATCGCCCCCACGGCGACGACCTCCACGGCGCGCTTTCGCAAAAGCCCGATCATCGCGCCGTGATGACGGTGCACGATCGGCAACAGGATGGCGCAGGCAAGCGTCAGCCGCCAGAAGCAGAGACCCCAGGGCGGCATTTCAGGCGCCACCCATTTGGCCGCGATATAGACACCGGCCGAAAGCAGCCAGCACAGGACCGCGGCCGGATAGCCGGCCAGGGAGGATATGGGGCCGGCCACGGGTTGCGCGGCTTGATGCGCTATCGGCACTGCCTGCATGTCATGCCTCCCCCTTCGATGACCTTGGCCCGACGGGGACAACATAGCTTGTGTCGTTGGGTCGTGCATCCGTTTCGAAAGCCGAAAAGGGATCCGCGCTCGGCCGCCCTACGTCGTCGTGCCGATGTCAGTCCGCCTTGTCGCCGGAAGGCATTGCGGAAAAATCCATCCACATCGCGCCCACCGCATGGCCATCGGGATCGGCGAGGTCGCGTGTATACATGAAGCCATGGTCCTCGATCGGATTGATGTCGGCTGTGCCGCCGTTCGCGGCGGCAGCCGTGGCCATCGCATCGACCGCCTTGCGGCTCTCCAGCGACAGCGCCAGCATGACCTCGCTGGACGTTGAAGGCGGGATGGGGCGCGTGGTCATGGTCTGCCATTTTTCACGGCTGAGTAGCATGAAATTGATGTGGTCGCTCCACACCATCCCCGCCGCCGCCTCGCTCGTGAATTTGGGATTGTTCCTGAACCCGAGCGCTTCATAGAACGCCATGGACGCCTTCACGTCGCTCACCGGCAGGCTCACGAAAATCTTCTTGCTCATCGATCATTCCTTTGGTTGTCAGGGTGGCAGTGCAGGCGCCTGCTGTAAGACGGTTGACTGCGCGGAGATCCGACATGGCGTCTCAACTCTTTTGCACCAGTTGTCGTGCGACGAGGCGCAAGCGCTGGTGACCGCCTCGGCACCGACCGCGACGGAACAGGCCGCGCGTGACCTCAAGGCCAAAAATCGCGCCAAATCCTGACCGGAGAGAGCGAGATGATCCTCAAACTCAAGGCCGGAAAATACCTGCTTTATTCGCGCAAGAAGGACGAGAATATCGGAAAAGGCGGAACCTGGGGACGTTCGAGACCCGGGAAGCGGGAGAGAAGCATGGGCGGGAGGTGCACTATTTCAAGAGGCGGTCAGGGGAGGTGTTTGCCTTTTGACGGTCGAGATGATGATGCGCCACTGGTTGCCTGACCGGTTTAAGCTTAATCTGGCTAGGCAGAAGGCAACTTTACCCGCATACTGGCTTTGGATGCAAACTTCGCTTCTGCCCAGAAGCAAACCAGAAATCACATTTTTACGCAATAGCAGACATGGCGCCCGGCCACTGAGAATCAACGCAGTCTCGAAACAACGGGCTCTGCTGTTGCAACGCGGAATTGCAGCTAACGTCGCACCGTGCGTTAACGCCCGCTCTCAAGGTTGACAGTTGATATTCGATACCTGCAGGGGGAAATCCCGCCCGTAATTATTGAGCCGCGTATGTTGCTAGATATACCTTCCCAAGATCGGCCGTAGTGGCCGCCAATATATTGAGAAATTCAGCAGATTTAAGAACCTTGTCGGCGTCCGGAAATTCAGTGGTAGCCGTAGGATGGGCGATCTGATTGCGCTCCTCCATTATCTGGTTCAGCTTCGTTTGAGCCTCTGCTGCTGCCTCCTGATCTAAGCTCTTCCCCATCACGATCTTAATGTTCGCTTGCTTTCCAACATCGCGCCAAAATTCCGTTAGGCCAACAGTTTTCATTAAATCCTGCAAAACGGCCGGGCGCATGTTGGCGTCTGTGATTGAGAGAACTTCTGACTTAATGGATAGGCATTGGCCGCCACCGCGAATATTTATAACCAGACTCTCAAGCAGGGCCTCCGATGTCAACTCGTCGTGGCCGTATTTCTTTGGATTCTGTGCAATCTCCAGAGTTTTTTGACGAAGAGATTTCTGGATTTGGTTAGGCAAATCTTGGAATTTCTGGGTCTTTCCAGCGATCTCATCAGCAATAGATTCAACTATTTGCCGAACATAGTACTCAAATCGCCCGGCAAGATAAAGTAAAAGTGATCCTGATAGTATCGGAAGATCGGTGCGCCTTGACTTTGACTCTGTGTGAAGGTCCACCGCTTCTTTCCAGGTTTTTTCGATTAACTGCACCTTTTCTCCGGAATTATCTTCCCCTGCAGGAGGTGGTTCACTGGAGTCAATTTTTGCGGAGGGTGGCTCGCTAGCGCCAAAATCTCGAAAAAGCTTTGTCAATGTAAGTAGGTTTTCGACCCTCGCCACGTCGCTTTTAAAGTCACTGAGCACGATGTCCAGAGAATGTGGCATTGGCATTATCCTCTGAGAATAGCGTCAGCCACGTTCACGCGCTCTCTTATAGACTCCATTGTATTTCCTCGGCCGACCAAGACGTCATACGTTGGTCTGTGCGAAAGAAATTCTTGCAATCTAGATCTTATATGAGTTCCGTTTTGCTCAATGTTGATTTCAGGAAATTGGCTCAAAGCGATCATCAAAGCATCGTACAATGGTCTGCTTGGGCGTTTGGTTTTCGGCAGACGGAACGGTTCACCCGCAAAAACGTCTGTAAGGCGTGTCAGCAGTGAGATGTACTCATGACTCATCTGAGAGAGAGCGAAGTCGTCCAGATTGGCGTTCGCGGCCATAAAACGGTCTAGGATGCGACGCAGAGATCCTGTGCCGCCTCTTTGAATGGCGTCCCGTAATGCAAAGAAACGAAGTACTAACTCAGCATCTGCGAGAGACGCGTAGAGTGGGTTTCGCAAAAGTGCTTCCGATGGTTCTTTGTCCTCATTTTGCGTCAAACGAGGTATGCCCCAGACCGACGTAAATGTATCGTCGCGCGCAAGGCGAATGAGCAGCGCGTTCAGCGGGCCAGGATACAACGCATTTCGCAATTCCTGGGGGTTCAATCTTATGCCGCCTGTATTCAAGCGATCGAATAGTACCCGCCGTACGTCGAGTCCGTCGTCATCGACGATGGTAGTCTCCGCAAGGAGAACGACGGCCGATATGCTACGGCGCAGTAATCCTCGCTGCAAGACTGATGGCAAATCATTAAATCGTTTGCGATTGAGTTCAGACCAATACTCGAGCCCGGTCAATGAAAAATTATTTGACAGGAAAGCGTTGATTGTCTCAAGTCTTTGCCTTCCATCTATAACTTCATACTGATTATAGTCAGTTTCGAAAAGGAAAACTGAAGGGATTGGGATATTAAGAAGAAGAGACTCTATCAAAAGAGATCGCTTCTTGTTGCTCCAACGAAGGCGTCGTTGATACCCAGGATCGGTGTCTATTAACTCTTTATCTGGGCGAAGGGCGTTCTGCAGGTAGTCAAGTTGGTAATCCTTCGTTTCTCTTACGACGCGGAGCTGGCTTCTAGCATACTTTTCTGCGGGATCTGTGATGTCACGGAACACATCATTGGTATCTGCGGCCTCCTCCTCAGTGAACCAGGCATCTATGTCGTCGCGGGTAAATCCTCTTCGGCCTGCCATGGATATCCTATTTGCGCGACGCTGAGCTTGGATTGGACGGAGTCTCTTTCCGCCCTATTTTATTGCTAGTCATATCCCTGCCAAATCGCAACCGCAATGGTTGCCGATCGTTCGCTTCCGACGCCGAAATCGACGCCACCTAATATATGGTTGCGTATCCGCTCTTAGCGCCCTTTTACTACAGTGCGCAGCATTCTACTGCATTATATTTGTTGGCCACGCGATGGATACGGAACCTCCGCGCTCCACGATGCCGTCACTCCGACTTTTTTCATGTCATTGGTTGACTGATGAGTAGTAACCTTGCCGCTTTGCTCTGTGATCCAACGTCGGGGGAGAAGAGATGGGCCCTAAGTTCCCGAACGCAGCTAGCTCGCTGCCGGCTCTTATCAAGATATCAATGTGCTGCAAGTAACGGTGCAACTGCAGTTTAGCCGGCCTTCCAGCTATCCGAGATTGGCAAGCCTCCCCGCCCACCCCCCGTTAACCATTCGTTAACCATTAGCCCCCTAGCGTTTACCTCTCAGTAAGGATTCGCTGGCCGTGACCTTTGCCGCCCCCGTCGAAACAAAATCCATTCGCTTCCGCGCCCGTTCGTTCGTGGCCTTTACGCTCACCCCGGAGGCGCCGATTGGGGCTTGGCTGGAGGGGCTGGATCACTGGATCGGCAATTCGCCGGGCTATTTTGCCGGGCGGCCGGTGGTGCTCGATTTGAACGTGCTGAAACCCGAGGTCGCCGACATCGCGCTGCTGGTGGCTTCGCTCGGCGCGCGGGGCATCCGGGTCTATGCGATCGAGCTGGAAGGGGCTTCGCTCGGGCTTGACCTGCCGCCGCTGCTCTCCGGCGCCAAGGAGGCGACTTCGGACGGCCTGCTTTCCGGCCGCAAGGGCAAGGCGGAGACGGTGGAAGAAACCGGCAGACTGGAGACGGTGTTTTCGGACCGTGGCAAGGACGCCGGCAAGCCGGACGAGGGCAAGACTGCTGAAATCAAGGCCGAGACTGGCAAGGGCAGGGCGGCGAAGGCTGGACAGGACGCCGGCGCGACTGACGCGGTCCAGGCCGGCACGCTGATGGTCAAGTCGCCGATCCGCTCGGGCCAGTCGATCTTCCATCCGCATGGCGACGTCATCGTGCTGGGCTCGGTCGCGTCCGGCTCGGAGATCATCGCGGCGGGCTCGATCCATGTCTATGGCACGCTGCGCGGCCGCGCCATCGCCGGCTCGCAAGGCAACCGGTCGGCGCGCATCTTCTGCCGCAGGAACGAGGCGGAGCTGATCTCGGTCGATGGCTGGTACACGACGGCCGAAGAGATGGAAGGCGTCTCGCGCGGCAAGGCGGTGCAGGCCTTTCTCGAAGGCGACATGCTCGCCGTCGTGCCGCTGAACTAGGGCCGAGGGATGCTGGCGCCCGGCTTCACGCTTCCGGCCCGAAAGGCGCCGAGGCACCGCGCAAGCCTCGGACCGGTTTCGGATGGCATGATGGCAGGCTCTGACAACAGCCGTGCGGCGCACGGCGCAACAAACGACAACAGGCAACGGAGGCTTTTTCCATGGGCAAGGTAGTGGTCGTCACATCGGGCAAGGGCGGCGTCGGCAAGACCACCTCGACGGCCGCGCTGGGTGCCGCGGTCGCCAAGACCGGCAAGAAGGTGGCGCTGGTCGATTTCGACGTCGGCCTGCGCAATCTCGACCTGATCATGGGCGCCGAGCGGCGCGTCGTGTTCGACCTCGTCAACGTCATCCAGGGCACGGCCAAGCTGTCGCAGGCGCTGATCCGCGACAAGCGCGTCGACACGCTGTTCCTGCTGCCGGCCTCGCAGACGCGCGACAAGGACGCGCTGACGGAAGACGGCGTTGGCGAAGTGATCGACAAGCTGCGTTCGGTCTTTGACTATGTCTTCTGCGACAGCCCGGCCGGCATCGAGCGCGGCGCGCAGCTCGCCATGCGCTTCGCCGACGAGGCGGTCATCGTCACCAATCCGGAAGTGTCGTCGGTGCGCGATTCCGACCGCATCATCGGCCTGCTCGATGCCCGCACCATGCGCGCCGAACAGGGCGAGCAGATCGCCAAGCATGTGCTGGTCACCCGCTATGACGCGGCGCGCGCCGCGCGCGGAGAAATGCTGTCGATCGACGATGTGCTGGAAATCCTGTCGGTGCCGCTGCTCGGTATCATCCCGGAAAGCCAGGATGTGCTGAGGGCTTCCAACCTCGGTTCGCCGGTGACGCTGTCGGAACCGCTCAACAACGCCGCCAAAGCCTATCTCGAAGCGGCAAGGCGGCTGGAAGGCGAAGATTTGCCGGTGGTCGTGCCCTTCGAACGCAAGGGTTTCCTCGACCGTCTGCTCGGAAGGAGGGCCGCATGAGCATCCTCGACCTCTTCAAGCGGCGCACCAGCGCGCCGGTGGCGCGCGAGCGGCTGCAGGTGCTGCTCGCCTATGAGCGCCGCAGCCGTGGCCAGCCCGATCTCGTCTCCATCCTGCGCGAGGAGATCATGGCTGTGATCGCCAAGCACGTGCAGATCGACCAGGACTACCTCCAGGTCTCGATGGACCGCGGCGAGACCATGTCGACGCTGGAAATCGACATTCAGATCCCCAACAAGAGCGCCGTGCCGCTGGCCATGGCGGGGTGAGTTAGCACGACTGGTTCCTCGCCCCCACGTGAGTGGGGGAGAGGTGCCTCGCGCAGTGGGCGGACAGGGGGCTGCGCGGCGCTGGCGGGTTGCCTCTACCATTTCAAGGCCGCGCCATCCCCCACTCCGTCTCGGGCTTCGCCCGAGCCGCCTTGCCGGGCGAGCCACGAGTCTCGCCCGTCCTTCGGCCCCTCATTTCATGGCGGCGAGGAATTCCGGCCCGGCGGTGTCCCGGCCGCTCCACCAGTACGCCTTCCACCGACATAGGCACTGGCTGCCCGGCATCCAGATAGCCAATGTGCTTAGTTCACGTTCGCTAACAGGGGCTTCCCCTGCGGAACAGGCGGGAGTAAGGATATATATTAGCAATTTGTTAAATATGCGATTGAGTATGCGTAGGGGAGTTCGCCATGAACTTCAAGAACCTGATCAAGCGTGCTGAAGACGTAGATAACGCACTCCAGGAGTTGCAGGACGATCTGGCGGACGCCCTGGATGCCAGCCTCGACAGCGACTACCAGACGCCAACGGGCGATGATGTCCCCGATGCCGCGTCAGCCACCGATGCCTCGCCACCCCAGGCCGACGCGGCGCCTGCGGATGCCGCGGACGTTCCGGATGGGACGGGCAGCGCCGACACCGCCGAAACCACGCCGCGACTGACGCCCCATGCCCAGACCCGGCTGGCGGCGTTGAATGCCTTCGAAGGGATGTTCCACGACGCCAGGGACTATCTGGATGAGATCAACGGCAAATTGTCGGAAATCTCGACCTCGCACCATCTGACGCGCGAATTCCTCAACATCCTGCACACCGACATTCTTCGTGCCAATGAGCTGGAGCTCGCGAATGCCGGCCTGATCGCGGAGCAGAGAGCGCTGTCGGAAAAGCTGCACGACACGGCGGCGAAGCTGCGCGAGCGTGACGGCGCGTGCGAATTGCTGCAGCAGCGCGAGACCAGCCTGGTCCAGGACCGGGAGACGCTTCGCGCAACGCTTGCAGCTGTAAGGCTCGAACTTGCCGAGGCGGCCAATGCCAGCGCCAAGCGCGACGCGGAATTCGGTGACATCGCCAACCGGCTGACGGCCAGGACGGTCGAGGCCAACAGGCGCTTGCGCGAGAGCAAGATGCTGCGGGAAAAACACGTCACCCTGTCGGCCGAGCTCGACAAGGTGTTGAAGCGGGAGACCCAGGCGCGTCACAGGCTGGACGAGCTTTCGACGATCCACGCCAGCGAAGCGGCGCGGCTCGCCGAACTGCTGGCCGCGCTCGCAAGGAGCGAGAAAGAGGAGATGCGGCTGCAGAAGTCGCTCGAGGCCACACAGGCGAAGCTGGCGGAAAAGACCGAATCGGCCAGCATGATGGAAGGCGACTGGGAAGCCGAACGGGCTCGCGGCCAGACGGAAATGCGCGGATTGCGTTCCGAGATACAAGACCTGGAAACGCGGCTGGAGCGGGCCTCGAACGAGAACAGCGCGGCCGCCGCCGAGATCGCCAGGCTCAAGACCGAGCTGGACGACGCAGTGGCCGAAAAGATGATCGCCGAGGAAAGATTGTCCGCGCTCGCCAATGAGAACGAAACCGACAAGCTGAACCTCTCGAAAGCCAACGCCAATCTTTCGCAGCTCGCGCTGCAACAGGCATCGGAGGACATACAACGAGACGTCCAGCGGCAGGAATGCGAGGATCTGCGGGCCGAAATCGCGTCGCTCAATGCCCGGATCAAGGAATTGCTGCCCTACGAGCGGCTCCACAAGGCCACCAACGCCCGATCGCGTGAGGGCGAGGTGGTCGAGATCGCCACCGTGGTGGCCAAGAAAGCCCGTGCCACGGGCAGGCGGCCCATCCGCAGGACTCTGCGCGCCACGTCGTAGCGCGCCTCGCAGGCGCGGCCGCGGCCCCATTGCTTGGCAGCATCCAGGCTTTGGGCCGCCTTCCACCTTGCGGCATCGCGCAATTACACCGCCGCGAACACCACCGTCTGCGCCAGCCCGCCGCCTTGGCGGTTCTCCAGCGTCACGGTGCCGCCGTAGCGCTCGATGATTTCCTTGGCGATGGCGAGGCCGAGGCCGGCGCCGGGAATGAATTGCTGGCGGCCGGGGTCGACGCGGAAGAAGGGCTCGAAGGCCTTGTTGATGAGGTCGGGCGGAATGCCCGGGCCGACATCCGATATGGAGAGCACGGCGCGCCTGTCGGCGAGGTCGAGCGCGACCGTGCAGGCCTTGCCGTGGGTGGCGGCGTTGACGATCAGGTTGCGCAGCGCGCGGCGCAGGCCGAGCGCGCCGGCGCGCACCGAAACCTTGTCGAGATGGCCGATGGAGACGGAATGGCCGAGCGTGGCCATCTCGGCCGATATGTCGCGCACCATCTTTTCCAGATCCAGCGGCTCGACGGCATCCTGGTTGACCTCTTCGCGCACCAGGCGGATGGCGCTGTCGGCGATGCGGTCGAGCTCGTCGAGGTCGTGCAGCCACTTGTCGCGCTCTTCGTCGAGGAATTCGGCGCGCAGCCGCATGCGCGTCATCGGCGTGCGCAGGTCATGGCCGGCGGCGGCCACCAGCCGCATGCGGCTTTCCATGGCGGTCTTGAGTCGCGACGAGAGCTGGTTCAGCGCGTGCGCCGTCGCCTTGACCTCGGCCGAGCCCACCTCCGGCACCGGCGCCAGCACGCCGTCGCTACCGATCTTGGAGACAGTGGCCTCCAGCATTTCGAGCGGCCGGATCAGCACGGCGGTGAAATAGACGGAGACGGCGGTAGCGCCGGCGACGATCAGCGAAATCCAGCCGGCGAGCACCAGCCATTCGCGTTTGGGCGGATCGATATGGGCAATTTCCAGGACCGCCCAACGGCTGTCTGGCAGGCGCATGGAGGCTCGCTGGCCGGGTTCATCCGGTTTGTCGCTGATGACGGCCAGGGCGTCGAAGCCGCGACGGCGCAGCAGATCATTGAGCATTGCCGTCTCCTGCCGGTCCACCTTGCCATTGGCCGGCCGGTCGCTGAATTGCACCCGCAGCACGTCGGGTATGGGTCCCGGCAGCAGCCGCACCACGAGCTCCATCTGCTGGGCAACCCAGGGCACGACGAGTTCCGGCGGCGGCCCGCCGCCGCGCACGCTGATGACGGCGGCGGTCGCCAGGCCGACGACGCCGACGATCGAGGCAACCAGCAACAGGATGAGGCGGCGGCGCAGCGAGTTCACGCCTGCGCCTCCACCGTCTCGACGCGCGCGGTGAGCTGGTAGCCGCCATTGCGCACGGTCTTGAACAGCGGGCCGTCGCCGGTGTCGGCGAACTTGCGGCGCAGCCGGCTCATCAGCACGTCGACCGAGCGTTCGAGCGGGTCGCGCTCGCGGCCTTGCGTGAGATCAAGCAGCTGGTCACGCGACAAGAGCCGGCCAGGGCGGTCGAGGAACACCTGCAGCAGGTCGAATTCGGCGCCGGTGAGGTCGACGGCCGCACCTTGCGCATCCGTCACCTTGCGCGTGTCCGGCTCCAGCCTGTAGCTGGCGAAGCGGTAGGCGCGGGGCGGCGGCGCGGGTGCCGCTTCCTCCGGCGTCGAGCGTCTCAGCACGGCGCGGATGCGGGCGGTGAGCTCGCGCGGGTTGAACGGCTTGCCGAGATAGTCGTCGGCACCGAGCTCCAGCCCGATGATGCGGTCGACATCCTCCTTCAGCGCCGTCAGCAGGATGACGGGGATATGCGGCTTGCGGTCGCGCAAGGCGCGGCAGATGTCGAGCCCGGACCCATCCGGCAGCATGACGTCGAGCACGGTCAGGTCGAACTGGCCCGAGGCCAGCTTCTGCTCGCATTCGCGCCGGTCGGCCGCCACCGAGACGCGAAACCCCTGACCGTCGAGATAGCGCCCGAGCAGCGTGCGGATTTCGCGGTCGTCGTCGACGACGAGGATGTGGGGTTGTGACTGCATTGCCGTGCCCTTTGCTTGGCGCCGATTATAGGGAGAGCGGCGCGCAAGCGGCATGGAAAATTGCAACGCAATGTTTCTGGCCCGGGGCGGGAAACATTGGGAAACAAATTGCCCTTTTGCGGAAACCTTCGGCAACACGCCGACGCGAAGCAGACAAACACGCTTCCTATCCTCCCGGCGTCCAAAGCATGGATGAAAGGAACACCGTCATGCGAAGCAGACTTCTTGCGCTCGGCCTGTTTTCCGCCGCCGCCATCCACCCCGCGCTGGCGGCGCAGCCCGGTCCGGGCGCGGCGCCCGGCGAGCCGCCGGTCATGGCAATGCAGCATGGACCAGATCACGGCCCGATGCGGCATCCGCCGCAAGGATGGGGTCCACAGGGTTTTGGCCCACACGGTTTCGGCCCGGAAGGTTTTGGCCCCCGCCGCATGGGGCCGCCGCCGGAATTCATGCTGGCCGCCCGGCTGGCCGCGCTCGAAACCCGCGTCGGCATCCGCAGCGAACAGCTCGACGCCTGGCGCGACTACACCAGCGCGCTGCAGGCGGTGCTGTCGCCGCCGCGGCCCGATCGTGGTCCGGGCGGCACCGCAGGGCCAGATGGCGGGCCGCAGGCGAAAGGCCCCGATGCGGATCCTGCCGGCAAGCCCGATCCGTTCGCCTTCCAGGAAAGGCTGGCCGACGACGTCACGGCACGCGCGGCCTCGGCCGCGAAGCTGAAGGACGCAATTGCCGAGCTGCGCGCCAAGCTCACGCCGGAACAGCTCGAGATCCTCGCTTCGGCGGAACGTCCCCTCGGACCACCCCCCGGTCCCTGGGGCGGCCCGCCGAATGATGCAGCCAGTCCGGCAGGCCCGCCCAATGAGGGCCTGATGATGCCGCCACCCCAGCCCGGGAATGGCTGATAACCTGACCGGCTGCGCCGGCCGGCCCCGGTACCCAACCCGTTCCCGGGCCGGCCGGTTTCCTTCCCGGGCCGGCGGATCGCGCCGTCCCTGGTTCTCCCCATGAGAATGAAGGCACGGCAATGTGGGACGCCCTGATGCTGCTGCGGCTGATCGCATCGGCCAGCCCGAAATTTTCGCTCGGCCATCCCGGGCGCGCCAGCCATGCGGCGCTGCCCGGGCGCGCCGGCCATGTGGCGCTGCCCAGGCGCGCCGGCCATGCGGCGCTGCCCGGGCGCGCCGGCCATGTGGCGCTGCCCAGGCGCGCCGGCCATGCGGCGCTGCCCGGGCGCGCCAGCCATGCGGCGCTGCCGGCCGACACGCTGAAGGGCGCCATCCGGCTGGCCTTCGCCGCCTCGCGCCTGTCGCTGCCAGTCTCGCAGCATGCCAATGGCCACGGCAATCATGATCGCAAGATCGCGTCAGACCTGGCAAGGCGCTTGGCATGTCGGCGCTGATCGGCATAATGACGCGGGGGGCATCGCGGCCAGCCACTCGATCCTCGAGTGCGCGCCAGTCGCGAAGCAGGAGCGCGACATGAGCCGCTTCGAAGCACCCCTCGACGCCGCCCTTGGATGCGCGCGGCCCCTCGTTACGACATCGACCGTCCTTGCCTCCGACCGCCGGCATTCGGCCTCGCCCCCATTGGGCGATCCGATGCCCAGGCGGTAACCGCTCCTCCAGCGAAAGATCATTCAACCCATGTCTATCCAGTCCAGCCAGTCCTTTTCGCCGGTTCGCCGGTTCGCGCCCTGGACGGCGCTTGCCGCGGCCCTTCTCCTGGCGGCCTGCTCACAGGAGGGCGGCAAGGCTCCCGCGGGCATGGGCGGTGTCGGCAAGCCCGAAGTCGGCGTCGTCACGCTGCATCCGCAATCGGTGGCGATAACGGCCGAACTGCCGGGGCGCACGGCGGCGTCGCTGATCGCCGAGGTGCGACCGCAGGTCGACGGCATCATCCAGCGGCGCCTGTTCAAGGAAGGCAGCGAGGTGGCGGCTGGACAGCCGCTCTACCTCATCGACCCGGCGAGCTACAAGGCGGCCTATGACAGCGCGATCGCCGCGCAGCAGAAGGCGGCGGCGGCGGTGCCCACCGCGCAAGCCAAGTTCGACAGATATGCCGGCCTCTTGAAGCAGAACGTTGTTTCCAAACAGGATTATGACGATGCCGCCGCCACGCTTGCACAGGCGCAGGCGGATGTGGCTTCCGCCAAGGCCAGCGCGGAAACCGCGCGCATCAGCCTCGACCGCACCTCGATCACCGCGCCGATCGCCGGCCGCATCGACAAGTCGACGCTGACGCCGGGCGCGCTGGTCACCGCCAACCAGGAGACGGTGCTGACCACGATCCGTTCGCTCGACCCGATCAATGTCGACGTCACGCAGTCGAGCACCAATCTGCTCAACCTGCGCCAGGCGATCTCGGAGGGACGGCTGAAGTTCAGCGGCCCCAATGTCAGCGTCAAGCTGAAGCTCGAGAACGGCACCATCTACGCGCAGACCGGCAAGCTGGAATTCTCCGGCGCAAATGTCGACCAGACCACCGGCACATTCGCCTTGAGAGCGGAGTTTCCCAATCCCGACCGCCTGCTTCTGCCCGGCATGTATGTGCGGGCGCTGGTCGAGGAGGGGGTCGCCCAGAACAGCTTCCTGGTGCCGCAGCGCGGCGTCACCCGCAACACAAAGGGCGAGGCGACGGCCATGGTCATCAATGCGCAGGGCAAGGTCGAGACGCGCGTGCTCGCCGTGCGCAACACCGTCGGCAACAACTGGCTGGTCGATAGCGGTGTCGGCGATGGCGACCGCGTCATCGTCGAAGGACTGCAGCTCGTGCGCCCCGGCGGCGACGCGACCGGCGTCGAAGTGACGATCGACGAGGCGACCGGCGAGATCAAGGACCGTGGTCAGACATCGGCCTTGCCGGCCCCATCCAAGATGGCCAGCACCGGCCAGCAACCCGCCGCCTCGACCGGGAACTGAGACGATGTCAGCATTTTTCATCAACCGACCGATCTTCGCCTGGGTGATCGCCATCGTGATCATGCTGGGCGGCCTGCTCGCGCTCACCACGCTGCCGATCTCGCAATATCCGCAGATCGCGCCGACCACGGTCAACATCAGCGCCACCTATCCCGGCGCCGACGCGCAGACGGTCGAGAATTCGGTGACCAAGGTCATCGAGCAAGGCATGACCGGCATCGACAATCTCGACTACATGACGGCGACGTCGACCTCGACCGGTTCGGCCTCGATCACGCTGACCTTCACCAGCACGGCCGATCCCGACACCGCCCAGGTGCAGACACAGAACAAGCTGCAACTGGTGCAGTCGCAACTGCCGCAGGTGGTGCAGAGCAACGGCATCACGGTTTCAAAGTCCTCGACCGGCTTCCTGATGGTCATCGGCTTCGTCTCCAGCGACGGCAAGATGAACTCCACCGATCTCGCCGACTATGTCGATGCCACCGTCAACGACACGCTGAAGCGCGTCGAGGGTGTCGGTTCGACGCAGCTCTTCGGCTCGGGCTATGCCATGCGCATCTGGCTCGACCCGGACAAGCTCGCAAAATACGCGCTGATGCCGAATGACGTGGCGAGCGCCATCGAGGCGCAGAACACGCAGGTTTCGGCCGGCCAGCTCGGCGGCCTGCCGGCGCGCAAGGGCCAGCAGCTCAACGCCACGGTGACCGCCAAGAGCCGGCTGCAGACCGCCGAACAGTTCCGCAACATCATCCTCAAGAGCCAGACCGACGGTTCGCTGGTCCGCCTCAACGACGTCGCCACCGTCGAACTCGGCGCCGAGAGCTATACGACGCAAGCCAACTACAACGGCAAGCCGGCGGCCGGCGTCGCCGTCAACCTGGCGACCGGCGCCAACGCCATCAGCACCGCCGAAGCGGTGCGCTCGACGATCAACCGGCTGAGCTCGACCTTCCCGCAAGGGGTCGAAGTCGTCTACCCCTACGACACCTCGCCCTTCGTGCGGCTGTCGATCGAGGAGGTGGTCAAGACGCTGGCCGAGGCGATCGTGCTGGTGTTCCTGGTGATGTTCATCTTCCTGCAGAATTTGCGGGCGACGATCATCCCGACCATCGCCGTGCCGGTTGTGCTGCTCGGCACGTTCGGCGTGCTGTCGCTGTTCGGCTATTCGGTCAACACGCTGACCATGTTCGCCATGGTGCTCGCCATCGGCCTGCTCGTCGACGACGCCATCGTCGTGGTCGAGAATGTCGAGCGCGTCATGGCGGAGGAAGACCTGTCGCCGAAAGAGGCGACGCGAAAATCGATGAACGAGATCACCGGCGCGCTGATCGGCATCGCCACCGTGCTGTCGGCGGTGTTCGTGCCGATGGCCTTCTTCGGCGGCTCGACCGGCATCATCTACCGGCAGTTCTCGGTGACCATCGTCTCGGCCATGGTGCTCTCCGTGCTGGTGGCGCTGGTGCTGACGCCGGCGCTGTGCGCCACAATCCTGCGGCGGCCGAAGGACCATGCCACGCAGACGGGTCCGTTCGGCTGGTTCAACCGGATGTTCGATCGCGGCACGACGGCCTATCGCGACGGTTCGCATGGCATCATCAACCGGTCCTGGCGTTTCCTTGCCGTGTTCCTGGCCATCGTCGTCGCCATGGGGTGGATGTTTGCCCGGCTGCCGAGCTCGTTCCTGCCGGAAGAGGACCAGGGCATCCTGATCACCAGCGTGCAATTGCCGGTCGGCGCCACGCAGGACCGCACCGAGCGCGTGCTGAAGCAGGTCACCGACCACTATCTCAACGACGAAAAGGACGCTGTCGACGGGGTCTTCACCGCGTCGGGCTTCGGCTTCGGCGGTGCCGGGCAGAATGTCGGCATCGGCTTCGTGCGGCTGAAGGATTTCAGCCAGCGCAAGTCGCCCGCAATGGCCGCGCAAGCCATCGCCGGCCGCGCCATGGGCGCGTTCTCCAAGATCAGGGATGCGCAGGTCTTCGCGCTGGCGCCGCCCGCAATCCAGGGTTTCGGCAACACCAACGGCTTCGATTTCTACCTGCAGGACGTCAATGGCGCCGGCCATGACGCGCTGATCCAGACGCGCAACCAGCTTCTGGGTCTTGCCGGGCAAAGCAAGCTGCTCGCCAACACGCGCCCCAACGGCCAGGAGGACCAGCCGCAATTCTCGGTCGACATCGACCAGGAAAAGGCCAGCGCGCTGGGCGTCAGCCTTGCCGACATCAACAACACGCTGTCCAGCGCCTGGGGCAGCGACTACGTCAACGACTTCATCGATCGCGGACGGGTGAAGCCGGTCTACATGCAGTCGGACGCGAATTTCCGCATGCAGCCGGAGGACCTCGACAAATGGCAGGTCCGCAATGCCAGCGGCGCCATGGTGCCGTTCTCGGCCTTTGCCTCCAGCCACTGGACATTCGGTTCGCCAAGGCTCGAGCGCTACAATGGCTCGGCGGCGGTCGAAATCCAGGGCGCGGCGGCGGCCGGTGTCAGCTCGGGCGCGGCGATGGACGAAATCGACAAACTCGTCGCGCAATTGCCGGCCGGCTATTCGCATGAATGGACCGGGCTGTCGCATCAGGAGCGGCTTTCGGGCAACCAGGCGATGTCGCTCTACGCGATTTCGGCGCTGGTCGTGTTCCTGTGCCTGGCCGCGCTCTATGAGAGCTGGTCGATCCCGTTCGCGGTCATGCTGTCGGTGCCGATCGGCATCTTCGGCGCGCTGCTCGCGGCAAGCCTGTTCGGCCAGACCAACGACGTCTATTTCAAGGTCGGGCTTTTGACCACGATCGGGCTGGCCGCCAAGAACGCCATCCTGATCGTCGAGTTCGCCATCGAGCGGCAGGCGGCCGGCATGGGGCTGGTGGAGGCGACGCTGGAGGCGGCGCGACAACGATTGCGGCCGATCCTGATGACGTCGCTGGCCTTCATCCTCGGCGTCACGCCGCTGGCGATCGCCAGCGGCGCCGGCTCGGGGGCGCAGAACTCCGTCGGCATCGGCGTGATGGGCGGCATGATCGCGGCGACGGTGATCGGCGTGTTCCTGGTGCCGCTGCTGTTCGTCACGGTGCGGCGCATCTTCATGGGCAGGGTGGCTAAACCAGATCCCGGGCAGGATACGGGCGAAACGCCGGTGACGGCCAACCAGCAATAAGGGGTTCTCACATGACAGGTCTTGAACGTGGCTCGGTGGCCGCGAGGCGGCTCCTTGCGCCTATTCTCGGTGCGGCCTTGCTCGCGGGATGCGTCGTCGGTCCGGACTATCGGACGCCCATCCTGCCGATGCCGGCAAACTGGAGCGGCCAGAAGCCGACCAAGTCCGCCCAGCCGGCGCGGCTTTCACAATGGTGGCAGCGCCTGCGCGACCCGCAGCTCAACATGCTTGTCGCGGAAGCGGTCGCCGGCAATCTCGATGTCGCGACCGCGAAGGCCAAGATCCGCGAGGCGCGCGCCAGCTACCGCCAGAGCGCCGGCACATTGCTGCCGTCGGTGGATGGATCCGGCTCGATCACGCGCAACAAGTCGGCCGAGACGACATCGGGCGCCAATTCCATCTACGCGGAATACCAGGCCGGCTTCGACGCCAGCTGGGAACTCGACCTGTTCGGCGCCAACCGCAGGGGCGTCGAGGCCGCGCGCTATGGGGTGGATGCGTCCGAGCAGGAATTGCGCTCGATCCTTCTGACCCTGGTCGGCGATGTCGCGTCCTATTACACCCAGGCGCGCGGCTACCAGGCGCGCATCGCGCTCGCCCGGCGTTCGGCCGTGTCGCAGCGGCAGACCGCCGAACTCACCCGCACCATGGCGCAGGCGGGGTCGGCGACGGCGGCCGATGTCGCCAAGGCGATGGGCCAAGCGGCCAGCACCGAGGCCGCTGTGCCGACGCTGGAAGCAAGCTATGCCGAAGCGGTGCATCGCCTTTCGGTGCTGACGGGCCGGCCACCGGCGGCACTCAACGAGCGGCTGAAGCGCGGCAAGCCGATCCCGGCGCCACGCTTGCCGATGCCGACCGGGATTCCGGCCGACATCCTGCTGTCGCGCCCGGATGTGCTGATGGCCGAGCGGCAATACGCGCAATACACCGCCAAGGTCGGCCAGGCCGAGGCGGCGCGCTATCCCTCGGTCAGCCTGACGGGAAACATCAGCACTGCCGCCCTCAATCTCGGCGACCTCGGCAAGAATTCGTCCATCGGCTGGTCCTTCGGGCCAACGCTCAGCGTGCCGCTGTTCAACGCCGGCCAGTTGCAGGCGGCCGCCGACGTCGCCCGCGCGCAGCGCGACCAGTATTTCATCGCCTACCGGTCTTCGGTGCTGACCGCGCTCGAGGATGTCGAGAACGCGCTGGTGCTGATGGCGCAGGAGCGCATCCGCATCGGCAAGCTTGCCGCGTCGGCGAAATCCTACGGCGATGCGGCGCGGCTGGAAGGCACGCTCTACAAGGCGGGCGAGACCAGCCTTCTCGACGTGCTCGACGCCCAGCGCTCGCTCTACTCGGCCGAGGATTCGCTGCTGCAGAGCCGCGTCCTTTTGGCGACCAATTACATCGCTCTCAACAAGGCGCTCGGCGGCGGCTGGGACGGCGCGGTCGATGCCGCCAAGCCCGAGATCGTCGACGTCAAGACCGGGCCGCGGCTGGCGAAGGTGGAGCCCTAAGCGGCTTCATGGAGACGGGCTGTTCCGTCCGTCCCGCAGGGTTGCCACTTTGGCGTGACATGTGATCGCCAGCCTGACGGCTATCCCTTGTTGGACTCCCGGCGCCGAGCTGGCGTTTGCCGGGCCGCAGGGCGCGCCTGGCCTCCGCCGGCATCAGGCGCCGCCAGTGCCTTCACGACCGCCGCGGCGCCGCCATTCGCCGCATGCGCAACACTCGGTCCGATCTGGCCGGCGGCGAGTTGCGAGAGCTCAGTCCGCGAGGAGACCTGCAATTTGCGGTAAATGTTGTTCATATGAATTTTCAGCGTACCTTTCGAGATGCCGACGTCGAAGGCGATCTGCCCGGTCGGCTTGTCGGCGAGAACCTGCCGCGCGATCTCGATTTCGCGGCTGGTCAGCCTCTGCGAGAGGCTCCGCCATTTCGTCCTGCGCGACGCCTCGTTCTGGACGGCCTCGCTGACAATCTCGGCGGGCAGCCACCGGCCGCCGGCGGCAACCCGGTGCAGGCATTTGAGCAGGGCGTCGACGGCGGCCTCCTTGAACACGATGCCGGCAACGCCAACCGCGACAGCGTCGTAAAGCTGGGCCTGAGAGGCGCCGACCGTCAAAAGCACACAAGACGTCGCGAGCCCTTGCCGGCCGATTTCGGCGGCGACATCGAGGCCGTTCAGTCCCGGCATGCTGATGTCGAGCACCGCGACATCAGGCACGTCGCGCTGGATGGCCGTCAGGGCGGCCGCGCCGTCCCGCGCCGAACCGACCACCGCGAAATTCGGGTCGCGGGCAATCATGTCAATCAGGCCGTGCAACAGCAGCGGGTGGTCGTCGGCGACGAAAACCGTGACCATGTTCAGTTCGCTGGCTGCCGAACTTCTCGGCCAGGGTTCCATGGCGCGGTGCGGCCATCGATGGCTTCCGGTGGCCGCCGGCGCCCGTGCTCGGTCATGGCGTCTTCTCCCCTTGCGTGTCTTTGTGACACATCAGCGACTTCATCGTGCCGGAAGCGAACATCGCGACCCGGCCCTCATCCTGCGAAGCGTGAGGCCATGCTGACAGAAGCAGCGCGGTTGCGCAAAACATTAGCAACTGCTTAGTTAATCCTCAAGCGGCGCGCCGTGCAAAATGCGTGGCGGCGGACTGAAAGCAGATGCCACGCCGATGTGCCGATGCTGATCTTCATCTTGGATGATTCATCGGCGCTATCACGAAATTTTTGTAGATCCGACCGTGAATCTCCGGTTCGTGAAATAACTAAGCCAAAGCGACGCAATTATTCTTGTCTGCAAAAGCACTTTTTCAGAACTGAAATCGACTTTCCTGCCTATAACCGGGGTTATATAGACGGACGCATTGCAACCTGCGCAATATGGTTTGGGAAATATTAACGTCCAGGCAATCGTAGGATTGTTGGGGTTGGGGCTTTGGGTGTGGGTATAACGGTCAGTCCGACGGCGGGCCAGTTCCGTCATACGGCAATAGCTGTGTCCGGCGAATGGGAGGCAGTCTCCCCGCCGAACCTTTCTCCTTTCAAAGTCGTCGATTTTGTCACGAACGATTGCTCGCCTGCCCGGCCGCGTCCCTCGGACGCTGCGCGCCGGCGCTGCGATCAGGCCGGAATAGATGGGAGCGGCCCGACCGCCGACCGCACAACAATGTGGAGGAAGTAGCATGGCGATCGATATTGGCAATGGCGTCCTTCTCGAAGCTACGACGGAAGGTTCGGGCACCGGCAATTACGATTCCTTCCTGAGGCTGCAGGCGACAGGTATCGAGGAGGGCTTCAACACCGACCAGAACGGCAACGTCCTGGACAACAAGGCGTCTTTCACCCACAGCCTGCTCTATGGGGACATTCAGTCGATCGATGTCGGGGGTACACAATATCTGGAATTCCGGCTGGACCTCAATGAAAGCAACAACGCGACAAACGGCACCATCACGCTGACCAACCTGCAGATCTATATTTCGGGTGTGCCAGCCGGTTTTACTGATTTCAGTGCCGGCTCCCTGGGGTTCGGATTCACCTCGATCTTCGACCTTGGCCCCGACCAGCTGCTGGTCGATGCCAATCATGGCTCAGGCACTGACGACTATCGGATTCTTGTTCCAGTCAGCCTCTTCGGCAACGTGCCCGACGGTTCATACCTGACTTTGGTTTCTGGTTTCTCCGGTTCCAATGGCGGCTTCGAGGAATGGCGCACCCTTACGAAGCCCGGCACCGGCACTGATGCGCCTGGTATAGGCATCGACAAGGTAACGGTCGACGGCTCGGCGATCGGCGACGGTCTGCAGGTGCTCTCCGGTGATACGATCACCTGGCAATACACGGTCAGCAACACCGGCAATGTCGCATTGTCGAACATCGTCGTCACCGACGACCACAATGACGTGGTCGTGACGCCGGTTCTCAGCGGCGGCTTCAACGTCGGCGACACCAACCAGGACGGCAAGCTCGACACCACCGAGCACTGGAGCTTCATCGGCACCAGCATCGACAAGGCCGTCATCGGCGACTACGCCAATACCGGGACGGTGACCGGCTCGGCCGGGGCGGTCACCGTGACAGACAGCGACGGCTCCAGCTATTTCGGCGCCGATCCCGAGATCAAGATCGACAAGGTGACGGTCGACGACGGGGTCAAGGGCGACACTCTGACGATCCTGACCAACGAGCCGATCTCGTGGGAATACACGGTGACCAATATCGGCAACGTCGCGCTGTCGGGTATCACCGTCACCGACAGCGACGGCGGCGTGACGCCGGTCGCGGTGCTTGGCAACGGCCATGTCACCAATATCGGCGACAGCAACGACAACAACATGCTCGACGCCGGCGAGATCTGGAAGTTCTCGGCAACCGGTACCTCCGTGGCTGGCCCTTACAGCAACACCGGTACCGCCTCCGGCTCCTTCACCGACGATGCCAACCACACACGCACCGCCACGGCCACCGACGACTCCGGCTATACCGGCGCCGATCCGCACATCACGCTCGACAAGAAGACCAACGGCGTCGACCATGGCCTCAACATCTTCCAGGGCCAGCCGGTGACCTGGACCTACGATGTCAAAAACGACGGCAATGTCGCGCTCGCCCATGTGGTCGTGACCGACGACAACGGCACCGCCGGCACCGGCGATGATTTCCATCCAACCGCTATCCTCAGCGGCGGCTTCAACAGCGGCGACATCAACCAGAACGGCCTGCTCGATACAAACGAGACCTGGCACTACCAGGCGACCGGCGTCGCGCAGCTGGGCAACTACGTCAACAACGCAACGGCCACCACCGATGCCTTCGTCGACACGGCCTTGCATTCGCGTACGCCGCTCGCCACCGACAGCAGCGACTATGAAGGCTTCTCGAACAAGGCGCTGACGCAGGGATTCTGGGGCAGCCACGCGGATGCATGGGACAATATTGCCGGCAATGAGGGCAATCCCACCAAGAGCGCCGTCGCCAGCCATGTTCTGTCCGGCCTCGACGTCAATCCGCGTACGGATGGCTATTTGCTGCTCGGCGACAGCAACGGCGACGGCATTGCCAACGATGCGCACGATCTCCTGATTTCGAACGCTCTGGCCAAGTCCATCGAATCGAGTTCGACCGGCGGTGACGCACGCGTCATCATGTTGCAACAGGCGATCGCCACCCAGCTCAACATCGACAACCATGTCGGTCAGCCCAACGACCTGATCGACGAGGCGGTGATGTGGCTGACCAAGCAAGGAGCGTGGTCAACTGTCGGCGTGAATGTCGATACCAACAATGACGGGGTCGTTGATGAGAATGGGGCTCACACAGCGCTTACGGGTGCGGCGGTGAAGACTTCGTCGGCTGCCTGGACAAGCTATGTCGACGTCACCGATCCGAGCTCCGGCATCACCGACTGGAACGGCGGCAAGGAGGCCGATGGCGAGGGCCTTAAGAACGCGCTGATGTGGTTCAACCAGGGGCAACTGGTGACGTCCGGGCCGGGCGGTCATGTCGCCTGGTTCGATGGAACCAACATCGTCGACGAGCATCCCAACACGCTCGACCAATTCTGGCTCACGCTGCATCAAGTGGGGGGCCTGACGGGCATCGCCTGAGGCTGGTTTCCGGCCGTCGGCCGGGTGCCTTGCCGCAGCGCCGCCCACATGGATTGGCATGGAAAGGGGCTCCACGATCTTCAATTCGGCGCAGGCCAGGGTCAGGTCCTTGGGTCTGGTTTTGATAGCCTGCGCCCTTTTTCCTGCACTCGGTGGCATGTTGACGACATCGCCAGGCGTCTGGCTGTTCTGCCTGGCGTTCGCGATGTTTGGCGCTCTTCTGCTGTTTCGGGGACGCAATCCTTTTCGCGCTGAAACCGCTCCTGGCGCAGCCCCCGGCGTCGCGGCGACGGCGCGAAAGGCTGCCGGGCCCGGTGCCCGGCAGCCCAATCCTCGGCAGCAGGGATCGGAACTCTCGGCGGCAATCAAATCCTGCCGCTCGGCCTTCATCGCCATCGCACTGTTCAGCGGCGTCCTCAACGTCCTGATGTTGTCCAGTTCGATCTATATGCTCGAGGTCTACGATCGCGTGCTGCCGAGCCGCAGCGTGCCGACGCTGATCGGCCTCAGCCTGCTCGTAGCCATCCTCTACGCCGGACAAGGCGTGCTCGATTTCATCCGCGGCCGCATCCTGGTGCGCATCGGGGGAGCCCTCGACGAAGCGCTCGGCGCCCGCGTCTATTCCAGCGTCCTCAAGCTGCCGCTCAAGGTCGGGCGCAATGGCGACAGCATGCAGCCGGTGCGCGATCTCGACAGCGTGCGGACCTTCCTGTCGGGCACCGGCCCGACCGCGCTGTTCGACCTGCCGTGGCTGCCGCTCTATCTAGCCATCATCTTCATGTTCCACGTGCTCCTCGGCGTAACCGCCCTGGTCGGAGCGATCGTGCTCGTCCTGTTGACCGTCCATGCCGAGCGGCTGACGCGCAAGCCGGTCACATCAGGCACCCAGACCGGCATCATCCGCAACGGCCTGACCACGACCGGCAACCGCAACGCGGAAGTCATCGCGGCTCTCGGCATGGGCGGCAGGATGGCGAAGCGATGGGAAGAGGCCAACCGCGACTATCTCGCCGAGCAGCGCAGCGTCAGCGATATCGCCGGCGGCTTCGGCGCCGTGTCCAAGGTGCTACGCATGCTCCTGCAATCGGCCATGCTCGGCATCGGCGCCTGGCTGGTCATCGAACAGCAGGCGACCGCGGGCATCATCATCACGGCATCGATCCTGAGCGGGCGGGCGCTGGCGCCCGTCGATCTGGTCATCGCCAACTGGAAAGGTTTCCTGACCGCGCGGCAGGGCTGGCAGCGGCTGACCAGGATTCTTGCCGCATTGCCCGCCGATGCCGAGCCGATGGTCATGCCCGCGCCGAGCCGCCACGTCTTCATGCAGAACGTCAGCGTCGCCGCGCCCGGCGTGCAGCGGCTGCTGGTGCAGGACGCCAGCTTCGCACTGGAAGCGGGACACGCCGTCGGCATTATCGGTCAGAGCGGTTCGGGCAAGTCGACGCTGGTCAGGGCGCTTGTCGGAGCCTGGCCGTCGGCCGCCGGCAGGATCCGGCTCGACGGCGCCGACCTCGATCAGTGGTCGCCGGAAGACCGCGGCCATTTCATCGGTTATCTGCCGCAGGACGTCGAGTTGTTCGCCGGCTCGATCGCCGAGAACATCGCGCGTTTCGAACCCGACGCCGATCCCGCCTTGGTGATCGCAGCCGCCAGGGCAGCCGGCGCGCATGATCTCATCGTCGGTTTCCGCGATGGCTACGAGACGCAGATCGGCGAACTTGGCGAGGCCGTCTCGGCCGGTCAGCGCCAGCGCATCGCGCTGGCCCGCGCGCTCTATCGCGATCCGTTCCTGGTGGTGCTCGACGAACCGAATTCCAACCTCGACGCCGAAGGCGAACAGGCGCTGTTTCAGGCTATTGTGTCGGTGCGGCAACGTGGCGGCATCGTCGTGCTCGTGGCACACCGGCCAAGCGCGCTCGGCACGGTCGATTTCATCCTCGCCATGAGCCAGGGCCGCGTCCAGGCGTTCGGGCTCAAGGACGATGTCTTGGCCAAACTGTTTCCGCGGCCGCAACCGGCGGTGAGCGCCGTGCCGCACCTCAGGCTCGCCACCGAGGAGCCGGCGCCGCGGCCCGGCGCGGCGGCGGCAGGCGAGTGAGGGGAGGGATGATGCCGAGTTCCTCCCATCAATCGATTCAACGCTACATGGGCTGGGGCCTCGTCGCGGTCGCGGTGCTGGTCGGCGGCGTCGGCGGCTGGGCCTCGCTGACCCGCATTTCGGGAGCGGTCATCGCGTCGGGGGTCCTCGTCGTGGATTCCCACGTCAAGGACGTACAGCATTCGACCGGCGGCATCGTCGGCGAGATCGCGGCGCGTGACGGCGACCGTGTCAAGCGCGGGGCGCTGCTCGTGCGCCTCGATCCCACCGTGCCGGCGGCCAACCTCGCCGTCGTCACCAAGGCCCTCGATCAGTTGTCGGCACGCGAGGCGCGCCTCGAAGCGGAGCGCCGGGGTGCCGATGCCATCGCCTTCCCCAGAGATATTCTCGATCGTCGCGGTGATGCGGCGATCGCGGAGATCATCGCCGGCGAGGAACAGGTCTTCGAGACAAGGCGTGCGGATCGTTCCGGCCGGAAGGGCCAGTTGCAGGAGCGCATCCTGCAGCTGCAGAAAGAGATTGGCGGGGACACGGCCCAGGCGGAAGCCAAGTCGCAAGAAATCGCGCTTGTCGAGGAGGAACTGGCCAGCATACGCGCGCTGTGGAAGAAGCGGCTGATCTCGATCGACCGCCTGACCGCCATGGAGCGCGAGTCGGCGCGGCTCGATGGCGAGCGCGGCCAGTTGACGGCGGCCCTGGCGCAGGCCCAGGGCAAGATCGCCGAGATCAATTTGCAGATCCTCCAGATCGACCTCGAACTCAGCACCGACGTCAACAAGGATTTGCGCGAGATCGACGGCAAGGTCGGCGAACTGACGGAGCGCAAGATCGCCGCCGAGGACCAGCTCAGGCGCATCGACATCCGCGCGCCGCAGGACGGCATCGTGCAGCAATCCATCGCCCACACCATCGGCGGCGTTATCACCCCTGGCCAGACGATCATGCAGATCGTGCCCGACAGCGACAGCCTGACGGTCGAGGCCAAGATCGCGCCGAGCGACATCGACCAGCTCTGGGTCGGCCAGCCGGCGGCGCTGCGCTTCTCGGCCTTCAACCAGCGCACCACGCCGCAGATCAACGGGACGGTCGAACGAACCTCGCCGGACACGACGACCGACCAGCGCACCGGCATCAGCTACTACACTGTCCGCATCGCGACGACGAACTCGGAGATCGCGCGCCTCGGCGAGGTCAAGCTGGTTCCGGGCATGCCGGTCGAATCCTTCATCAAGACCGCCGACCGAACCGTGATCTCCTACCTCGTCAAACCGCTGCAGGATCAGCTCAACCGCGCCTTCAGGGAATGAGCGGGACATCTGGGATCGTTCGATCCGGTTGACGAATTGCCTCGGATTGCCGGGTGGCCGGCACAGGACCTGGCCCATGGCTGTCCGGGTAGTTCACGACGCGATGACCAAAATGTGCAACCCGAACCATCGGCTGTCCGTTTATGGTGTCATCGAGGCTATGCGATGTCCCGCGTCTACGATCTTGCATCCAATGGGGTCCGGCGTGTCTATGAAAGGCGCATAGACGCGCCGGCTATCCTCGATGCCGCCACCGATTTTCCGAACGCGGCGAAATTCATCGCCGCCTGGCGCGGCATACGCGACGAAGCGCTCGCGGTGCGGCTGGGCGGGGCGCCGCGCTTCCACGACATCATGCCGGAGCAGGCCGAGATCTCGGCCAATGACGGCCTCGACTGGCGCATGTTCGTGCTCAAGGCCTACGACATCGGGGTTCCCGAAAACCTGGCGCGGATGCCGGTTCTGAGCCAGTTGCTCGCCGATTGTCCCGAAGTCAAATCGGCGGCCATCTCGTTCCTGGCGCCGCGCAAGCACATTCCCAGCCATCGCGGACCGTTTCGCGGCATCATGCGCTTTCATCTCGGCCTGGTCATTCCGCGGCAGACCGATGGCCGCCCCGCGACCATCATGATGATCAATCATCAGGAGAAGCGGATCACGGATGGCGAAGGCATGCTGTGGGACGACACCTTCCCGCACGAAGTGATGAACAACGCCGACGAGGCGCGCATTGCGCTGTTGCTCGACGTCTGGCGTCCGGGAATGCCGCTGGACATGGAAATCCTGTCCCGGCTCATCGTGCGCGGCGTGCAGGCAGGGATGCGCCACAGGGGCGTGTCCTTCTCCGGCTGACCCTGTCCCTTTGTTTTTAAGCAATTTCCAAGGGAAAGCGCTAGGTCCTCACTCTTCTGAATTGCTTGGTCACGTGGCGATGACCAGCCGACGCGGCGCGGTCATTCGCCCGGTGGTGGCCGTGTCCTTGACAGCCTTAATTAATTTATTAACATTAGAAAATAATAGGGAGGAGAAGATGGGCGTCCATCACGGAGCAATCCTGCGCATCCTGCGCGACGACGGTCCGCAGTCGCGTGCCGAACTGGCGCGGCGGACCGCGCTCTCGCCGACCGCGCTGACCCATCTGACGGCGCATCTGCTCAGGGAAGGGACGGTCGTCGAGCTCAACCAGGCCGCCGCCGGCGACGCACCCGTCGGCCGGCCGGCCATCGGCGTCGCGCTGGTGCCGGATGCCCTGTCGGTGGTTGGTGTGCACATCGGCGCCGGCACCATCCATGCCACGATCACCGACCTCAAGGCTTCCTCGAAAGCCATGGCCTCGCAGTATTTCGACACCGCCACCAGCGAACCGGCCGCGGTGATCGGCATGGTGGTGCGGACCGTCGAGCAACTGATCCGCAAGACAGGCGTCGAGCGGTCCCGGCTGATCGGCCTCGGGCTCGGCGTGCCTGGCCCGGTGGACACCAAGCGGCGGCGCAATTTGCAGTCGGTCAATTACGACTGGAAGGACGTGCCCTTCGCCGACGAACTCGAGACGGCCCTCGGCATACCCGCCGTGGTCGAGCACAATGTCAGCGCCATGGCGCTGGCGGAGTCGCGCTACGGCATCGGCCGCGACGCCACCGCGCTGCTTTACATCTATCTGCGCACCGGCCTCGGCGCCGGGCTGGTGATCAACGGCATGCCATTCCGCCCCGGCGGCTATGGGGCCGTCGAACTCGGCCATGTCCAGGTGGTAGAGAATGGCGAGCGCTGCGCCTGCGGCAACAGAGGCTGCCTGGAGACGTTCCTGTCCGAACGGGCGCTGGCCCGCGACGCGCATATCGAGGCGCCGCATCCCAAGCGGCTGCTGGCCGAGTTGGAGAAATATCCCGAGCCCTGGAACGCGGCACTCAGGCACCTGACGACAGCGATCGCGACCGCGACCAACCTGCTCAATCCGGACCTGATCGTTTTTGGCGGCCATCTCGCCGAAGCGCCGGAAAGCTTCATCGACCATATCCGCGAGGGCGTTCCGCCCCGCGTGCTGCCGCCGATGCGCGATGTGCTGCGCATCGAGCGGTCAAGCCTCGGCCCCGGCGCTGGCGCCATCGGCGCGTCGGCCGCGGCGCTCGACCACTTCTTTTATTCGGGGGTTTCGCGATGAGCGAGACAGCCAAGACGACACGCCCAGGCGGTACGCCGCCGGAAGGGCAAGGCATCGACTATCCCGCCCTCGCGCTCAATCTCGTCGGGCTCGTCGCCGGTGTCGCCATTTGGTGGGCGCTTACGGCGGGCGGCGCGGTCGGCCTGCCGCCGCCGCCGCAGGTGGCGGCGCGGTTCGGCGATGTCATCGCCAGCGGGCAGCTTGCCACCGATATCGCCTCCAGCCTGGCGCGGGTGCTGACCGGCTTCCTGCTCGGCGTCATCCTCGCGATCCCGGTCGGCTTCGTCATGGGCTGGTACAAGGTCGCCCGTTCGCTGATCGAGCCCTATCTGCAGTTCTTCCGCATGATCCCGCCGCTCGCCATCATTCCGCTGGCGATCGTCACCATGGGCATCGACGAGACGCCAAAAATCTTCGTCATCTTCCTGGCATCGTTCCTGGCCAGCGTCGTCGCCACCTATCAGGGCGTCATCAGCGTCGACAAGACGATGATCAACGCCGCGCGGGTGCTTGGCGCGAAAGACATGACGATCTTCCTGCGCGTCATCATCCCGGCGTCGACGCCGTTCATCCTGGTCGGGGTACGCATCGGGCTTGGATCGGCCTGGGCGACGCTGGTCGCCGCCGAACTGATCGCCGCGCAGTCCGGGCTCGGCTTCCGTATGCAGCAGGCGCAGCTTTATTACGACCTGCCGACCATCTTCGTCAGCCTGATCACCATCGGCCTGCTCGGCCTTGCCATGGATCGCATCCTCCTGGTGATCGAGCGCCGGCTCACCGTCTGGCAGGAGCGCGTGTGATGGCTTCCAGGATCGTCCCAAAGATCGTGTTCGACAAGGTCACCCGCCGTTTCGACCTGAGCGACAACAGCTTCATCGCGCTCGACCGGCTGTCGCTCGACATCGCCGACGGCGAGTTCGTCACCGTCGTCGGCCCCTCCGGCTGCGGCAAGTCGACTGCGCTCAACATCGCCGCCGGCCTGTTGCGGCCGAGCGAGGGCAGCGTGCTGGTCGACGGCAAGGCTGTCGAAGGGCCGGGGCCGGAGCGCGGCATGATCTTCCAGCAATACGCGCTCTTTCCCTGGCTGACCGTTCGCCAGAACGTCGAGTTCGGGCTGCGCATCAAGGGCGAGGAGGCTGCGCGCCGCAGGCAGATCGCCGAGCGTTTCATCGACCTCGTGGGGTTGCGCGATTTCGCCGACGCGCTGCCCAAGACGCTGTCGGGGGGCATGAAGCAGCGTTGCGCCATCGCGCGCGCCTATGCGGTCGACCCTTCCATCCTGTTGATGGACGAGCCGTTCGGCGCGCTCGACGCACTGACCCGCGTGCAGTTGCAGGACCAGTTGCTCGACACCTGGAGCCGGGAGCGGCGCACGGTGATGTTCATCACCCATGATGTCGACGAGGCCGTCTACCTCGCCAACCGAGTCATCGTCATGGCGGCGCGGCCGGGCAGGCTGAAGGAAATCATCGATGTCCCGCTGCCTTATCCCAGGACCGAGGAAATCCGGCTTTCGGCCGAGTTCATGACCATCCGCAACCGCGTCTGGCAAGCGGTGTACCACCAGTAACGGCGAAGCCGTTTAGCACCAGTAACAGGAGGAGAGTAGCGTGACACTGACAAGACGGAATTTCATGGCGTCCTCGGCGGCGCTGGCCGCGTTCGCCGCCTCTGGCATCCAGGCCAGGGCAGCGGGGACGCCGGCGCGCATCGGCTACAATGGCGACTTCTGGGGCGCGAGCATCTCCGGCGTGGCCGCCGATCAAGGTTTCTATGCCAAGCACGGCGTCGACGCCGATATCAAGGTCTTCACCAACGGGCCGATCCAGGTGCAGGCTCTGGGCGCCAACAGCCTCGAGTTCGGCTATCTCGGACCGGGCGCGCTGTGGCTGCCGGCGACCGGCAAGGCCAAGATCATCGCCGTCAACGATGTCGGCTTTTCCGACCGGGTGATCGCCCAGGCCGGCATCAAGTCGATCGCCGAGCTCAAGGGCAGGAAGGTGGCGATCGCGGCCGGCACGTCAGGCGACATGCTGCTGCGGCTGGCGCTGCGCAAGGCCAACATGGCGATGACCGACCTCGACATCGTGCAGATGGACCCGAGCACCATCGTGGCGGCCTTCGCCTCCAAGCAGGTCGACGCGGCCGGCATCTGGTACCCGTTCGTCGGCATCATCAAGACCCGGGTTCCCGACCTGGTGGAACTGGCCAAGAACGACGATTTCTACCCGCAGACCACGTTCCCGAGCGTCTTCATCGCCCGCAACGATCTGGTCGAGGGCAATCCCGATCTCGTCAAGAATGTGGTCCGTGCCATCAAGGACGCGCAGGATTTCCGCGCCGCCAACCAGGACAAGGCGGTCGAGATCACCTCGAAACTGTTGGGCATTCCGGCCGACCGATTGACGACCGAGGCCGGCTACGGGCGTTTCATGACCTCGGCCGAGCTCATCAAGCTCACCAAGGACGGCAGCGTGAACGGCTGGTTCGCGACGATGAATGACCTGTTCAAGACCTTCGGCAAGCTCGAGACCTCGCTCGACCCGAAGGACTACTATCTCGGCGATCAATATATTTCGGCCTGATGCCGGCTCTTGAACACCGCGGGCCCCGGTAACCAGCCGGGGCCTGCCTTTGACATCCATAGAAGCGGCGAGTCCTTCATGAACGTTCTCTACATCGACATCGACAGCCTGAGGCGCGACCATCTCGGTTGCTACGGCTATCATCGCAACACCTCTCCAGTCATCGACAGCCTCGCCCGCGACGGCATCCGCTTCGAGAACGTCTATGTCTCCGACGTGCCCTGTCATCCGTCGCGCACGGCGCTGTGGAGCGGCCGCCACGGCATGCGCACCGGCGTGGTCGGCCATGGCGGCACCGCCTGCGAGCCGTTCCGCGAGGGCGCCGGGCGGGCCTGGGCCGGCACCTTCTACGAGGAGGGCTGGATGCGGGCGCTGCGCGATCTCGGCTACCACACGACGACGATCAGCAGTTTTGGCGAGCGGCATGGCTGCTGGCACTGGTATGCCGGCTTCAACGAGATCATCAATCCGGGCAAGGCCGGCATGGAGAATGCCGACGAGGTGTCGGGCCTGGCGCTCGACTGGCTGAAGCGCAATGGCTCGGCAAAAAAATGGTTCCTGCATGTCAATGTCTGGGATCCGCACACGCCCTATCGTGCGCCGGACTCCTTCGGCGATCCGTTCGCCGATCAGCCTTTGCCGGAGTGGATGACGAAGGAGGTGTTCGAGAAAAGCCATGCCGGCTATGGCCCGCACAGCCCTCAGGAGCCCTCGGGCTTCGACGTCGAGCCGGGCGGATCGAAATATCGGCGCATGCCGTCGCCGATCGACGACATGGGCAAGGTCAAGGCCTGGTTCGACGGCTATGACACCGGCGTGCTCTATGCCGATCACCATGTTGGTCTCATCGTCGAGGAGCTGAAGCGGCAGAACCTGTTCGACGACACGATCATCGTCATCGGCGCCGACCATGGCGAGAATCTCGGCGAGCTCAATGTCTGGGGCGACCACCAGACGGCCGACGAGTTCACCTGCAACGTGCCTCTGGTCATCCGCTGGCCTGGCGCCAAGGACATGCGCGGCGTCAATGCCGGCCTGCACTATCATTTCGACTGGGCCGCGACGCTGATCGACCGGCTTGGCGGCAGCGTGCCAGTGCTGTGGGACGGGCAATCCTTCGCGACCGCGCTTGCCGCCGGCGAGGAGGGTGGGCGCGATTTCCTGGTGCTGAGCCAGGGCGCATGGGCCGTGCAGCGCGGCGTGCGGTTCCGGCTCGACGGCGCCGACTGGCTGATGCTGCGCACCTACCATGACGGCTACAAGGACTTTGGGCCCGTCAGCCTGTTCAACCTCAGCGAGGATCCGCACGAGCAGCATGACCTTTCCAACAGCGGGGGCGACGTGGTCGATCACGCCAGCCGACTGCTCGAGGACTGGCGCACCACGATGGCCAGGAGAAGCGACAGCGATGTCGATCCGCTGGTGACGGTGATCAGGGAGGGCGGGCCATTCCATTGCCTTGGCGAGTTGCCGGGCTACCTCGAAAGGCTGCGCCGGACCGGCCGCGCGGCGGCCGCGTCCGAACTGGAGCAGCGACACCCGGCACCGCCGCCACGCCGCCAGTCCCTGAACTGAGGGACGAAGCCTTCCTCGCTTGGTTGTGGGCGACTTATCGGCAGCAAGGCTGCGCCGAAGCGGAAGGCCCGCAACAGGCCTTGGCTTTTCTCTCTTCCTCGAGCCAACGGTCGCGCGGCTTGCAGCTTGCCGGTCGGGGCGAAAGGTCGACATGCACCGCGCCGCCGACGAGCCGGGGAAGGGCGGCCCGATACAGGGCGATCGGGCGCACGCCGTCGCTGACCTCGAAGGTCAGCCGGGCGGAAGGGTCGAGATCGACATGCTCCGTCACCTTGCGGATGATCGCCGAGAATTTTCCGGCCGGCATATGCGTGCGGTCCTCGTTGACGTCCCACAGCTGGACGAAGATCTCGGTCCAGGATTCGGGATTGGCGCCGCAGTCCAGCGCGGCGAATGTGCCGGCCTTTACCTCGGTGACGTGGTAGCCGGGCTTCACCGGCCGGCCATCATGGAAAAACACCAGCTGCCTGTCCTTGTGGCCGGCGAGAAACGCCAGCAGGCCAGCGATGGTGATGTCCTCGGGATCACCGGCGATGGCGGGGGTGGATTCAAATTCCCGATTGTCAGAGGCGAGCATGTGCGGTAATCCTCGTTTCAACATTTCTAGGATTGTTGAAATATGGATGAACGTCAAGCCCTGTCCGCATTCGCGGCCCTTTCGCAAGAAACACGACTGCGCATTCTGCGGCATCTGGTGATCGCGGGTCCGGATGGTATTGCCGCAGGCGCCATCGCCGAGAAGGTCGAGGTCTCGGCCTCGAATGTGAGCTTCCACCTGAAGGAGCTCGAACGGGCAGGGCTGGTAAGCGTGCGCCGCGATTCCCGCTCCATGGTCTATAGCGCCGAGTATGAAGCGCTGAGCGGGCTGATCCGCTTCCTGATGGAGGATTGCTGCTCCGGAAGGCCGGAAATCTGCGCGCCGGCGCTGGCGCCGGGCTGCTGTGCGGCCGATGCGCAAGAGGCGGCCCAATGAGAGTCGAGCGCCAGTTCGACCTGCCGCGCCGTCTGGTCGCGGAAAGCCTTGGCACGGCGCTGCTGGTGGCTACGGTTGTCGGTTCAGGGATCATGGCGCGGTCGCTGACGGCCGACGGCGCACTGGCGCTTCTCTGCAACACGCTGCCAACCGGTGCGAGCCTCGTCGTGCTGATCACAATCCTCGGCCCAATATCCGGTGCCCATTTCAATCCGGCCGTGTCGCTCGTCCTGACGTTTTCGCGCCGGCTGTCGGCCGGCGACTGCGCCTGGTATATGCTGGCCCAGCTTACCGGCGGCATTGTCGGCACGGTGATCGCGCATCTGATGTTCGGCCTGGCGCCGCTGGCGCTGTCGACGCATGGCCGCACCGGCGCCGCGCAATGGCTTTCGGAGGGCGTCGCGACCTTCGGCCTGCTCGCCGTCATCCTGGCCGGCTTGCGCTTCGAACGCGCGGCCGTGCCCTGGCTGGTCGGCCTCTATATCACGGCTGCTTACTGGTTCACCGCATCGACGTCCTTTGCCAATCCCGCGGTCGCGGTGGCGAGGGCGCTCACGGAGACGTATTCGGGAATCAGCCCGGCAAGTCTTCCCGGCTTCATCGCCGCCGAGTTCGCCGGCGCCGGCTTCGCGCTGGCGTTGATGACGTGGCTGCTGCAGCCGCAATCCGAAATCCAACCTCTTGCCGTCGAGGCCGCGCCATGACCGTCACCGTCTACCACAATCCCGACTGCGGCACCTCGCGCAACACGCTTGCCATGATCAGGGCGAGCGGCGAGGAGCCGGTGGTCATCGAATATCTGGAACATCCGCCCAGCCGGGACCGCCTGCGCCAGCTTATCGCCGCCATGGGAATTCCGCTGCGCGCCTTGCTGCGCGAAAAGGGCACTCCCTATGCCGAGCTTGGCCTGGCTGATCCCAAATGGAGCGACGAGCAGCTGCTCGATGCCATGCTGAGGCATCCGATCCTGATCAACCGGCCGATCGTCGAGACGCCAAAGGGGACGCGGCTGTGCCGGCCGTCCGAGCTTGTGCTCGACCTGCTTGACCATCCGGTGACCCACTTCACCAAGGAAGATGGCCGGGTGGTGACCGGTGACCGTGGCATCAAGTAATCGGGGCCTTTCCGAGCTCGATGCCTCGGAACGCGCGCCGATAGCCGCGATTGCCGCCCTTGGGGTCACCCAGATCATCGGCTACGGCACGCTCTATTACAGCTTCAGCATCCTCGCCGCCGACATGGCCAGGGATTTGGGATGGCCAACCGAATGGATTTTCGGCGCGCTTTCGGCCGCCTTGCTGATCGGTGGCCTGACCGCGCCCTGGCTGGGGCGCTGGATCGACCGCTTCGGCGCCGGAAAAATCATGACCGCCGGCTCGGTGCTGGCCGCGGCGGCACTCGCCGGCTGCGCCAGTGCTCCCACCGCCGTGGCCTTCGTGGCGGCGCTGATCGTCCTCGAAGTGGCATCGAACCTGGTGCAGTACGGCGCCGCCTTCGCGCTGCTGGTGCAGATCAGGCCGCATGCCGCGCAACGCAGCATTACCTACCTCACCCTCATTGCCAGCTTCGCATCGACCGTGTTCTGGCCGATCACGTCGGCCCTGCACGCGCATATGCCGTGGCAGAGCGTCTATCTTGTCTTCGCGGGGCTGAACCTGCTTGTCTGCCTGCCGCTGCACGCCTGGCTCTCGCATGGGCTGGCCAAGGGCAGGCGGTCGGCAAGCGCGCCGCCACGGCATATCAAGGGATCGCTTCCCGCCCCGGCGCGGCCGCTCGGCCTTGCGCTGATGGTCATTGCCTTCTCGCTGCAGAACCTGATCGCCGCCGCCGTGCTGGTGCACATGGTGCCGCTGCTTTCCGGGCTTGGCCTCGGGGCGACCGCCGCCATCGTCGGAACGCTGTTCGGGCCGTCACAAGTCTTGAGCCGTTTCATCAACATGGTCTTCGGCGGCAAGCTGTCGCCCTTGATGCTCGCCATCATCTCGGCCAGCCTGATGACAATCGGTGTGGTCGTGCTGGATAGCACCGCGCCTTCCATCGCCGGCGCGGTGGCGTTCGCCGTCATCTTCGGCATGGGCAACGGGCTTTTCAGCATCGTCACCGGCTCGCTGCCGCTCACATTGTTCGGCAGCGATGGCTACGGCCGCCTGCAGGGCAGGGTGATGTCGGCCCGGCTGATCGTCTCGGCTGTCGCGCCTTTTGCCTTGTCGGTCGCCATCGTGCATATCGGCATCGCCTGGTCGCTCGGGGCGATGGCGCTTCTGGGCGGTGCCGCGCTGATTGTACTGGCGGCGATCAGCAGATTGCCGAACGCGCGCGGCGACCGGGTGTGACGTCCGACGCGTTGCCCGCCGGTTCATGCCATCTGGCCGTGCGCCCATCGAGGCATCCGCGCTGCCTCACGACAGGCGGGCCGGTTCGCTCTATCTCCCATGCGGCCGGCCTTCGCGCCTGCCGGCATGGAGGATGAACCAAAGTGACATCAATGCCGGTTGCCAGCCGCGAGGCAGCACCCTTGCCGGTCGCGGCGCTGATGGGTGCCATGGTGTCGATCCAGATCGGCGCCACCTTCGCCAAGACGCTTTTCCCGGCGATCGGCGCGCAAGGCACGACGACGCTCAGGCTCGTCATCGGCGCCCTGATGCTGATCGCGGTGCTGCGGCCCTGGCAGATGCGGCCCTCGCGCGCCACGCTGCCGTGGCTCGTCGCCTATGGCGTGACGCTCTGCGCACTCAACCTTCTGTTCTACGCAGCGCTCGCCAGGATCCCGCTCGGCGTCGCGGTGGCGCTGGAGTTTTCCGGTCCGCTGCTGGTGGCGACGCTGACCTCGCGGCGTGCCAGCGACTTTGGCTGGATCGCGCTGGCGGTCGCCGGCATCGTGCTTTTGTCGCCCTTCATCCACTCGCTGCAGCCGCTTGACCCAGTGGGCGTGATGCTGGCGCTGGCCGCCGGCGGTTTCTGGGCGCTGTATATCGTGCTGGCGCAGAAGGCGGGCGCGGAGCTCGGCACCCGCACCACCGCCTATGGCATGGCCATCGCCGCCGTGCTGGTGCTGCCCTTCGGCATAGCCGAGGCGGGAAGCGGCCTGCTCGCGCCGTCGATCCTGGTCAGCGCGCTGCTCGTCGGCCTGTTCTCCAGCGCGCTGCCGTTCTTCCTCGAGATGGTGGCGCTGACCCGCATGCCGGCCCGCATCTACGGCACGCTGACCTGCCTGGAGCCGGGGCTCGGCGCGCTCGCCGGGTTTCTGTTCCTGCGGGAAAGCCTGACCATGCCGCAACTTGCCGGCATCGCCGCCGTGATCGTGGCCGCCGCCGGCACGGCGCTGACCTCGAAGCCGCCGGTGCCTTCACCGGAGTAAGGGAAGGCCGTCTCTTCGGCCGTCGCCGATCTGCGACGTCGGCTCCTTCATGGACTTCGCAAAAATACAACCCATATTGAGTCCATGGAGCTTTGAGCGTGACCTTCGCGCGGGTGGCCCTTCTTGCCGCGGCCTTCGTCGTCGCGGCTGTTCTTTGTCCCTTCTCCTCAGCCGGGAGCGAAAGGGTGGCCCTAAGCGTCGCCATTGACGGCGCCATCGGGCCGGCAAGCAGCAGGCAGCTCAAGGAAGCGCTCGATGCCGCGGCCAGGCGGGATGCCGCAGTCCTCATCCTGCAGCTCGACACGCCGGGCGGGCTGGTCACCTCGATGCGCGAGATGATCGCCGATATCCTGGCGTCGCCGGTGCCTGTCATCGGCTATGTCGCGCCGGCCGGCGGCCATGCGGCGAGCGCCGGCACCTATATCCTCTACGCCACCCATGTCGCTGCCATGGCGCCCGGCACCAATCTGGGCGCGGCGACGCCGGTGGAGATTGGCGGGCTGCCGTCTCTTCCGGGCGGCGACAAGAGCGACCAGAAGGGCGAGGGCGACCAGAAGGACGCCAACGGCCGGCCGGCGGGCGACGCGATGATGGCCAAGGTGACCAATGACGCGGTCGCCCTGATCCGCTCGCTGGCGGAACTGCGCGGCCGCAACGGCGACTGGGGCGAGAAGGCCGTGCGCGAGGCGGCGAGCCTGTCGGCCAATGCGGCATTGCAGGAACATGTGATCGATTTCGTCGCCCGCGACACCACCGAGCTCTTGCTGCTGGCCGATGGGCGCACCGTCGATGTGGCCGGCAAGAAAGTGGTGCTGGCGACGAAGGGGCTGCCGGTCGAGACGCTGAAGCCGGGCTGGTTCATCCAGCTGCTTTCCGTCATCACCGATCCGAACACCGCCGTCATCCTGATGTTGGTCGGCGTCTACGGCATCGTCTTCGAGTTCACCAGCCCGGGGGCCGTGGCGCCCGGCGTCATCGGCACCATCTGCCTCGTGCTCGGCCTCTATGCGCTCGATCTCCTGCCGATCAACTATACCGGCCTTGCCCTGATGCTGCTCGGCGTCGTTTTCCTCATCATCGAGGCCTTCAATCCCACCGTCGTGCTCGGGCTCGGCGGCGTGGCCGCCTTTCTGTTCGGTGCCGCCATGCTGCTGCGGGTCGAGGGGCCGGGCTTTGCCTTGTCATGGGCGATCATCGGTCCCGCCGCCGCGCTGACCCTTGGATTGGCGCTGCTGAGCGGCACCTATCTCTGGGCGGCGCGCCGAAACCCGCCGCGCGTCGGCGGCGAAGCGATGCGAGGCCAGCCGGCCGAGATCCTCGACTGGCAGGGCGGCGAGGGCCATGTGCTGGCCTTGGGCGAGCGCTGGCGGGCGAAGGCCGATGAACCCGTCGCGGCCGGCGACAGCGTCGAGGTGACCGACATCAGCGACCTCGTGCTGACCGTGCGGCGGCGCGACGCGGGAAGGAATGGAGCAAGGCAATGAACATCGGCTATGTGGCCTACCTGCTGCTTGCGGTTCTTGTGGTTATCTTCCTGTCCGCGGCGATCCGCATCCTGCGGGAATATCAGCGCGGCGTGGTCTTCACGCTCGGCCGCTTCACCGGGGTCAAGGGGCCGGGCCTCATCATCCTCGTTCCCTTCGTCCAGCAGATGGTGAAGGTCGACCTGCGCGTGGTGGTGCAGGACGTGCCGCCGCAGGACGTGATTTCGCGCGACAATGTCTCGGTAAAGGTCAACGCCGTGCTTTATTTCCGCATCGTCGACGCCGAGCGGGCAGTCATTCAGGTCGAGGACTACATGGCCGCCACCAACCAGCTGGCGCAGACCACGCTGCGATCGGTGCTCGGCAAGCACGAGCTCGACGAGATGCTGGCCGAGCGCGACAGGCTCAACAGCGACATCCAGGAGATCCTCGACCAGCGCACCGATGCGTGGGGCATCAAGGTGTCCAATGTCGAGATCAAGCATGTCGACCTCAACGAGAACATGGTCCGCGCCATCGCCAAGCAGGCCGAGGCCGAGCGGCTGCGGCGCGCCAAGGTGATCAATGCCGAAGGCGAGCAGCAGGCGGCGGCGAAACTGGTCGAGGCGGGCCGCATGCTGGCGGCCGAGCCGCAGGCCATGCAGCTGCGCTATTTCGAGGCCTTGCACGATATCGCCGGCGAGCGCTCGTCCACCGTCGTGTTCCCGCTGCCGGTGGATTTGCTCAGCCAGTTCCTGAAGCAGGGGAAATAGAGGAGAGCCAGCATCGGAACTGCCAATCTCGGTCTCGTGCGGGAGATTCCCCGTCTTCGCCCTTGCTGCCGCCAAATTGTCTGACCTTCTCGTTGTCAGAACCTGACGCTGAGATCTGCCTTGGCGCCGTTGTCGGTGTTGTGGCCACCGAACTGGCCGACATAGGACAGGCCGAGCGTGGCATTGGTCGACATTTGCAAGTTGAAGCCGGCCTCGATCACCGCGCTGTCGCTGGCGACAGGCACGCCGGCGATGGCAAAAGCATCGCCGCCGGCGAAGGCGAAGGTCGAGGTCGGCGTGACGTCGCCAAAGGCGTGGCGCCATCCGAGCGTGCCGCGCGCGGTCGCGCTGATGCCGCCGAGCGCGACGTCGGTCGAGGCGCGCAGCCCGAGCGTGGTGAAGGTGGCATTGGTGGTTGAGCTGGCGCTGGTCAGCGCGGCGGCGCCACCTTGCTCGGTGAAGCCGTCAGCATGCACACTGACATAAGCGAGATTGGCGAAGGGCTCGAACTTGAAGCGGCCGACACCAGCCTTGTAAGCGAGTTCGCCGAACACCTGCGCCGTGCCGGCGTCATAGTCAGCCGACAATTGGTCGGCGAAGCCGTTGAAGGCCACCGAGCGTTTTGTCGAGATGCTGTTCCAGCTGTAGGCGGCGCCGGTGCGGAAGGCTATGGCGCCCCAATTGGTGCCGCCGTAGAGTCCGAGATGATAGTTGTCGCTGGCGCCGCTGGAATGGCGGTCGTCGGCGTCGAAGGACGAATGGCTGTAGCCGCCGATGATGCCGACGCGCCAGTCGCCGATCGGGCTGTCGGCGCCGACCAGGAGGCCGCCGGTCGAGCGATCGAAGTTGGCTGCATTGCCGTCGCTGCCGGTTTGACCCCAGGAGCCGAAGGCCTGGCCCCAGACGGCGAAGCGGTCGGTGTCGGCGGCCACCATCCCGGGCCCGCCCTCGCCATAGGCCATGACCGGCAATGCGGCTGCGCCGGCATCGCCGAAGGCTGCGCTGATCCGCTTGGTGGCGGCGTCGCGGATGAAACGGCTGTCTTCCAGCAACATTCCCTTGGCCGAGGCGTGGATTTCGCCCGAGAGCTGGTCGAAGGCGTCCTGGGCGGCTGCCTCACTCGGCAAGGCAAAGATGGCATCAAAGAGCGGATTGCCGCTGCCAAGGCTTTCGGCGCCGCCGCCGGTTGCGATCTGGTTGGGCGTCAGGCCGACCGAGGCGAAGGACTTCGCCTGCACCACATCGAGATAGACATGCGTCGGGTCGTAATTGGCGATAAGGCCAATGAAGGGGCCGGCCCCGCTGAGCGTGTAGGTGCCGGTGACGCCCGCATCGGCTTGCAGCACGGTGTAATGCGTGCCCGGCAAATAAGGCGCGGCGTCCGTCTTGACGACATCGAGGACCGCGCCGTCGGCGATCGTCGCCGTGCCCGTCGCCAGGATGAGGTCCGACTGGCCGGTCGAGGTGAGTTCGACCTGGTAGATCGAGCCCGCCGCCTGGTCGATGTCGCCCGCGACATTGAGCGTGCCGATCGAATTGCCCGGTGCGATGACGCCGCCTGATTGTGCGACGATGCCGCCAACCGTGCCGTTGCCACCTAGCATTCCGCCCGTAATCGTCACCAGCGAACTGGCCAGCGAACCGTTCACGGCCAGCCGTCCGCCGTTCACATTGGTTGCACCGGTGAAGCCGCTCGAATTGGCGGTCAGGTTCGTCGTGCCGGCAATCTGGTCGATCGAGCCCGCGCCGCCGATCGCCGATGCGAAGGTGTAGCTTGTGTCGGTGTGGTTGAAGTTGATCGCACCCGCGCCTTGTCCGAACTGAACGCTCGCCGCATTGAGCGCGCCGGCCGCCGCCGCTGGCGATCCGCTCGCTGCACCGATATTCAGCGTGCCGACGGAGCCCGCCAGAAGGGCGATGTTGACCACGCCGCCGGCCGACACCACGCCGCCATTCGCGATCGTCAGTGAGCCTGTGCCACTACCTCCAATGTTGAGATCACCGCTATTGGTCCACGTCGAGCCGGAGCCGCTGACGTTGGCGGTACCGATGGATCCGCCATTAAAGCCCAAATAGCCATCGGCATTGGCGACCGTGCCGCCGTTCGAGACGATCAATGAACCGGTTCCGCGCTGACCGACAATAAGGAGGCTGCTGCTCGTCCAGGTTGAGCCCGCGCCGCTGACCATTGCCGAACCCGTCGATCCGACATCAAAACCCAGATAACCAGCAGCGTCGGTGACCATGCCGGCGTTTGAAATCGCTAGCGTGCCGGCGCCATAACCGCCGAGAACGAGGGAAGAACTGTTTGTCCAGGTCGCGCCGACGCCATCAACAAACGCCATGCCCGTCGAGCCCACCTTCGCGCCAATAATCGCAGAGCCGTTGCTGACCGCGCCATGCGAGATCGCCAGCGTGCCGGTGCCATAATCGCCGACAAACAGATCCGCGCTGTTGGTCCAGGTCGAGCCGGCGTTGTCGACAATCACCGTGCCGGTCGAGCCCGCCTGCGAGCCAATGGCGCCAGTACCGCTGCTGACCGTGCTGCCATGCGAGATCACCAGTGTGCCCGTGCCGGCACTTCCGACGAACAGGTCTGCGTTCGTCCAGGTCGAACCGGCACCGTCGACGAAAACCATGCCGGTCGAGCCTGCCGAGTTGCCGACATAGGCGGTGTCGTTGCTGATGGCGCCGCCATTGGTGATCGTCACGTTGCCGGCGCCGAGATTGCCGACATACAGATCCGCGCTGTTGGTCCAGGTCGAGCCGGGACCATCGACGAAGACGGTGCCTGTCGAGCCCGCGAAGTCGCCGACATAGCCCAAGGCGTTGCTGACCGCGCCGCCATTCGAGACCGTTAGCGAGCCCTGGCCTTGGAAGCCGATGAAGAGGTCGGAAGTGTTGGTCCAGGTCGAGTCAGCACCATTGACCGTCACCAGGCCCTTGGAGCCCACGTCATAGCCGGCATATCCCACCGAACTGGTGACCACGCCGCCATTCGTGATCGTCAGCGCGCCGAAGCCCGCGTTCCCGACCGCGAGCGCCGCGCTCGCCCAGGTCGAGCCAGCACCGTCGACAGTTGCCGTGCCAATGGAGCCCGCCAAATTGCCCAGAATGCCGCTCAGATTGCTGACCTTGCCGCCTTTCGAAATGTTCAGCGCACCAGTGCCCTGATCGCCGACGAACAGGTGGGAAGAATTCGTCCATATCGAACCCGCTCCGTCGACCGTCACCGCGCCGTTGGAGCCCGCGTGCCAACCGATGGTGCCCATGGCATTGCTGACCGCTCCGCCATTGGTGATGTCCAGCGTGCCGGTGCCAAATTCGGCGATGTAGAGATCCCCACTGTTGGTCCATGTCGAGCCCGGGCCGTCCACCGTTACGGTGCCGGTGCCCAGGCCGTAGCCGACATGACCCACGGTGTCGCTCACAGCGCCGCCGCTGGAGATCTTCAAGGTGCCAGTGCTGCCGGTGCTCAAGGCAAGGAAAAGGTCGGAGCTGTTGCTCCAGACGGAGCCCGGGCCAGTGACGCTCACGGTGCCGCTCGCGTTCGAAACGTAGCCGAGATAGCCGGCAGTGTCGGAGAGGGTGCCGCCGTTCGTAATCGTCAGCGAGCCCGAGTAACTCGCAATGGTGCCCACAAACAGATAGTGGGCGGCCGCACTCGCCGCATCGACCACGGCCGGGTGCGGAAACACCGGATCGAGAATCACGTCGTCGCTCGATGTCGGGACAGCGGCGGGGTTCCAGTTTCCGGCGGCGAACCAGTTCGTGGAGGCGGCGCCGGTCCAGACCTCGGCTGCCGATGCAGGGATCGGCTGGCCAAGGCCGACCAGCGCAGTCGAGGCCAGCGCCAGGCATTTCAACGCGTTAGCCTTGCGGCCTCCAAATGCATTCCGCGGCATTTAACCCCCTGACATGACAGTCGTTTCACCCTGAAGGCTGACATGTCATTGGAGCCCGGCCTTGTCTTGGGCAGGGCGGCACTGGAATTGGACTGGAGCGAAAAGCAGCGTCTTTTGCGCGCACTGTGGCAGTTCGGCGTCATCGGTCGCGCAGGCGCTGCGGATTCGGCCTCGCACGGGCTGATATCGGACCGAAAGGTGCAAACTTATCTGGCGCTTGTCGGCGTATAGCCGAAGCGGCGACGAAAGCAGCGGTTGAAGTACGATACGTCGCTGAATCCGCTTGTCAGGGCGATATCACTGACCCGCATATCGCCGTGTTTGTGCGAGAGCATCCTGTGGGCGGTCTGCAAACGCAGTTCGAGAACGCGTTCGGAGAAGCTCATTCCCGTCTCCTGAAGGAGGTCGTGGACATAGCGCACCGACAGGCCGAGTTGTTGCGCGACACTTTGGGCGGAGATGCCGGGATCGATAAAATCCTCGGCGATCCTTGCCAGGACGGCCTCCAGCCTGGCAGCGCGCAGGCCTCGAAGCCCGGCCAGTTCGGCAGCCCGACCTTTCGCGCCGGTCGCCAGGCCGATCAGATCCACGATCGTGTCCGTCGCGTGCGTGATCAGATCCGCCGAGGCAAGTGGGCTGCCGCTTTCAAGAAGCAGGCAATAGCGTTTGAGAAGATCGAGGGCTTCGCTGTCGGCGCCGATCTTCAACCCCAGCCTGTCATCGATCTGCGGGAAGGCACGCAGGAGGATCGCGCGTGGGATCACCACATTCGTCCAGGCATTGCTGTCGGCATAGGTCATTTTCAGAGCTTCCGATGCAGTGACGAGCACGGCCTCTCCCTGACCGACGGCATATTCGCGGCCGACCTGTACCCCTGACAACACGGTGTCGGCCTTGTTGATCAGCAACAGATAACCGTCATTGGCGACGTTGCTCGCTTTCGTTGTCGCGTGCTCGATGGTTCCGGACATCTGGCCGAGAACCACTGAACCGACAGCCGTGGCCTCGATGGACGCTTCGAAGGGCAGGTTTTCCGGACTGCCGTGTTCGACCGACAATATTTCCGCGACATGGATGTTTTGCCACAGGGAAAATCGTTCGCGTTCGTCAAGATGCGGTGACAACCGCGCCGATGAAAACACCGTCTTTCGAGACAATGGGGAACCTCGACAAGTATCCACGGCTTAAAAAATATCGAACGCGATGCTTTCCATTGCGACAATAACCGGCAACAGTGGCGGCCCGGCGTTCAGGCGATCAAGTTGAACCCATAGTCGAGAGCGGCCGCGACTGGCGTCATCCAAAAGTATGACGTCACAAATTCCTCCGAGGCGAGATCGGGGCGTGCCTGGAGGTGTGGTGGAAAGGCTGAGCAGCGAAGTCCTGAGTTCGATTATCGGCGATATCTATGATTGCGTCTTGAACCCGGAAGGCTGGGCCGGAGTCATGACCCGCGTCACGAAAGCCGTCGACGCGGCCTACACCACCATCGCCCTTGCCGGCACCGCCCATAATAGCGGCCGCTTCGCGGCTCAATCGCCTTGGGATCCCGTGCAGATGCGGGTGCTAGAGGAGGACTATGACTTTGATGGAATTCCCGGACTGAAGGCAGCGGTGGTCGGCGATGTCGACCGGCCGGTTGCGACGCTGTCGCTCATGAGCGAAAGCGAACTCCAGCTGACGCCGTTTTTTCAGAACTGGGCCAAACCGCAGGGACTGCGCGAGGCTTGCATCACCAAATTCGTTCATACGCCGGACCGAATCGGGCTTCTGGGCTGCACCACGCGCGCCAGCAGGGGAGGTATTTCGATCGAAGAGCAGCATTTCCTGGCACTGCTCTCGCCGCATCTGCGCCGTGCTTCGCTGATCGGAGATCTGCTCGACCAGGGCCGCTTCACCACCCATCTTTATCGCCAGGCGCTCGATCATCTGGCTGTGCCTGTCGTGCTTACCCACGCCAACGGAGCAATCCTCCATGCGAATGCGGCCGCCGAACAGATGTTTTCGGTGCAGGGTCCCATTCTCTCCAGGAACGGCGTGCTCCAGGCACAGAATCCGGTGGTGGCCCGCGCCCTCCTGGACGCGATCGCCAGTGCGGCGAGCGCGGATGCTTCGCTTGGCGCGCGCGGCATAGGGCTGCCGGTTTCGGCCCAGGGCCAGCCGCCCGCCGTTGCCTATGTGTTGCCGCTGACTGAAGGAACGGCGCGCGCGGTTTTCCGGCCGGCATGCGCGGCTGTGTTCATATCGACGACGACATCGTCTTCTCCCCTCCCGGAAGCCGTTCTGACCACGCTGTTCGACCTCACACCCGCGGAGGCGCGGGTGCTGCTGCGGATCGGCAGCGGATTGTCAGCGTCCAAGAGCGCGTCGTCGCTCGGCATCGGTGAGAACACCTTGAAGACCCACCTCAATCGAATCTTCGCCAAAACCGGCACGAGACGCCAAGCCGACCTCGTCAAACTCGTGTCGGATATCGGCACGCCGCTGGCGGCTCACGGACCCTGAAGGCGGAGCGCGTAGTCTCTACCGCCAGCGGGTCAGAGGCTTTACCGCCGCCAGGGCGGCTCCGGCGCGAAGCGCTTGCCGATCCAGTCGGCGAAGGCGCGGGTCTTGGCGGCTTTTCCCTTGGCCGAGGGCGTGACGACATAGACCGCGCCTTCGTCCGCCAGCGTCCACTCCTCCAGCACGGATACCAGCCGGCCATCGGCGAGTTCGCGGCCGACCAGCCAGTCGGTGCTCATCATCAGGCCGATGCCTTGCACGGCGGCCTGGACCAGCACCTCGGCATCGTCGGTGACCAACGGCCCCGAAACCTCGACGCGCGCGCGCCGGCCCTCACGGTCGGTCATCTCCCAGGCCGGAAAGGTCTGGAAGCCCGAGAAGCCCAGGCAGGAATGGTCGAGCAGCGCTTGCGGCGTCTCCGGCCGGCCCCTGCGGGCGAGATAGGAGGGAGCGGCGCAGAGCAGCCGGCGCCGCGTCGCCACCTTGCGCGCCACCAGGCGTGAATCCTCCAGGCTGCCCAGCCGCACGGCGACATCGAAATTCTCGGCGACCAGATCGGTGAAGCGGTTGGAGAATTCAGCCTCGATGCGGACATCGGGAAATTCGGCAAGGAATTGAGGCAGCAGCGGCCCGATCCACATGCGCCCGAACGTGCCGGGCAGCGCCAGCCTGAGCAGGCCGCGCGGGCCGCCCCCGGCATGCGCGGACGCGACGGCCTCGGCCTCGTCGACGGATGCGAGGATGGCGCGCACGCGCACCAGGAATTCGGCACCCGCTTCGGTCAGCGACACGCTGCGCGTCGTGCGCGAGAGCAGCCTCACCCCCAGCCGCGCCTCCAGCGACTGCAGGCGCCGCGACAGGATGGTCGCGTCGCGCCCGACACGGGCCGCCGCCCTGGTGAAGGAACGCGCCTCGGCGATGGCGGCGAAGGCAGCCATCTCGGCAAGGGCCGCGGGTTCGTGAGATTGCTGCATTATTCACAGTTCTCAATTGCAGAAAACAAGGATTATCCAGAGATAGCGCAGCAAATAGGTTCACTCAATCCATCAAATCGTTCCACCGGAGTGAAATCATGAAAGCCATCGAACTCAGCCAGCCCAGGTTGGACGCCTTCCGCGCCGCCACCGTTGCAACTCCCGAACCGCAGCGCGGCGAGGTGCTGATCCGCCAGCGTGCGGCGAGCCTCAATTTCGTCGATGTGGCGGTGGCGAGCGGCAACTATCCCGGGCCGAGCTTCCCGCTCATCCCCGTCGCCGACGCCGCCGGCGAGATCGTCGCGCTGGGCGAGGGCGTTACGAGGCTCGCCATCGGCGATCGCGTCGTCGCGCATGCCAAGCCGCGCTGGATCGGCGGGCCGCCGCGGCCCTACGAGATGACGCAGATGCGCGGTGTTTCGCTGCCCGGATCGCTGGCGGAATATGTCGCGCTGCCGGCCAATTCGGTGGTGCCGGTCCCGGCGCATCTGTCCTTCGAGGCGGCCTCGACGCTGCCGATCGCCGGCACCACCGGCTGGAACGCCATCCGCGCCGCCAACGTCGGTCCGGGCTCGGTCGTCGTGCTGCTTGGCACTGGCGGCGTCTCGATCTTCACCCTGCAGCTGGCGAAAGCCGCCGGCGCCACCGTCATCATCACCTCGTCGTCGGACGAAAAGCTGGAGCGGGCAAAGGCACTCGGCGCCGATCATCTCATCAACTACCGCGCGACATCAGACTGGGACGGCAAGGTGCTGGAACTGACCGATGGCCGCGGCGCCGATCTTGTCGTCGAGACCGGCGGCACCGCCACCTTCGCCCGCGCCGTCAACGCCACCGCGCCCGGCGGCACGCTGTTCACTATCGGCTTCGTCACCGGCGCCGAAGCCACGATCAACCTGCTGCCGATCATCATCAAGGCGCTGAAGGTGGTCGGCAACAACACCGGATCGGTGTCCGATCTTTTCGACGCCGCCAGGGCCATCGGCGCGGCCCGGATCGAGCCGGTGGTCGACAAGGTGTTTTCACCTGGTCAAGCGACCGAAGCCTACGCCCACATGGCCGCCGGCGGCCTGCATTTCGGCAAGCTGGCGTTCGCATTGGAATGGTAGGGAAAGTGATCTCCCCCCTCGAGGGGGAGATGGCCGGCAGGCCAGAGGGGGTCGGTTCGACTGGGCGCGACTTTCTTGCGACGATCGGAGGTTAGCGCTTCACGTGAGACGACCCCCTCTGTCGCCTTCGGCGACATCTCCCCCTCGAGGGGGGAGATTACGCGCTCAGATCAGCTTCTCCAGCGTGATCGGCAGATCCCTGATCCGCTTTCCCGTCGCGTGGAACACCGCATTGGCGATGGCCGGCGCCATGCCGACGATCGCCAGTTCGCCGACGCCCTTGCCGCCGAGTACCGAGGAATGCAGGTCGGGGATGCCGACCGAGATCACCTCAATGTCGGGGATGTCGGCATTGGTGGGGACGAGATAGTCGGCGAGGTTGTTGTTGACGATGCGGCCGTGGCGGCGGTCGACGATGCCTTCTTCGAGCAGCGCCTGGCCGATGCCCATGATGATGCCGCCCTTCCATTGGCTTTCGGCCAGCTTCGGATTGTAGAGCCGGCCCGAATCCAGCGCCGAAACCACGCGCGACACGCGCACCGTGCCGAAATCCTCGTCGACGCGCACCTCGACGAAATGCGCGCACCAGGAGTGGCGGGAATAGTCGCCCTCGGTGTGCGGCAGCGCCATGGCGATGGTGGTGTAGTTCTTGTAGCGGTCTTCCGCCGTCGAATTGGCGGGCATGGTGTCGCCCGTCGCCTCGATGCGGTCGCGGCCGACGCTTTTGAGCAGGTCGGCGATCGAGACATCGGGGCCGTCGCCGCGTGGCGCGGTGATGCGGCCATTGGCGACGACCAAAGTGTTGGCCTGCAGCGCGTGGAAGGGCGAGCGCGGATCGCCGATCGCCAGACCGATCAGCTGGTCGAGCGCCGAGGACGCCGCCTTGTAGACCGCGCCGGTCATCACGCCGGCCAGCCGTGAGCCCCCGGAGACGCCGGCACGGGCAAAGCGGGAGTCCCCCAGTTTCACCACGACGTCGTCGGCGGACACGCCGACCGTCTCGGCGGCGGTCTGCGCCAGGATGGTGTAGGTGCCCTGGCCCATGTCGATCGAGGAGCTTTCGACCTCGACCGAGCCGTCGGCCAGGATGCGCACGACCGCTTCGCCATAGGCGCGCCGCACCGGATAGGTGCCGGCGGCCACGCCCCAGCCGATCAGATAGTTGCCGTCGCGCATCGAGCGTGGCTCGGGCGTGCGCCTGGCCCAGCCGAAGCGTTCGGCGCCTGCCGCAAAAGCCTCGCGCAACTGCCTGGTCGACCAGGCTTTTTTGGCATGCGGATCCTGCTCGGCGTAGTTGCGCAGCCGGATTTCCAGCGGATCGATGCCGACCTCGTAGGCGAGTTCGTCGATGGCGCTTTCGATGCCGAAGGCCGACGGGTTTTCGCCCGGCGCGCGCATGGCGCCCGGCACCACCGAATTCACCCTTACGACATTCTGCCTGGAGGAGAAGTTCGGCGTCGCGTACATGATCGAGGTGACCGAGCCCAGCGGCTCGACCCACATGCCGTCGATCGACGTTTCGTTGACGCCGCGATGCACGATCGACTGGATCAGGCCGTCATGGTCAGCGCCGATCGTCACCGTCTGGCGGGTCGCGGCGCGGCCACCATAGCCGGTGAAGGTCTGTGCCCGCGTCATCACCAGCCGCACCGGCCGGCCAAGCATTTTGGCGGCACTTGCGGCAATCGCGCCATGGCTGAGCGCCAGCGCCTTGGAACCGAAGCCGCCGCCGACATAGGGCGACACCAGCCGGACATTCTCGAACGGCACGGCGAACCATTCGGCATAGGTGCGCGCCATGCCGTCCAGCCACTGGCTCGGCTCCCACACGGTGAGGTGGTCGCCTTCCCAGCGGGCGATCAGGCCATGCGGCTCCATCGGCGCCTGGTATTCACGTGGTGTGTTGTAGGCGGCGCAGATCCGCACCGGGGCCGAGGCGAAGGCGGCCTGGGCGTCGCCCCATTCCTTGGTCATGGCATCGACGGGGATGCCGTCGCCGGCCTTGCCGTCGCTGAGGTCGACGATGGAAGGCGCCTCGTCGTAGCTGACCTTGACCATCGCCGCGGCGGCCACGGCCTGCTCGAAGGTCTCGGCGACGACGGCCGCGACATGCTGGCCCGAGAAGGTGATGTCGCGCGCCAGCGGACAATAGGGCCTGTCGGGCGGCGGGGTGCCGAACCAGTCCGAAGCGGTTTTCAGGCTGATGATGGTGTCTGGCGTCAGCACCTTGAGCACGCCCGGTGCCGCCTCGGCCGCCTTGCTGTCGATGGCGCGCACCTTGCCGGATGCGATGGTGCTTTCGACCAGCACAGCATAGGCGAGCCCTTCGAGCTGCTGCTCGACGGCGTATTTGGCCGCACCCGTGATCTTGGCCGGGCCGTCGACGCGCGACAGCCGGCCGCCGACCGCGTCGGCGCCGCCGTCGGATGCATCGCCTCGTTTCGATTCACCAACTCTGATGTCGTGAACGGTCATGCCGTTTCTCCCATCTTGAGGATAGCCCGTGCGACGACGCGCGGCGCGAGCTCGATCTTGTAGTGGTTGGCGCCATGGTCGACAGCGCCTTCGACGGCGAGCAGGCTGGCGGCGCGAACAGCTTCCGGCTCCAGCATCTTGCCTTTCAAGGCGTCTTCCACGGCGCGCGCCCGCCAGGGTTTGGTGGCGACGCCACCGAGCGCGACGCGCAGGTCGCGGATGGTGCGTCCGTCAGCTTCCAGTTCGAGGCCGACGGCGGCACTTGCGGCGGCGAACTCGTAGGACTGCCGGTCGCGGACCTTCAGATAGGTCGAACGCCGGACGGCCGCGGAGGAGGGGATTTCGATGGCGGTGATCATCTCGCCCGGCTCGATCGCGTGTTCCTTGTCCGGCGTCGTGCCGGGCAGCAGGAAAAAGTCATCTACGAGGATGCGCCGATCGCCGAGATGAACTGTTGCATCGAAAGCGACAAGCGCCGTGGCGAGGTCGCCGGGATACATGGCGATGCAGGCCTCGCTGGTGCCGAGCACGGCATGGCCCCTGGTGACACCGCCGATCGCCGAACAGCCGCTGCCTGGTTCGCGCTTGTTGCAGGCGGCAAAATTCGAGGGATCGCGGAAATAGGGGCAGCGCGTGCGCTGCATGAGATTGCCGCCAATGGTCGCCATGTTGCGGATCTGCGCCGAAGCCGCTTGCCACAGCGCCTCCGAGATGGCGGGGAAGCGGCCCTTGATGTCCGCGTGGTCGGCGACATGGCTCATCGTCGCGAGCGCGCCGATGATGGCGCCGCGCTCGTCGATCTCGATCCGGTCCAGCCCGTCGAGATGGGTGATGTCGACCAGCGTGTCTGGTTCGGCGACGCCGCATTTGGCGAGGTCGATCAGCGTCGTGCCGCCGGCGAGCAGCATGGCGCCGGGGAGCGCGGCCGCCTGGCGCGCGGCGTCGGCCGAGGTGGCGCGAAGATAGGAAAAATCCCTCATGACGCGGCCTCCAACGCTGCCTGGCGCACGGCGGCGACGATGTGCGGATAAGCGCCGCAGCGGCAGAGATTGCCGGCCATGTATTCGCGGATTTCCTCATCCGATCCGGCATGGCCCTCGCGGATGCAGGCCACCGCCGACATGATCTGGCCTGATGTGCAATAGCCGCACTGGAAGGCGTCCTGTTCGAGGAAGGCAGCCTGCACGGGATGCAGTTCGCCCTCCCGTGCAAGCCCCTCTATGGTGGTGATGGTGCGGCCCTCGGCCTGGGCTGCCAGCATCAGGCAGGCCAGCACGCGCTCGCCGTCGACATGGACGGTGCAGGCACCGCACTGGCCGTGGTCGCAGCCCTTCTTGGTGCCGGTCAGGCCGAGCCTGTCACGCAAGGCATCGAGCAGCGTGACACGCGGTTCGAGCTGCAACTCGTGATGCCGGCCGTTGATATCGAGATGGACGGGGATTTTCGTCATGGGCGTCTGGCTCCAGTTGCTTGACGCTGAGGGAATGAATTGGCGCTTTGGAAGGGAAGGGCAAGGTCAGGCGACAGCCAATCCACCGCGGGTGAGGAAGCTGACAGCTTGCGGCTTCGAAAGACGTGACATACCGGGCTCCCTGATTATATGATAAAGGTGCTCCACTAAAACGGAGGCGCCTCCGTTTATTTACGTGGGGGCTGGCCAGGCATGGTTCAAGCCCCCATATCCCTGGTGGAGAAAAAATTGGCTTTTGAGCCCGTCACAACCGTCGACCAAAAACCCGCCGCCGCCGACAAGCCGTTGCGCGCGGATGCGCAACGCAACCGCGACCGGCTGGTCGAGATGGCGGCTTCGGTCTTTGCCGAGCGCGGCATCGACGCCTCGCTGGAGGAGATCGCCCGGCGCGCCGGCGTCGGCATCGGCACGCTCTACCGCCATTTCCCTACGCGCGAGCATCTGGTCGAGGTGGTCTATCGCCGCGAGGTGGAGGGGTTGTGCGCAGCGGCTGGCGAGCTTGCGGCAAAACATCCCTCGGATGTCGCGCTGGAAGAATGGATGCGCCGCTTCGTCGACTATATCGCCACCAAGCGCGGCCTGGCGACCAGCCTGCGCATCCTTCTCACCACCAATTCGACGCTGTTTTCCGACACGTCGGGACGAGTGTCGCAGGCGCTGCGGGAACTGGTGGATGCGGCGGTCGCCGACGGCACCATCCGCGGCGACGTCGATGCCTCCGACGTGCTGCACGCGCTGGGCGGCATCTACTCGGCACCCGACACCCCTGAATGGCGCGACCGCTCGCGCCGGCTGGTCAAGCTGTTGATGGATGGCTTGCGGTTCGGGGCTGTAAAGGCGGGATGAAGAGGCGCCTGGACTGCACTAGGCGCGCAAGTCCCGACCTTCGATTCCGAACGGTGATTGGCTATGCTGCGCCGCAAAAGACCAATTATTTCGTATAATTCTCTGGGTCTAATTTTGTTATAATCGCATATTGAAAATGTAATTTTCGATGATTTGTAGAAAAATCTGGATGTTTTTCCCGAGATGCAACCGGGAATATGTGCGTCTTTACCCGAACAACCTCATGCACTTCGCACGATTAACGGCCTCTTTGGCGTTAGCGGCAAAATCAGGGCGGTTTTTAGTCGGTTTTTAGCCCTCGCTTCACAAAACTATTTCAGCACGGTAAATCTTTTGTGTTGCGCCGCACCATTGCGCGGAAGCACTCATTGGCCAAATGGAAACGCGCGGCGAGGATTCCGTCAAGTTGACCAACTTGAGCTTTCCGCTGGCAGACATCCGATATCGGACCCGTCCCGGGCGGGCTCGTGGAGCATGGATTTTGCATTGTCGGCGCTTTGGCGAACATAAGCGCCGGCAAGGATGCGGGTCGTCCGTTGCGAACCCCTTTGACTCTCGAAGCCGGGAATTCGTGGGGATGCCCCGGCAGCCTCATCAGAGATGTTCCGCCGGGGGAAGCGGCTGATGGGAAACTCTCGCGATACCCAGCTGGACGGATTGAGGGCCATCGCCGTCACGTTGGTGCTGTATTCCCATTTCTTCGCGGCGGGAGGCTCTTCTTTCTGGGGCCACATCGGCGTGCGGCTGTTCTTCGTGCTGAGCGGCTTTCTCATCACGCGCCTTCTCCTGGAAGCGCGTTCGGCGGCTGAATTTGAGGCCGCGCCCGCGCTGAGATCCTTCTACATCAGGCGGGCACTGCGAATATTCCCGCCCTATTTCGCCGTGCTGGGCGTCGTCTGGATGGTTGACCTGGAGCATTCCAGGGGATCGCTGATCTGGCATGCGCTTTACCTGTCGAATTTCTGGTACGCGCTGCGCAACGACTGGTCGCCCTGGCTGCTCTGCCATTTCTGGAGCCTGAGCATCGAGGAGCAGTTCTATATCGCCTGGCCGCTGGTCGTCTTGCTGGCGCCACGCCGCCGCCTCGAGGCGATCTGCATCGGCGTCATCGTGCTGTCATTGTCGTATCGCTTTTACTGGCCGATCACTGGAACCCCCGCGCTGGCGCGCGATCTGCTTCCACCGGCTTCCATGGACGCGCTCGCCTCGGGTGCGTGGCTTGCCGTCTACCGAACCAGGGCCACCGTCTTGCCACAGTGGTTACGGCTTGGCTGGCCGGCGCTCGCGGTCGCGTTTTTCGCCCTGCAGTGGTTTGCTCCGGGGCCGCCGGACACTGTCCAGGAATGGGGCCGCTGGCTGCTGTCGCAAATCCTTCCGCTCGGGCCTCTCGTGATGATCGTCGCGAGTTGTTCTCGAGGTCATCGGGGGTACCGGGGCTGGCTTCTCGAACTGCCGCCGCTCACCGCCCTTGGCCGCGTCAGCTATGGCGTCTATCTGTACCACCCCATACTCCTGTCGTTGGCCGTCAAGTCCCAGCCGTGGATCCCCGTCAACGTCTCGGAGCAGGGGGCGGGTCGGTTCCTGGTTGCAGGAACGGCCACCCTTATCCTGGCGTCGGTATCGTGGCTGGTTTTCGAAAAGCCGCTCAACAGCTTCAAGCGCTACTTTCCCTATGTCGCGCCAGGAGCTGGCACGCGCATCCGGGCCCGCGCCGACACGACCGACGCCGGATGGCCCAGAGGCGCGGCAGGGGCTTATCCCGGTGGATTGCCCGATGGCCGCGAGGCGGCAGGCGATCTTCAACGAACGGATCGGAGCTGACCATGGCCGCTCCCCTGGTATCCGTTCTGCTGCCGGTCTACAACGCGGGACCCTATCTCAGCACCGCGCTCGGCAGCATCCTGCGGCAGGACCACGATCGCCTGGAGGTCATTGCGATCGACGACGGCTCGACGGACAACTCCCTGCAAATCCTGCAGCGGCACCGGCAGGCCGACAATCGGATCTCCATCATCTCCCGCGAAAACCGGGGCCTCATCGCAACCCTCAACGAGGGTTTGGCTGTCGCTCGGGGCGACCTTATCGCCAGGATGGACGCGGACGATATCGCCTATCCGTCACGCCTGTCGCGCCAGGTGGCGCTGTTCGACCGGCAGCCCGATCTCGCTCTGTGTGGCGCCGGCTTCGATACCTTGCTTCGCAACCGCGTCGCCAAGGGTACACCCGATCCGGTCTTCCGGTTCGGCCAGCTCCGTATATTGTCGATGTTCTTCACGATATTCATGCATTCCACGGTTGTATACAACCGGAAAGTCATAAAGGACGACGTTCTATTCTACGACCCGAAATACAAACATGCCGAGGATTTCGACCTCTTCAGGCGGCTCGCCGATCGTTACCCGGCGGCGATGATCCCCGAAAACCTGATCGTCTACCGTATCCATGACGGGAGCGTAACGAGCAGGCACAGGAAGGAGATGCGCCGGACACATCTGACGATCGTGGCCGAGAACCTCGAGCGGGAAGGCCTGGCACAGGATACGCGCGATCTGCGCGACATCGGCGAGGCCGTTTCGACCGACACGGTTCGCCGGGCTGCGGCGTTCATTCTTGCACTCGAGGCAAGGATCTCCGCGCTGCCGACGGAAACGCGGCCGAGTTTTGCGGCCGGCGCGTTGAACCTGTTCTATTTCCTCTACCAACTGATAGGCGACGAAATGCAACCTCCGCTGACGCACGAATTCCTGACGCGGACCGCGAAATGGAATTTCATTCGACGCCGCGAAAAGTACGCGTTGCGTCCCGCCGCCTACGCGCCATGGTTCAGTCTCGTCTCGATGTCGGCCGGCCGCCAGGCGGACGCCGTGGCGCGGTACCTGAAATCCGCGCCTGCCGCGGCGGTCCTGGCGTCCCATCAGTTGAGCTAGCGGCAGGGATGACCGTCAAAGCCCGCCCACCCACGCAGCGCGATCGCCGGACGGAGCTTGTCCCCGTCGATCCCCGGCCCGAGCGGTCGCCGCCGGCGGTCAGCTTCATCATATGCACGCGCAACCGTGTCGCCGTGCTCGAGGCTTGCATCAGGTCGGTCCAAAGCGCGTGCCGCGCCCATGCCGGCTTCGCGGCCGAACTCGTGGTCGTCGACAATGGTTCGGTCGACCGCACGGCGGAGCGCCTGGCCGGCATCGCCGAAATATCCGATATCCCGTTCACAGCCGTGCGCGAGCCGCGCCCCGGATTGGCCGCCGCCCGCAACGCCGGTGTGGCGCGCGCGCGCGGCCGCGTCCTGGTCTTCGTCGATGATGATTGCGAGATCGATGGCGATTACCTCCGCGATCTGGAACGACACTATGCTTCCGGCGAACAATGGCTCATCCGTGGCGGCTGCGTCGAACTCGGCGATCCCAGGGATTTGCCGTTCACGATCAAGCGCTCGCGGGTGCGCGAGCGGCTCACCCCCGATGTTCATCCGGGCGGCTTCGTGCTTGGCTGCAACATGGTGATGCACCGCGATGTCGCGGCCCGTATCGGTCATTTCGACGAACGGTTCGGCGCCGGCGGCCCGCTGCGGTCAGCGGAAGACACGGATTACCTTGTTCGAGCGATGCTGCTCGGCATCCCGGTCGAATATGTGCCCGATATGACAGTTTTCCATCATCATGGCCGGCGAGACCGCAAATCGATCGAAAAGCTCCACCGCGACTACAGCTTCGGCAATGGCGCCCTTTGCCTGAAACATGTCCGCCATGCGCCCTGGCTGCTTCGCCATTTCTATTGGGCCACGAGAGGGGCTTTGCGGGAGTTGGCGGGTGGTCCGCGGTTCGACCGCGAACTCCAGCTGTCGCATTGGCCGATCGTCGTCATGAATCTGACCGGCGCGGCCAGATTTGCGGTTCTTTTGCTGGCGAGATGGCCGCAAGAAGTGCAAGTGCCGCAGGATCGGCAGGCAGATGCCCAGGCGAGGTGACAGGCCATAATGCGATTTTTGCCGCCAAGCTTGCCGATGCTCGGCCGCGCGCTCGGAAGGAAGCAGTTGCGACTGCTTCCGGCCGTGGTGGTTCTTGGTCTAGTCGGCGCCGCCCTCGAAGGGTTCGGCATAGGCTTGATCATCCCCTTGCTGGGCATAATCATGGGACACGCGGATGCGGCCGGAATGGCCGGCTTGTCCGCCGTCTTTCAGTATTTCGGATCGGGCCTGGACGAGCGCGACCGGCTGATCGTCATTTCGGTCGCCATCCTCGGCTCGATCATCCTGAAGAACGTGTTCGCATTCGCGAACACGCTGCTCACCACCTTCATTTACGGCAAGGCAAGCCATTCGATCCGCAGCGCGCTGTCGGAGCAGCTCCTCAGGATAGGTTACCCGTTCTTCCTGCAGCAAAGTCCCGGACGGCTGCTCAACATCATCTCGAACGAATCCTGGCGGGCATCGGATGCGATCCAGATCATGCTGTCGGCCATCGTCAGCGCATCGGCGGCCATCATCCTGCTGGCGTTCCTGCTCCTGCTGTCGTGGCAGATGACACTGTTGGTCACATTGGGCCTGGCCCTCATCCAGGTCGTCCATGCCGTTCTCTCGGCCAATCTGAAAGCGCCCAGCCGCAGCGTCGCCTCCCGCAACAGCGATCTCGCATCGCAGATGCTGCACCTTGTCCATGCCGGGCGCCTGATCCGTATCTTCGGACAGGAGAGCCGCGAGCAAGCGGTGTTCGACCAGGCATCGGACGCGGTGCGCCGGGCTGCTTTCGTCCTGCTTACCCGGCAGGGGGCGTTGCCACCGCTGACCGAGGTTCTCCATGCGATGCTGTTCCTTGCGGTGGTGATCGGCGCATGGTTCGCCAATGTGAGCTTCCCGCTGATCGTCGCATTCGTCATCCTGCTCTACCGGCTGCAGCCGCATATGCGGGCTTTGCAAATGTCGTGGAGCCAGCTGCAAGGCTTGAGCGGGTCGCTCGAAGAGGTCGATTGGATGCTGGATCCGGCGGACAAGCCCAAGCCTCCGCAAGGCGACGGGCCATTCCACGGTTTGCGGCAAGGGATCAGCTTCGACGACGTGGCATTTACCTATTCCGGCACGGACGCACGCGCGGCGGCGCTGCATTCGGCGACTTTCGATATCCGAAGCGGCCGCTCGACGGCGCTCATCGGCCGGTCGGGCGCGGGCAAGACGACGATCGTCAATCTCCTGTGCCGCTTTGTCGAGCCGAGCTCCGGGGGGATTCTTGTCGATGGATCGCCGCTCGACCAGATCGACCCCAGCCAGTGGCGAAGGCACGTCGCACTTGCCAGCCAGGAGCTGGAACTGGTGGATGGCACCATTTCCGAGAACATAACCTACGGCCAGGATAGCGCCACGAGCGGCGATGCCGAGCGTGCCGCGAGACTGGCCGAAGCGCATGAGTTCATTGAACATCTGCCCCAGGGCTACGACACCGTCGTCGGCTACAGGGGTGTCAATCTGTCAGCGGGACAAAGGCAGCGGATCGCCTTGGCGAGGGCACTGGTGCGCGATCCCGATCTCCTCATCCTGGACGAAGCCACGAATGCCGTGGACGGACTGTCGGAAGCGGCGATCGTCGAGACGTTGAAGTCGAGAGCCGGCCGCCGCACGACCCTCGTGATCAGCCATCACCACAGCACCATCTCGTTCTGCGACGACGTGGTGATCCTGAGCGGCGGCCGCGTGAAGAAGCAAGCCCCATTCGCGGCCTTGGCGTCGCTCAGCATGGATGAGCTTTACCAGCATGAACCGACCCTCTGAGGGTCCGAGGCCCTGTCTCTCTCCGGCCTGTGGTGGGATTATAGGGTGGCGGCTGCTACCGGGCCTGCCGGCCGGAAACCACCCGCAGCCAGGGCGCCAGATGGAAGGCGCTCATCAGGAGATACATTGCCGGCATGCCGGTAAGAGGTGAGGCGCCCATGCACAGCATGGCGGCGGCACTGCCCTGAAGACAGGAGACCAGCGCCATCAGGGCGAAGGTCGGCGCCGCGGCGAGGCACAGCCAGTCGGCGATGCCAGGGGTGGCGGTGTTTTCCGGGATCGCGCTTTCGGAGCCGGAATGAATGTCGCTCATGGTCTTTTCCCTTGATGGTTGGCAAGGAGTTGGGTTCCTCTCCCCCAATCCGCGAGGGAGAGGAAACCAGGCAGGACGGGGCGTGCCACCCTTTCCCGCCAAGCGCTGCTACTCGCCCTTGTCGCGGAACGCGGCCTCGCCGGCGGCTGACACTTCGGCCCATTTCTTGTCGGCCCCAGCTTCGTAATTGTCGTGCCAGTTCCACCAGCTGTAGAGCGGGGTCTGCGGGTAGCCTTCGGGCGAGTCCTCCCAGGTCTCCTGGCGGCCGAGCGGGGTGACGTCGAGATAGCTCCAGACAGTACCCAACGCCTCGTCGCCGCGGTTGTTGATGAAATAGGTGCGGAAGATGCGGTCGCCATCATGAATGAACACGTTGTGGCCGTGCCATTCGTCGACGCCGAAGTCTTTGTCGAAGCTGTCGGTGATGGTGTACCAGGGAATCTCCCAGCCCATCCGCTGCTTCAGCCGTGCAATGTCGGCCTGCGGGGCGCGCGAAGCGTAGGCGAGCGTGGTGTTGCGGGCGTTGAGATGGGCGAGGTGACCGACCTGGTCGGCGCCGAGCGAGCAGCCGCGGCAAGCGTGATCGGGCCAGCCATAGACGCCGGGCTCGAAGAAGGCGCGGTAGACGATCAACTGGCGGCGGCCTTCGAACAGGTCGAGCAGGCTGACCTTGCCGTCGGGGCCATCGAAAACATAGGCCTTGTCCACTTCCGTCCACGGCATGCGGCGGCGTTCGGCCGACAGCGCATCCCTGGCGCGCATCGTCGCCTTCTCCTTCACCAACATCGCTTTGTGAGCGGCTTCCCAGTCTTGCCGTGAAACGATCGGTGGCATCTTCATCGTCATGTTCATTGGTCTTCTCCTTTGCCAGTCGTGGCGTCGTTGCGGTTTGGTGTTGCCTGGGAATGTCGGGGCGTTGCGGGCGCGGCGAAATCCGCGAGTTCCGGCCCGGCGCAGCAGGGGTGGCGTGCGGCGTGCTTGGCCGTATCATTCGCCGTGGCGAGGTCGAGGTCGGTGGAGGCAGGCATTTTCTGGTTCTCCCTTGCGTGCCGTCATTGCCGGCACGACTTGCTGGTTGACGGTACTGACTTAAGGTAGGGCAGCGCCGCGCCGAGGTGGGAGTTACAAGTGTGACGGGATTTGAATGGACTCGCTGATCAACGCGGCGGCGCTGGCGCTGGCTTCGGGCGATGCGCTCGGCGCGCTCGACCGCGTCGCCCTGCGCGAGGATGCGCCGGCGCTGGCGCTGCGCGGCATCGCCATGGCGCAGCTCGGCGACTTCGATCGCGCTAAGCTGTTGTTGCGGCGGGCCGCGCGCGCGTTCAACCCGAAAGAGGCCGTCGCGCGCGCCCGCTGCGTCGTCGCCGAGGCCGAGATCGCGCTGGTCTCGCGTGATCTCGGCTGGCCGGCCAAGGCGCTCGACGCGGCCCGCGCGGCACTGGAAAAGCATGGCGACCGGTTGAACGCGGCGCATGCCGGCCACCTCAAGGTGCGGCGGCTGCTCTTGATCGGCCGCCTCGACGAGGCCGAGCATGTGCTGGCCGGGCTCGACCCGGCGCCGCTTCCGCCGGCGGCCAGGGCCGCGCACGAGCTTGCCGTCGCCGGCATCGCCATGCGGCGCCTGCGGACCAGGCCGGCGCGCGCGGCGCTGGAATGGGCGCGCCATGCCGCCCACATAGCTGGCATTCCCGGCCTCATCGCGGAGGTCGAGAGCGCAAGCCAGGCGCTGGAGACGCCCGCGGCGCGGCTGATCACGCAGGGCAGGGAGCTGCCGGTGCTGCTCGAGGAGGTCGAGGCGTTGCAGGGATCGCCGGCGCTGATCGTCGATGCCTTCCGCTACGCCCTGCGCGGCGGCGGGGTCACGATCTCGCTGGCGAGCCGGCCTGTGCTGTTCGCCCTGGCGCGGACGCTCGCCGAAGCCTGGCCAGGGGACGTGTCGCGGGGGGAACTCGTGGCGCGGGCCTTCGGCGGCAGGCATGCCGATGAATCGCATCGCGCGCGCCTGCGCGTCGAGATCGGGCGGCTGCGCGCCGAGCTTCGCTCACTGGCCGGCATCAGCGCCACCAAACATGGCTTCACGCTGGCGCCGCGCCAGGCGCACGCGGTGATGGTGCTGGCGCGGCCGATCGAGGAGCGGCACGCGGCCGTGCTTGCCTTGCTCGCCGACGGCGAGGCCTGGTCGAGCTCGGCCCTGGCGCTGGCGCTCGGAACCGGCCAGCGCAGCGTGCAGCGGGCGCTCGAGCCGCTTGCCGAGGCCGGCAAGGTGCAGTCCTTCGGCCATGGCCGGGCGCGCCGCTGGATGACGCCGCCGGTGGCTGGATTCACGACCACCTTGTTACTCCCCGCGCCGCTGCCAGATGGCTAAGGTGCATTGATATTCAGACTCTCGACCCACCTTGGAACATGATCCCAGACGTCAGCGGGATGACGACCACCATCGAGGACAAAGACATGAAGCATTCGGCGGCCGAAATCCTGAGGGAATACGGACCTTTTCCCGGCGCCAAGACGGTGGCCGGGGTGAGCTTTGACGGCAAGAACGTCTGGTTCGCCTCGGGCGACAGGCTGAATGCCTTCGATCCGGAGAGCGGACAGGCGTTGCGTTCGATCGATGTCGCGGCGCATGCCGGCACCGCCTATGACGGCCGGCATTTTTTCCAGCTCGCCAAGGACCGCATCCAGAAGATCGATCCCGATACCGGCGAGGTGCTTTCCACCATTCCGGCACCCGGCAATGGCGGCGATTCCGGGCTGACCTGGGCCGAGGGCACGCTGTGGGTGGGGCAGCACCGGGAGCGCAAGATCCACCAGATCGATCCCGAGACCGGAAAAATCCTGCGCACCATCGAATCCAACCGTTTCGTCACAGGGGTGACCTGGGTCGACGGCGAATTGTGGCACGCCACCTGGGAGGGCGACGAGAGCGATCTGCGCCGCGTCGACCCGCAAACGGGCAAGGTTCTGGAGAAGCTCGACATGCCTGCCGGCATGGGCGTCTCGGGACTGGAATCCGATGGCGGCGACCGCCTCTTCTGCGGCAGCGGAAACGCCGGCGTGGTGAGGGCGGTGCGCCGGCCGAAGTGAAGGGACACGGATTTTCCGCCGGCGAATCTTCCCCCGGCGACTGGCCGTTGCGCGATGTCGAGCCTAGATAGGCTGGACCATCCCCCGCAAAAGGACCAGACCATGCCCGAACAGATCACGTTGAACGACGGCGCCGCCATTCCCCAGCTTGGCCTTGGCGTGTGGCAGGTCGATCACGACATCACCGCGCAAGTGGTCGGCTGGGCGATCGCGGCCGGCTACCGGCTGATCGATACGGCCGAGGGCTATCAGAACGAGGAAGGGGTCGGCGAAGCGATCCGCGCCGCCGGCGTGCCGGCAGCAGAGCTGTTCATCACCTCGAAGCTGCGCAACGGCGCCCACCAGCGCGATGCCGCACTTCGTGCCTTCGACGACACGATGAAGAAGCTCGGCGTCGAGCAGCTCGACCTGTTCCTGATCCACTGGCCGGTGCCCAGCCAGGACAAATATGTCGAGGCGTGGAAGACGCTCGTCGAGCTGAAGCAGGCCGGCCGCATCAAGTCGATCGGCGTCTCGAATTTCAATCCTGATCATCTGGAACGCATCATCGGCGAGACGGGCGTGGTTCCGGTCGTCAACCAGGTCGAGCTGCATCCGCGCTTCCAGCAGCGCGCGCTCAGGGAGTTCCATGCCAAACACGATATCCATACGGAAAGCTGGAGCCCGCTGGGCAGCGGCAAGCTGCTCGGCGACCCGACCATTGCAGGCATTGCCAAGAAGCATGGGAAATCCGCCGCGCAGACCATGATCCGCTGGCATCTCCAGCAGGGGCTTATCGTCATCCCGAAGTCGATCCGCCAGGATCGCATCGCGGCCAATTTCGACGTCTTCGATTTCGAACTGGACGCGCAGGACCTGAAGACGATCGCGGGCATGGATTCGGCCGACGGCCGAGGTGGTCCGAACCCGGCGACGGCGGCGTTCTTGTTTTAAAGCTGGCGTCGAAGCTGCCAATCTCCCCCCTCGTGGGGGAGATGCCCGGCAGGCAGAGGGGGGCGCTGTCCCGCCAGCCTTTCATTCGATACCACCCAAACCCGCCATGATGACAATATGCTGGCAGACATTGTCGATGTCGCGGATGACATCGTCATTCCAAAACCGGAGCACGGACCAGCCGTCCTGCTCCAGACGCCTCGTCCTGACAGTGTCGTTGACTGCAAGATCTGCATCACCATGCTGCGATCCATCGAGTTCGACGACGAGCTTCTTCTGCGGGCACGCAAAGTCGGCGATATAGCCGGCAATCGGAAATTGTCTTCGAAAGCCAAGCCCCATCAGCCGATGCGCGCGACGTTCATTCCAGAGCTTCAACTCCGCGTCGGTCATGACTTTGCGCATCGATCGAGCATTCGCTCGGTTCTGCGGCGGCAATGGCGTATGAGGCATGGCAGTTTCGATTGTGATTGAGGTTGGCGCTCTACGGCGCCCCCCTCTGTCCTGCCGGACATCTCCCCCACGAGGGGGGAGATTGGCGGTTTCGGCGATTTCGCCAATCGCAGAGGGGAGGAAGAGCGCTAAATCCCCGAGCCGTCCAGTTGCTGCGCGTCGTCGCCTTCCCAGGGCGCCGGCATCGAGGCGCCTCGGCTGAGATTGGCCGAGGGCATCGGCATCCAGCATTTCAGCTCCGGCTCGGCATATTCGACGACGCGGCCAGGCGAGGAATCGGAAGCGCGCCAGCCTTCCTCACCGAATTGATCAGCGCGTGACCAGTAGGCAAGGTCGACTTCCGCTGGCCCCTGTTCGGATGGGCGGACCGTAACGAGGATCCGGCTGCCGTCTTTCGGCGCGCTGGACATGTGGCGCCAGCGGTCGGGCTCATCCATCGTTCTTCCTCCTGCCTTGCTGCGGGATGAAGTGTCGCCTCGCCATCGGAGACGGTCAACCCAAACTTTGCGCGACCATCCTGTTTCGATGGGCTGTTCGTTCCGCCCGCTCCCGTGGGATGTATGATTTGTCGGATTGCGCCAGTCGCATCCGTCCTTGATCTGGCGATGGTCGCCGGGACAAGGAGAGGCATTCATGAGTGACAGGGGCGAGGCGATGCCGGCTGGGGTGGAAACAAAACTGTTCTTCAGCCGCAATCCCAATCCGCGCCTGGCGGTCGCGGTGGCGCGTCATCTCGGGGCGAGGCTGACCTTCGAATTCGCATCGCCGTTCGCGCCGGGGCAAGCGGAGCGGTTCCGGCCGCTCAATCCCAATCTTTCCCTTCCAATACTGGCGTGGCCGGGCGGCAGCCTGTGGGAGGCCGACGCCATAGCCTGCCGGTTGTCGCGCGACATGGGTTCGGATTTCTGGCGCGGCGGTGAGGATGAGCCCGACATGATCCGCTGGCTGAGCTGGGGCAAGGAGAATTTCGCGCGGGCCTGCGACATGGTGCATTTCGAGCGCGGCACCAAGCAGCGCTACGGGCTGGGCCCAATCGATCATCAGTTGGTCGAGGAGGGGCTGAAGCTTTTTCAAGCGACGGCGGCGATCCTGGAGACAGCGCTTGTCGGTAGGCAATGGCTGGTCGGCAACTCGGTCTCCTATGCCGACTTCCGCATGGCGACGTTCCTGCCGTTCAACGACGTCGCCGGGCTGCCGCTCGGTGATTATCCCGCTCTTGCCCGCTGGTATCGCCGGCTCGAAGCCGTCGAAGCCTGGCGTGATCCCTTCAAGGGACTGGCCGCACCGCATTTGCCGCCGGTGCCGAGGCAGGAAGCGATGAGGTGACGGACAGACCTGACGACCGGCGCATACACAGAGGAACTTGAAGACGCCGGCCGCCATTTGGGGCGTTGGGTGCATCACGTTGGGGCACGATGCAGGGTCAGGTTAGGCGGATGCCTGGTGCCCGCAATCGGAACGCCGGCCCATGGTGAACAGGGGGTTACTATCCACAGGCCCGAGGCAGTAACCGGCAGGCGGCGCGCCGGTTTGCGGCCGTCCATCGTGGCCACGTCATCATTGTCTCGGCTGTGCGCAACGCGAATCGCTTGGCCTGCGCGGCTCGACGGGCCGCGATCGGGTTGATAAGCCCGTCTGCGAAGGAGCCGATGAGTCTGGCATGACCGTTGCGATCGAGATGGGACACACGACGGCGGGCGCTCCGGCGAAGCTCGATCTCGAGGAGCTGCTGGCGACCCGCCTGCTGGTGCAGGGCAATTCGGGCTCCGGCAAGTCGCATCTGTTGCGGCGCCTGCTCGAACAGAGCGCGCCCTGGGTGCAGCAGACCATCGTCGATCCGGAAGGTGACTTCGTCTCGCTGGGCGAGCGTTACGGCCATCTGGTGATCGATGCCGAGGAGCACACCGAGCGCGGCCTGCAGGCAGCCGGCGAGCGGGCGCGCATCCACCGCGTCTCGACCGTGCTCAACCTCGAAGGGCTCGACGCCGAGAACCAGATGCGACGCGCCGCTGCTTTCCTCGGCGGGCTGTTCGAGGTCGCGCGCGACCATTGGTACCCGATGCTGGTGGTGGTCGACGAGGCGCAGCTGTTCGCGCCGGCGGTGGCCGGCGAGGTTTCCGACGAAGCGCGAAAACTCTCGCTCGGCGCCATGACCAATCTGATGTGCCGTGGCCGCAAGCGCGGGCTTGCCGGCATCATCGCCACGCAGCGGCTGGCCAAGCTCGCCAAGAACGTCGCGGCGGAAGCCTCCAACTTCCTCATGGGCCGCACCTTCCTCGATATCGACATGGCGCGCGCCGCCGATCTGCTCGGCATGGAGCGGCGGCAAGCGGAGGCCTTTCGCGACCTGGAGCGCGGACAGTTCATGGCGCTCGGGCCGGCGCTGTCGCGCCGCCCGCTCGGCCTGCGCATCGGCCCGACCGACACCAGCCCGCGCAACGGCACGCCCAGGCTGATGGCGATGCCGGAATCCGCTCTCGAGGACGCCCGCGCGATCATCCTGGCCGCCCCGCCGCCCGAGACGATGCGCGCGCCGCGCCGGGTGGCGTCGCCGGATCTGCTGGAGCAACTGATGGCGGCGAAATCGGCGCCGCGCGACATTCGGCCCGAACCGGCCGAGCCCGCGCCCAGCGCCGAGGATCTGGCCGAACGGCGCGAGCGGATGGACCGCATCCTGCGCGCCATCCTGGCCGAACCCGATGCGGGATTTCGCGTCATCGGCGTCCTCTACCAGGAATTCGTCGTGCGCTGCCGCATCGAGGGACTGGCTTCGGTCATACCCGATCTCCAGGAATTTCGCCGCATGCTGACACGCGCCCGTGCCGGGGTGGGGTCCGACATGGCCGAGGATGACGCGTGGCGGGATGTTTCGGTGCGCGCCTCACTGCTGCCAGAGGACATGCAGGGCGTGTTCATGATGATCGCGCGCGCGGCGAAGGAGGGCTGGCCGTGCCCGAGCGATGGCGCGATCGCCCGCGCCTATGGGTCGCACTCCATGCGCCGGGCCCGGCGGCTGCTGACCTATATCGAGGAGCAGGGCCTCATCGTCTGCCAGCTCGATGGCACGGGAAAGCGCACGGTGACGCTGGTCGAACTTGCCTGGGCCACCGCGCCGGGCGACCCCAACGCCGAGGCGGCGGAGCAGGGCAGCCTGGCGCTGTGAGGGCCGATGACTAGCCCAGGTCCCGGTGGATCGCGGACGCAGGCCGGCGGCACTGTCGCCCGGATCCGCATCATGGGGACGCCGAAATCGGGCACGAATCTCGCAAAACATCTGGTCGAGGCCTATCTCGGCGTGCCCGTCGTCTTTGACCAGGGTTTTTGGAAGCATGGGATCTTTCCGGCCCTGATGAACGGGCGCGCGCTGCAATATGGCGACTTGCCCATCATTGTCATGAGCAAGGACCCGATCACTCAGCTCCTGTCCTGGTTCCGTTTCACCAGGCACAACAGCATTTTGAGGCCGGCCAAACATTTCGGTTCGTTCCTGAACCAGCCTTTCGAAATCAGGCAGGATTTCACGCGGCCGCAGATGGAATACAGGTTCCGCGCACCCGCCGACTACTGGAACCAGTTCTACTTTGCTATGGAGGCGCTGCGCCGCACCGGCACGCCCGTGCATTTCGTATGCTATGAGCAACTCGTCGCGACCCCGGCCCTTTGCCTGAGTTCCATTTCCCGTTTCCTCGATCTGTCCACGCCGTTCGAAGCCAGCACCGACGTGACAATTCCACGCCACGCGCTTGTCTCGAGCAATGACATCGACCGGTCCGGGGACCCGGCCGCCAACGAGAGCCTGTTTAACCCCTCGCGGGCGGATCTGGCAGCCGCGTTGGCCAGGATCGGCTGGCGCAATGCGCACAGAATCCTGCGCGACATCGACGACGACGTGCTTGAGGCAACGGGCCGGGCCGGATTTCGCATGACCTGCAGGCAGGCGATCGGTCCCGCGGCGATATTGAGGTCGTTCATCGGCTTCTGGTGAGGCCTGCGTGCGCAACGACGCCGCCCTTACTGGACGGTGATAACACCGTCGACCGCTCGCCATTCCGATGGGGTGATGAGCCGGTGGTGGGCGATGTGGACTGAGTGAAGCGGTCCCTCCAAGCGCTCGGGGTGGCGCGCGGCCGCGACGCAGCACGCGTCATGGACGGCCGGATACTCGATCTGCAGGAGGCCCCATGCGTGGTCGCAATGAACTCCTAGATATCGAGGATAAACTTGGCTATCGGGCCGCCGGGCGCCACCATCGGGCAGTTGGAAGGCAGCTCCACTTCTTTCGATATTGTTCCGGCGTTAGGCCATAGTTCCAGCGATCAGTTGGTTGCCGTCAAGACGGCCGGCGCCTCGGACAGGCTCAGCCGGTGAATGCCTTGAACTTGTCCTTGGAGGTCAGCAACACCTCCCCCTTGAACGAAATCGAGAAATCGCCCAGCTGGTACTGGCCTTGGTCGTTCTTGAGCAGGATGTCGCCAGTCACCTTGTTGGGGCCACCCTCGATGCCTTTGACTATCCTGGCGACGTAGCGCAGATTGCTCTTGGCAAAGAGCATATCGTTCCTGGCCAGTTGCTGCGCGAGAAGCTGGCGTTTCGAGTCGTCGCCGATGCCTTGCAGGCGCTTTTCAATGGCCTCGGGGGTGACACTCGCCAAGGCGCTGTTCAAAGCTGGCAAGGCCTTCTGCAGGCTGAACAGGGCATCGGAAGTCATCCTGCCGGCATCACCGTAGGTCAGGCTCTGGTTGCTGATCGCCTTGTTGGCCTGCGCCTGCGGGCTGCGGTCGGCAGCGGCCTCCATCTCGTCCTGGACGGCCCACATATAGTCATATTCTCCCATCGCCATCACCGTTTCCGGTGTCTCGCCCGTGGGGATGAAGTTGCGCGCAACGGTGGAATCTTCGTGTCGGCGGTCTGCCTCGACCATCGAGCCGATGAAGCGTGTATACTCCGCTTGGAGTTCGTCAAAGTTGGCTTCGCCCGCGCGCAAATAACGGTCTTGTGCCGTCGTGGTGGACGTTGCACTGATGGGTGAAGACGCCTGCGCCCCAGCGGCCTGGCCAAAGCTGCCGAACGGATCGTATTCGGCGTCGTCCTCATCACCTGTTGCACCCGGACGAATGACAGGAGGCTCGGTCCGCAGCGCCGTGCCTGCTTTCGCGAACGCGGGCTGGTTGGCGCCTGCAAAGCCGCTCTTGGCCGACATCAGCTTCTGTATCGTAACGGTGAGATCCGGCATGATCCGCATCGAGTAAGCTCTCGTGTTTCACATGCCTTGTGCATGCGATTCACAGAATGAAGCATAGGCGGTTAATCAATGGTTCAAAGTGAACGCTGGCCGAAAACAAATAGTGGTATCCAATGGCATCACGCCAATACACTTCAACAAGGACTAATATAGTTGGCAAAAATACGGAAGCGGCGAGTTTCTCAAAATCGATCCTTTCGCCGCTTATCTCTTGTGCGCAGGCACTGGATTGCTTGATGATCCAAAACGGTGGCCTTCGCGGGATCCTTTCACCGCTCCTCGACGATCCGCAAATAGGCCGCCGTGACGAACAGCACGATCAACCCGAACAAGATCCTTCTAGCCCCCTCCGGCATCTGCAGGATGGTCAGGAGCGTCGTCAGCACGGTGAGGATCAGCGCGCCGATGATGGTGCCGGTGTAGCCGCCGCGGCCGCCGAAGATGGAGGTGCCGCCGATGACGGCGGCGGCCACCGAAGGCAGCACCAGCGGTTCGGCGAGCGACAGGGAAGGGGCCTTGATCAGGCCGATATAGAGCAGGCCGGTGATGCCGGCGAGCACGCTTGAGGTGACGTAGAGCGCTGATATGACCTGCCAGTATTGCATGCCCGACAGACGCGTCGCGCGCTCATTGTCGCCGACGGCGTAGAGCAGGCGGCCGAAGCCGGTGCGGGCGAGCGTGAAGACGATGAGCGCGGCCAGCGGCACGAAGAGCAGCAGCGCGTTGGGGAAGCCGTAGGTGACGCCGGTGCCCAGCCAAGCGAGGAAGTCGGGGATCTTGGCACCCGACGCGATCACCGTGCGCTGATAGACCTGCAGACAGCCGGTGCCGATCAGGCTGGTGCCCAGCGTCATGATCAGCGGGTGGACGCGGAAGACACCGACGCCGATGCCGTTGACGAGGCCGATCAGCACCGCCGGCATCATCGCCAGCAGGAACGCCACCGCCGGGTCCTGGCTGACGATCTGCGTCGCCATGATGAAGGCGCTCATCGTCGCCACCGTGCCGACCGACAGGTCGATGCCGCCGGTCAACATGGTCATGGTCTGGCAGCCGGCAAGGATCGCCAGCGGAATGGCGAATTTGATGGTGTTGGCGATCCAGCGCTCGTTGACGATGCCGGGACGCAGGATCTGCAGGATCACCACCAGGATGACCAGCAGGATGATCAGCGGGATGAGCGGCCGGTCGGCCATGAAGCGTTTTAGACGGCGGCCGAGGGGGACGGGGGTGATCGCTGATGTGCTCATGGGGTGGGTCCGATGTTCTGGGAGGGTAGCGCTCTACGGCGCCCCCCTCTGTCCTGCCGGACATCTCCCCCACAAGGGGGGAGATTGGCCGCTTTGGCGCCCCACTCTTTTCTGCAACGTTGAAGATTGGCGAAAGCCGCAACAACAGCCAATCTCCCCACAAGTGGGGGAGATGGCCGGCAGGCCAGAGGGGGGCGCCGTAGAGCGCTACGCTCTATATTTCTCTCTCCCATCATTGCCGCCCCCGCATCGTGATAAACGCGCCGAACATCACTACGGCGACCATGATCAGGCCTTCGATGATGGCGGTGACGTTGGGGTCGATGGCGAGCAGCGTCAGGTCCGTGCGCACCAGGCGCAGCACGAAGACGGCGACGATGGGGCCGAGCAGGCCGCCCTTGCCGCCGCCGAGCGCGACGCCGCCCAGCACCACCGCGGCGACGCTGGCGAGCAGATAGGGGCCGGGAATGGGAGCGCCGATGCCGGTGCTCATGGTCAGCGCCAGCCCGCCCATGGCCGCGAACAGCCCGGACAGCGCGTAGGCGATGATGCGCGTGCGGGCGACAGGCACGCCGCTGCGGAACGCCGCCAGCTCGCTCGAGCCGATGGCGTAGATGGAAAGGCCGAGGCGCGAGCGCCTGAGCGGGACCCAGATGACGCAGAGGCAGACGATCAGCACCAGCAGCGCCTTGGGCAGCCAGGCGTCGATGGCGTCGGGCAGGCCCGGTATCGGCACGGTGCCCGAGATCATCGCCTTCAGCCATTCTGCCGCGGCGCCGCCCGGCGCGCCGAGCACCAGCAGGGCCGCCCCTTGCAGCACGAACAGCATGGCGAGCGTAACGACGATGTCGGGCACGCGGGTGACGACGATGAGCAGGCCGTTGAGGGCGCCCAGCACAAAACCCATGGCGAGCACGAAGGGCACCACGAACAGCGCGTATTCCTCGCTGGCGCCCGCCATCATCGAGGCGGCGGTGACGCTGGTCAGCGCCATCATGGCGGCGACCGAGAGGTCGATGCCGCCGGCGATGACGACGACGGTCTGGGCCGCGACGGCAAAGGCGTAAGGCAGTACCGCCCGCGCCAGCGAGCCGAAATCGCCGCTGCCATAACCGGGCTGGATCAGTTTTGTGACGATGAACAGAACGATGAGCAGGGCGAACAGGCCTGACACCCAGCCCTGGCGGCGCAGGAAATGGTTCATGGCGTCGTCCCCGAAGACGGGGACTGGGGATCGGCCAATATGCCGATATCGGCCTTGGCGCCGCGCGGCAGGCCGTAGGCGGCCCGCATCAGCGCCGGTTCGTCCGCTTCCTCGACCGGAAAGATGTCAACGAGACAGCCGCCGAAGATGACGATGACGCGGTCGCAGACGCGCTGCACCTCCTCGAGTTCCGAGGTGTAGAACAGCACCGACTTGCCGTGGCCGGCGAGCTCGCGCAGCAATTTATAGATCTCCTGCTTGGTGCCGACATCGATGCCGCGTGTCGGATCGAAGCACAGGATGGTGCGGGCGTCCGCCGCGATCCAGCGCGCGATGGTCACCTTCTGCTGGTTGCCGCCGGACAGGCGCTGCACCTCGCCCTGGGCGCGGGTGTCGATCTGCAGGCGCTGGATGGCGCTTGCCACCGTGGCGCGCTCCTTGCGCATATGAATGGGCCCCCAGTTGCGCAGGGCGGCGCTGAAGGGAAGCGCAATGTTCTCACGCACCGAGCGCTGCATGGCGAGCGCCTCGGAACGGTCGCCGGGCACATAGGCAATGCCGGCGCGGATGGCGTCGATCGGGTGTGAGAATTTTACTGCCTGGCCGTCGACCTCGATCGTGCCGCCGGACGGCCGGATCGAGCCGGCAAGGGCGGCGAACAGCTCGTCCTGGCCCTGGCCTTCGAGCGCGACGACGCCGGCCACTTCGCCATCGGCGAGATCGAAGGAGACATCGCCGAGCTTGGTGCCGACGCGCAGGTTTTTCACGGTGATGCGCGGTCGGGCAAGGGCGGATGCCGCCTTCTCGCCGGCGCTTCGGGCGGCGATCTTGGCCTTTTCGATGCGGGTGCCCAGCATCAGCTCGACGATCTTTTCCTCGACGCCCGGCACGATGTCGACGACGCCGACGGTCTCGCCGTCGCGCAGCACGGTGGCGCGGTCGCAAAGGGCTGCGATTTCGACGAAGCGATGGGAGATGAAGATCACCGCGCGGCCGGCGTCACCCTGGCGGCGGACCACTTCCAGCACCTTTTCGGCAAGGTTGGCGGGCAGCGCCGCGGTCATCTCGTCGAGCAGCAGCACGTCGGGTTCGACGGCGAGCGCCCGGGCCAGATCAAGCACGCGCAGCACGGCCAATGGAATGTCGCGCGCGCTGTCGCGCAGGTCGAGGTCGGCGATGCCGAGTTCGCGCACCCAGGCGCGGAACGGCTCGACCGGCGTTCCGGTGAGCCGCAGATTGGACAGCACGTCGAGATCGGGGATCAGCGACGGCTCCTGGTAGACCGGCAACAGCCCGGCGCGGCGCGCGGCCGCCGGCGAGCGTATGTCGCGCGCCTCGCCACGGATCAGGATGCGCCCGGCATTGGCCGAAATCGCGCCGGTCAGGATCTTCACCAGCGTCGACTTGCCGGCGCCGTTGGCCCCCATCAACGCATGCACCTCGCCCGGCAGGACGGACAGCGACGCATTGCGCAGGGCGGCGACCGCGCCGTAGTTCTTGGCGACGCCCGTGGCGTCGAGGAGGGGGCTGGTGGTCAAATTGATTGGTTCTCGATTTATGAGGTCGAATAATTAGAAATGTCGGCGCCGCCCCTCACCTGCCTGCCGGCATCCTCTCCCCGTATAGAGACGGGGAGAGGGGGGCTTGTCGCCGGCATTGCGGCCAGCTTCTCTCTCCCCGTTTACGGGGAGAGATGTCCGGCAGGACAGTGAGGGGCAGCGCCGACGGATGGTCCGTTGGCAAACCTCAGCCTTACTCCCCCGGCCCCTTGCAGGCCACGATCTGCTCCTTGGTGTAGGTCGTCCAGTCCGGGATCGAGATCGAGACCGGCCATTCGGGGCTCAGCGACGGGTCGGCGGCGGCCTTCAGCTTGGCCTTGCCTTCGTCGGTGGCGTTGTCCCAGAGCTGCGGGTCGACCAGCACGGTCTGCTGGGCCGGCTTCTTGCCGTCGAGGATCTGCAGAGCCAGCGTCACGCCGGCACCGCCGATCGAGCCGGGGTTGGTTACGGCGGCACCCACAAGACCCTTGACCGAGCTCAGCTGGCCGACGAAGCCGGCATTGTCGGCGCCGACCACCGGCACCAGCGGCGCCTGCGATTCGACCAGCGCGTCGACGATGACGTTGTCGATGCCGGAGGTCCAGATGCCGTTGATTGGCGTGCCGGTGGCCAGGAACGACAGCATCTGCTGCTTGGCCTGGTCCTGCTGCCAGCCGGTGAAGACTTCCTGCGCGACCTTCACGTCGGGGAATTCGGCCAGCGCCTTCTTGAAGCCTTTGTCGCGATCGCTGTCGGCCGAAGCGCCGGCGGCACCGCGCATGTAGAACACCTCGCCCTTGCCGCCCATCTGGCCGAACAGCCATTTGGCGCCGAGATAGGCGTACTGCTCCTGATTGTTGGAGATGATGTAGGCCGACGGCTCGGTCACCGCCTGGTCGACGGCGACGACGACGATGCCGGCCTTGGTGGCTTCTTCAAGACCCGCCTTGATGCCGGCCGGATCGGCGGGGTTGACGACGATGGCGTCGACCTTGGCGCTGATCAGGTTGCGGATGTCTTCCAACTGGCCGGCGGCATCGGTGTTGCGGTGGGCGATGTTGAGCTTGGTCACTTCGCCCGAGGCGAGCGCCTGCGCCTTCATGGCGCACACCATCTCCTCGCGCCAGCCATTGCCCTGCACGGTGTTGGAGATGCCGATCGTGTATTTGCCGGCGGCGGACGAGATCGCCACCGAGGCCAGCAGGGCGGCGCTGGCAAGCAGCGGAACCATGGTCAGATATGTCTTCATTTCAGTCTTCCTCCACATTGTTTTTCAGTTCAGTTCCAACCCGTTAAGCCGTGCCACTCACAAACGGAGTCAAGTGGCTCGCCTTGCCGTCATTTGACGAAGGGACGCAGCACGTCGCGGGCGAGCAGAAAACCCCGCTTCACCTGATCGTCGCTGCCTTCAAATCGCCTGTCCTCGTGCTCGATGATGACCGAGCCGTCATAGCCGGCGCGGTAGAGACCGGAGAAGAAACCGCTCCAGTCGACATCGCCCAGCCCTGGCATGCGCGGCACCTGCCAGCCTATCCCGGCCGAAAGGATTCCGCGCTCGTACAAACCATCATGATCAATCATCAGGTCCTTGGCGTGGACATGCAGCATGTAGGGGCCGAATTCCCTGATGAAGCGAGCCTGGTCGATCATCTGCCAGACCAGGTGCGAGGGGTCGAAATTCATGCCGACATCGCCGCCCCAGCTCTCCAGGATGCGGCGCCAGACTTGCGGCGAATAGGCGATGTTGTGCCCGCCCGGCCATTCGTCATAGCTGAAGATCATCGGGCAGTTCTCGAAGGCAAGCTTCACCCCGTGGTCGCGTGCATGGGCGACGATCCCGGGCCAGACTTTCAGCGCATCCTGCCAGTTGACGTCGACGGTTTTGGAGGCATCGCCGCCGCAGAAGGTGTTGACGACCGGCACGCCCATATTGGCGGCCAGCACGATCACCTTCTTCAGATGGCCGATGACCGCCTCGCGGTGGGCCGGATCGGGATGCAGCGGGTTGGGGTAGTAGCCGAGGCCGGAGATGGACATGTTCTTTTCCGCCAGCGAAGCGGCAATCTCCTTCGCCTGCGAGGCCGAGGTGCCGGCGGCGTCGATATGGCTGGTGCCAGCATAGCGGCGGGTGGCGCCGGAGGTTTTCGGCCAGCAGGCGATTTCCAAGGCCTCGAAGCCGACGGAGCTTGCCCAGCCGGCGACCTCGCCGAGCGGAGTCTCCGCGAATGGTGCGGTGAGCAGTCCAAGTTTCATCATGCCTCCCCTGACCGCGAACCCGCGATCGATGTTTATAATGCCGATAGTTTGGATCGTTTCAACCTCGCGACCCCGTCTTGCTCCAGACTGTGTCGAACGGCCGCCATCGGATCGTCCGAAAGCAGTTCGCCCAGCGCTGAAGTCACCGTCTTGCGAAACGCCTCGTCGGCGGCAAGGCCGGGGTCGAAAATCGTGTCGATGGCCAGGATGGCCGAAGCCAGCGCCGGCGCGTCGCGTCCGGTTTCGTCGGCGATCGCTGCGATCCTGCCGGCATAGGGATCCGACACCGGCCAGCGTTTGCCGAAGCGCGCCGAGGCCAGGATGAGATAGGCCATCCAGCCGGCGACCGGCACCGACAGCAGGCCGATGCCGGCGCCTTGGCTCAGCCGGTCGCGGATCGGGTTGAGCAGGCGCTGGACGATCTTTTGCGATCCATCGGTGGCGATCTGGTGGTTGCGATGGCGGATCGCTGTGTTCTTCAGCCGGCCAAGGCTCTGCTCGACATAAGCCAACGGCTCCATGCCGGGCACCGGCGTCAGTGTCGGAAGCGTCTCCTCGACCAGCATGCTCCTGACGAAGACCGACAGCAGCGGGTCGGCGATGGCATCGAATGTGTGTTCGAGCCCCGCCAGCACGCCGAGCGTGGCGAGCGTCGTTTGCGCCCCGTTCAGCACCCGCATCTTGAGATGCTCGAACGGCGTGACATCGTCGACGAAGGTCGCGCCGGCCAGGTCCCAGCGCGGCATGCGGCCGGCGAATTTCTGCTCGATCACCCACTGCCGGAACGGTTCGCCGACGGCAACGGCGCCATCGCGATAGCCGAACCATTGCTCGACGCTGTCGAGGTCATCCGGCGACACAGCCGGCGCGATGCGGTCGACCATGGCGGAGGGGAAGGCGGCATTGGCCGCGATCCAGTCGGCGAGCCCATTGCCGCGCCGTTCGGCAAAGCCCCGCACGACATTTTCCAGGATGACGCCGTTGGTCGGAATGTTGTCGCAGGAGAGCAGTGTCAGCTTGCGGCCATGCGTGGCCCTGCGCTGCTCCAGCGCCAGCGCCAGGATGCCGGGCAGGCTGCGCGGCGCTTCCGGATTGGCGAGATCATGGACGATGTCGGGATGGCCGAGATCGAGCGCGCCGGTCGACGGGATATGGCAATAGCCTTTTTCCGTCACCGTCATCGTCACCAGTTCGATGTCGGGCGAGGCGAGCACCGCGAGCGCCGGTGCGGCGCTGTCCTGGCTGTCGACCACCTTCACGATGCTGCCGATGACGCGCGCCTCGACATGGTCGTTCTCGCGGATCAGCCTTGTGTAGAGGCCGCCTTGCCGGCCAAGGGTGTCGGCGAGCGCGGGCGGGCGGATATTGATGCCGACAATGCCCCAGCGGTCGAACTTCAGCGAGAGCAGGTCGTCGGTGTATTCGGCCTGGTGGCAGCGGTGGAAGGCACCGACGCCGAGATGGGCCATGCCGGGTGACAGCGATGCGCGGTCGTAGGTCGGCTTTTGCACGGCGGCGGGAAGCCGCTCCAGCAGGCCAGGCCCAAGCGTTTCGATGGCGTTCACCGGTTCGCCCCGATCACCGACTGCTCCTGGTCGATCACCGCCCCGGTCATCGGCCCGGCCGCGTCGGAAAGCAGGAAGACGGCGAGGTTGGCGATATCGTCCGGCCTGAGCAGCCGGCCAAAGGGCTGGGCGGCGTTGGCGGCGTCAAGCCAGCCCGGGCCATGACCGAGCGTCTGCGCCTGCATCACACGCTCGGCCGGCGTGTCGGTCCAGCCGACATTGATGCCGTTGACGCGGATGCGGTCGAAGCGGTGGGCGTTGGCGGCGTTCTTGGTCAGCGTCGCCAGCGCGCCCTTGGTGGCGGAATAGACGGCAAGCTCGGGTGAGCCGCAATGGGCGTTGATCGACAGGATGTTGACGATCGCGCCCCCCTGGCCGCGTTTCCGCATGTCGGCAATCGCCGCCTGCATCAGGAAGAACGGCGCGCGCGCATTGACGGCGAACAGCGCCGCCCAGTCTTCGGGGCTGGCGTCGAGGAAGGACGCGCGGTCGGTGAGGCCGGCGGCGTTGACCAGGCCGTCGATGCGACCGAAGCGCTCGATGCAGGCCTGCGCCAAAAGGGCCGGAGTTTCCGGGTCTCCGAGGTCCGCGGCGACGAAGAGTGTCGGCGTGCCCAGCCGCGAAAGCTCCGCCGCGACCGCATCGCCACGCGTCTTCTCGCGGCCGGTGACCAGCAGCCCGGCCGCGCCGGAGCGCGCCAGGGTCTCGGCGATGGCACGGCCGATGCCTTGCGTCGACCCGGTGACCAATATCACCTTGCCTTCGAGCCTGATCTCCATTCCTCCTCCCGGAACAAAGTTTCTATTTTTCAAAATATGGAACGATAATTCCCGGTAGTCAATTGTGCCAGTGGCGGTTCATCAGATGACATCCTAAAGTCTGCGCCGCCCCTCACCTGCCTGCCGGCATCCTCTCCCCCGTATAGTGACGGGGAGAGGGCGCTGTCGTCACCGATTTCGCCAATCACCAATGTTGCAAAGGGGGTGCCAGCGCTGAGGCCAGCCCCTTCTCCCCGTCACTATACGGGGAGAAGTGCCCGGCAGGGCGATGAGGGGCGGCGCGGGCGTCGATAATTTATGGTCGCCGCCACAAGTCGAAACTCTCCATCAAAACCTCCAATATTCACTTGCCGCGCTTTGCCGCGACGCCTTGGACCAGCGCCATGCCGACGGCGAGCGACGCGGCCAGCGAGCGGAAACCGGCGAAGTCGGATTCCACCACCTCCAGCCAGCTGTCCGAGAGCCGGATCAGCGGCGAGAAGGTGCTGTCGGTGATGGTTACGATGCGGGCGCCGCGTTCGTGCGCCACCGCGACGAGGTCGGGCGTGATCGAATTATAGGGGCTGAAGGATACCGCCAGCACCGCATCCTGCCTGCCGATACAGCCGACCTGGTCGAGCGCGGTCGAGCCGACATTGTCGACCAGCACGTTGCGCACGCCTTGCTGCGAAAGCGTCAGCGACAGATAGGTGGTGACGGGGAAGGCGCGCTTGGAGCCGATGACGTAGATCAGGTCGGCGTCGGCCAGCGTCGCCAACATCTTCTCGAAGCTTTCGACATCGAAGCCGCTTTCGATGCGGCCGAGCGAGGCCAGCGAGGCGCCGACCATGCCGCGCAGGAAATGCATGGCGGCGTTAGGCTCGGCCTCGGCGCGCTGCTCGCCACGGCCTTCCGGCCAGGATCCCTTGACGTGGTCCTTGAACAGGCCCTGGAAATCGGAAAAGCCCGAATATCCGAAGATCTGCGCGAAGCGCACCAGCGTCGAGGGCTGCACGCCGGCCTGTGCCGCCACTTGGGCGATGGTGCCGAGCGCGACCTCGCTCGGATGCTGCCACAGGAAGATCGCCACCTGGCGCAGGCGCTTCGGAAAATGCACCGTGCCGGAGGACAGCACCGCGCGCAGCTCTTCATAGGTCTGCGGCTGTATATAGCCAAGGGCCGCCAGCGAACGCCCGCGCTTGCGCGTCGCCGCCTCGTCGGCATTGGATCGTCCGGATGGTTTTCTCGCCCCGCTCATGAATTCAGGCTAGCGCGATACGATCGTTTTACAATATGGAAATTGGAAATCCTGTTCGAGGGTGGTAGGGGGGCTCGGTAAGTCCTTCCAACGTCGTCATCCCAGGGCGAAGCAGGAGCGAAGCTCCGTCGCGGAGACCCCTGGAGCTGCTCCGCAGCCCAAGGGATCCATGCCGTGACAGTTGCCGAGGAACGCGGCGGAATCAGAAGATTCTGCACCGTCGCAACGCCTTGAAGCCACGGCATGGATCCTGGGGTCTGCGCCGCGTCGCTGCGCTCCTTGCTCCGCCCCAGGAGGACGAAGTGATAGGTGGAGGAGGAAACATGGTCTACGCAACATCGGACGGGTCGGCGGGCACGCGCTTGAGGGTGGGCATGGTCGGCGGCGGCCGCAACGCCTTCATCGGCGCGGTGCATCGGCTGGCCATGCGGCTTGACGACCAGATCGCGCTGGTCGCCGGCGCGCTGTCGTCCGATCCGGACAATGCCGCCGCCTCGGCCGCCGAAATCGGCATCGCGCCGGATCGCAGCTATGCCGATTATCGCGCCATGGCCAAGGCGGAGGCCGCGCGGCCGGATGGCATCGAGGCGGTCGTCATCGTCACGCCCAACCATCTGCACGCGCCGATCGCCACCGCCTTTCTCGAAGCCGGCATCGACGTGATCTGCGACAAGCCGCTGTCGACGACGCTTGATGACGCGCGAGCGCTGGTGGCGCTGGCGCGCGCGAAAAAGCGCCGCTTCGTCGTCACCCTCAACAACACCGGCTACGCCATGGTGCGCCAGGCGCGCGAGATGGTGATGGCGGGCGAACTCGGCCGGATCGTGTCTGTGCATGGCGCCTATATCCAGGACTGGCTGACCAAGCCGATCGATGCCGACGGCCAGAAGCAGGCGGAATGGCGCACCGATCCGGCGAGGGCAGGGCAGTCGGCGGTGCTGGCCGATATCGGCGTGCACGCCTTCAACCTGGCAAGCTTCATCTCCGGCCGCGAGGCCGACTCGGTCTCGGCGGACCTGTTCACCGCCGTGCCGGGGCGCCGGCTCGACGACAATGCGCATGTGCTGGTGCGCTGGACCGACGGCGCGCGCGGCACGATCCTGGCCAGCCAGACGTCGCCCGGCCACTACAACGACCTCTCCGTGCGCATCTATGGCGACAGAGCCGGGCTCGAATGGTCGGGCACGCGGCCGGAGGAACTGCGCTTTTCCGTCCATGGCGAGGAAACCCGCACGCTGGTGCGCGGCGGCCATGGCTCGACGGCGGAAGCCCGCCGCGTGTCGCGCATGCCGGCGGCGCATCCGGAGGGCTATATCGAGGCCTTCGCCAATTTCTACCGCGACGCCGCAGACATCATCCGCGCCCACCGTTCGGGAGGCGCGGTCGATCCGGCGCGCGCGGCACAGGTGCCCGACGTGGTCGACGGCGCGCGCGGCGTGAAGTTCGTCGCCGCCGCCGTGGAGTCGAACGCGGCCAGCGGGGCGTGGACGGCGGCGCGGTTTGGGGGATGACAGCCAATCTCCCCCTCGTGGGGAGATGCCCGGCAGGGCAGAGGGGGGCGCCAAGGATCACTGCCTATCGGTATGATCCTCTTTCACGCAAGCCTCCGACGGACATACCTGATTGACCGAGACGTTGGCGGGACAGCGCCCCCTCTGGCCTGCCGGCAATCTCCCCCTCTTGGGGGGAGATTGGCAGCTTTGCCGTCGGCGATCATGCCACGCCCAGTTGCTCCGCCAGATCCGACAGCATCGGGCGCTGGCCCTGCAAAATCTTCACCTCGGCCTCGGCCAATGTGAACCAGCCGGCTCTGTCGACCTCCGGGAATTCCTTCATCGATCCGGATCGCGGCGGCCATTCCATGGTGAAGGTGTTGCTGCTGATGGCGGCGACGTCGATGTCGGCCTCGACGGACCAGGCCGAGACGATCTTGCCGCCCGGTTGCCGGTAGTCGCCAAGGCGCGCGAAGGCGCCTTCGACCTTCATGCCGAGCTCTTCCCCGGTCTCGCGTCGTGCCGCCGCCAGCTCGTCCTCGCCCTGGTCGACGAGGCCCTTGGGGATCGACCAGGCGCCATCGTCCTTCTTCGCCCAGAACGGGCCGCCGGGATGGACCAGCAGCACCTGGATGTCACCACCGGTGCGGCGATAGATCAGCAGGCCGGCACTGCGTTTTGCCATGTTTGCATGTCCGTTTGCGGCACTGGTGCGAAGTCTGCCGATCTTGCACCGGGAAATTGCGACGCTATGTCAGGCGCATCCGGATTGCACCTCATACGCGAGTCCGGCAATCTGATAGCATCGCTTTTGGGGCGGCGTCGAAAGTCAGGTGATTCGTCCGAATGCAGCTGGGTCTGATCGGCTACTATAGCGACTTCGTGGTCTATCCGCTGGTGATCGCCGTATTGGGCGTGGCCGGGCTGATCGAGGCCGGAGAGGAAGGCGCGCCGGACTGGATCGGCACGGCGCTGATCTGCCTTGGCCTGTGGACGCTGATCGAATACGTCCTGCACCGCTTCGTGCTGCACCACGTTCCCTGGATCCGGGACCTGCACGACCGTCACCATATCGAGGAGCGCAGCCCGGTGGGCACGCCCACATGGCTCAGCCTCGGCGTTCATGCGCTGGTGGCATTCCTGCCTGTCTGGATGGTCTCGGATTTCGCGACCGCCAGCGCGGTGAGCTGCGGTCTGATGCTGGGCTACCTCTGGTACATCAGCGTCCACCACATGATCCATCATTGGCATCCGACCCATCCGAGCTATCTCTATATGCTGAAGCGCCGCCACGCGGTGCATCACCATGTCGACGAGAACGCCAATTTCGGCGTGACGTCGATTTTCTGGGATCGGATTTTCGGCACCGCGCGGCTTTGACGTGGGGCTGCCGGGGCAATGAGAAACGCCGGGCCTGAAATCTAGGCCGAGCGATCTGGCCAGAATAACCAGATGAGCGCGGCGGCCATCAGAACCCAAATTCCAACGATGAATGCCAGACCGCCGCGGCTGGTCGGCCTGGATCGGCGAATGGCTTCCGCGCGAAACTCAGCCATCAAAGCGGCGGGGATCAACTTCACCGCAAGCAGGATGCCGAGCGGTACGATGATCAGATCGTCCAAATATCCGAGGACGGGAATGAAATCGGGTATCAGATCGATAGGACTGAGCGCGTAGGCGGCGACCACGCCGGCGGCAACCTTGGCGTACCAGGGAACGCGGGGATCGCGGGCGGCCAGCCACAAGGCGACCACATCGCGCTTGATGGCCCTTGCCCATTGCTTTGCCTTGTCAAGGATGGTCACACGGCAACCCTCTTTTATAGGATCTCGAACCGTCGGCGCCGCCGCTCCCTTCGCTACGATCATTGCAACCATTTTCGCGATCTGCAAACTGCCCCGCTAGCCAATTTCGCCTCTTCTTGACAAGCGGTGCCTGCCGGATGCTAGTTGCCGCCAGATGCCTGGGCGTGGGGGAATTGCCGTGAGGAAGACCTATCAAAAGCCGGTGCTGGTGAAGCGCGAGCTGCTGTCGGCCGTGACCGCGGCGCCGCCTGGTTCGGCACGTTGATCCGCAAGGCGTGAGCGACGGCGAGCGCTCACAGCTCCTTTTCCGCCAGTTCCCTCAATTCGTCTGGAACCTTGCGTAAGTCCGATGTCATTGTCACGACAGGCGGCTCAAGATAAATTGCCTTGGGGTATTGGAACCGGGGGCGTACCGGGAATGCTTCTGCCATTGTTGCATTGGCATGTGCCTCGTCGCTATGGCGGGCTGAAATGGGCGGCACTTTTTGCGCCGTTCATCCTTCTCTCTGGTTACATTGTTTATGGCTTTATTGGCATCCAGATCGACTCGCCGCTTTCCGCCCTCAGGCATCTTGCCGCATTCCCGAACTGTGCAGCTGCCCGCGCCGTCGGTCTTGCCCCAGCGCGCAAGGGGCAGCCTGGCTATTGGCCGACGCATGACGCCGACAAGGACGGTATCGCCTGCGAGCCCTGGCATGGGGAAAGCGGCAGCGGCGTCAAGGTGCATCGCTACTGGCGTACTGGCAGGTAATTCTCACAGCTCCTTTTCCGCCAGTTCCCTGAATTCGTCGGGCACCGAACGGCCCGCCTCCAGCGCCACCGTGCCGTAGCCGACCGCCTGTTTGCCGAAGCGCTCGCGGATCTTGTCGACGGCGCGGTCGGCGCCGAAACGGGCGAGGCCCTTTCGGCTGCCGGGGCGGCGCTTTTCGTCGGCAAGGCCGAGCGGCAGGTCGAGCTGCAGCTCGGCGCTCTCTTCCAGATGCGAGACCGAGATCGCCAGCAGCGAGATGGTTTTCTCCCGTGGATGGTCAGCGAGCACGCCGCGCACCAGGTCCGTCGCGATCTCGGCCAGCATGATCGTCGCCGAGATCGGCTGTTCCAGCGTGATCGAGCGGGTGACGGCGCTGAGATCGGCGAAGCGCACGCGCACCGTCACCGTGCGGCCGGGGCGGTTCTTGGCGCGCAGCCGGCTGGCGACGCGGTCGGCCAGATGCAGCAGTGTCGGCACGATCACCCGCGCCACGGCCGGCTTTTGCCCAAGCGCCGATTGCGCGCCGGCAGAATGCGCCCGGCGCTTCATCTCCAGCTTGCGCGGGTCGCGGTTCCACGCCAGGGCCGCGAGCTTGTCGCCGGCGGCGGGGCCGAGCAGCCGCGTCAGCGCGCCGCTGTGGGTGCGGGCCAGTTCGCCGATGGTCTCGACGCCGATCTCGGCCAGCCGCGCCCTGGTTGCCGGCCCGACACCCCACATCAGCGAGACCGGCAAATCGTGCAGGAAGGCAAGCTCGGTGCCGGGGTCGACCACCACCAGCCCGTCGGGCTTGGCGACCTGCGAGGCGATCTTGGCCAAGTGCTTGGTGCGCGCCACGCCGATCGAGATCGGCAGGCCGAGTTCTGCCCGCACACGGCGGCGGATCGCCATGGCGATCTCTCGCGGCGAGCCGAACAGATGCGTGCAGCCGGCGACATCGGCAAAGGCCTCGTCGATGGAGATGCGCTCGACCACCGGCGTGAAATCGTCGAGCACCTTGATCGCCGCGTCGCCCAGCCGTTGGTAGTGGCTGAAATTGCCGCCGACGAAGATCAATTGCGGGCAAAGCTCGCGCGCCTTGCGCCCCGGCATGCCGCCGCGCACGCCGAAGGCGCGCGCCTCATAGGAGGCGGCGAGCACCACGCCGCCGCCGACCGCGATCGGCTTGCCGCGCAGCGTGGGGTCGAGCAACTGCTCGACCGAGGCATAGAAGGCGTCGAGATCGGCATGCAGGATGGTGGCCGTCGTTTCCATCCTGTTCCGCTCATCCGCGATTGCTGATAGACCGGAACATATGGAGAACAAAAGCGGACCATTGTCAATCGGGAGGCAGGTTGTGGGGGCATCTCGTTGGGGAGTGTGACCTAGTTCAAATGCTTCGACTGGCTACCCAGGCGGCAGTGCTGCCCTCATTGCCCTGCCGGGCATTTCTCCCCGTATAGTGACGGGGAGAAAGGGCGGCGGCTCCGCCGGCGACCCGCGGCGCCGACTTTCAAGGAAGCTGCTTCGCCCTTAGAACAGCGCTCCCGCCTACACCATATGCTCTGCCCGCAGTGCCACCTTCATCCGTTCCAGCGCCGGCTCGCCGCCGGCAGCCAGTTCCTCGGCGATACGGGCCAGCTTGTCATCGGCCTTGCGATGCTTGCTGCCCCAGGCGCCGAGCGTGGCAAGCACCGGCAGCAAGTCGATGCCGGCCTCGGTCAGCCGGTAGATTGCCTTCAATCCGTGGCTCGGGTCGTCGCTGCGGGTAAGGATGCCTTCGTCCTGCAGTGTCTGCAGCCGCTCGGCCAGCGTGCGCGAGGAAATGCCTTCATCGGATTGCAGGAACTCGCGAAAATGCTTTTTGCCGGCGAAGATCAGGTCGCGGATGATGAGCAGCGTCCAGCGGTCGCCGAGCAGTTCCAGCGACAGGTTGATCGGGCAAGCGGATCGTTCGCGCGTCGACATCCCTATGGTTCCAATTTTAAATCACTTTACTATTGACATCATTTTTCCCGGCAGGTCAAATGGTTCCGAAAGTAAACCGTACCTAGGCAAATCTGACGAGGACACCCGATGAAAAAGCTCATCCTGCAGATGCAGGTGTCGGTCGACGGTTTCGTCGGCGCCGATGCCGATCACCCGTGGCAGCTCTGGGAGTGGGGCGACGACAATGGCTGGGACGCCGAGCTGAAACAGGATTTCAACGCCGTGTTCGCCGGCATCGACACGATTCTGCTCAGCCGCAAGATGGCCGAGGAGGGCTATCTCACCCATTGGGGCAATGCGGCGAGGAAATATCCGGCCGATCCGTTCTATGCTTTCGCCCGGCGCATCGTCGAAGCGCGCAAGGTGGTGCCGAGCGACAGGCTCGAAGCCTCGCGTTGGGAGCGCACGACGGTGGTGAGCGGCGACCTGCCGCGCGAGGTCAGCGCGCTGAAGGCGGGCGAGGGCGGCGACATGGCGGTCTTCGGCGGCGCCGGCTTTGCGTCGGCGCTGATCGCGGCCGGGCTGGTCGACGAGTTCCAGCTGTTCGTCAATCCTGCCGTGCTGGGCGCCGGCCGCCGTATCTTCGATGAGGGCGGGTTCCGAAACCTGCGGCTGCTCGGCGCGAAGGCCTATGCCTGCGGCATGGTGGTCAGCCGCTACGCGCCGGCGGGCTGATCCGGCGGCGTACGGCCTCGCGCCGAAAAAAAAGACGTTTGGCCGGAATCCTTTGCCCGCTTCTCTTCGTCTTCAAGATGCGGTCGCCGAAAGGGCGGCCGCATCAATGCTGAATGGAGAGACAGACTATGATCCTGGTGACAGGTGCCACCGGCCTGAACGGCAAGGCAATCGTACGCGAGTTCGCACGGCGGAAGTATCAAGTGCGGGCGCTGGTTCGCGATCTGGACCGGGCATCCGCGGCAGGGCTCGGCGGACTTGCGGGCGTCGACCTGATCGAGGGCGATATGCGCCGGGCGGAGACGCTTGGCGCGGCACTCGACGGCATCGATCGCGTGCTGATGATTTCGACCGCCGCGCAAGACATGGTCGAGACGCAGTGTCGTTTCATCGACGCCTGCAAGCAGGCCGGCGTCACGCATGTGGTGAAGTTTTCCGGTGCCGAATCCAACATCGGCTATGACGCGACCAAGTTCCGCTTCACGCGCATGCATGAGGAGGTCGAGCGCTATCTGGAGGGAGCCGGCATGGCGTGGACTCACCTGCGCCCCAGCCAGTTCATGCAGGTCTATCTGCGCGACGCGCCGACCATCGCCAGGGAAGGCGCTTTTTACCTCGCGCTCGGCGATACCGAACTGTCGACGGTCGATGTCGAGGACATCGCCAAAGTCGCCGTCCGGCTGCTGCGCGATGGCGGCCACGAAGGCGAGAGCCTCGACATGACCGGACCCGAGGCGCTGACCATGAGCGATATCGCGGTGCGGATTTCGCAGGCGATCGGCAAGCCGGTCCGCTATGTCGATATCAGCCCGCAGGAGCGCCGGCGCAATCTGCTGGCCGCCGGCGTCCCTGCCGACTTCGCCGATGCGCTCGACGAGCAACTGGCGGAGCGGCGGCGGCGGCCGAAATCGCGGGTGCATCTGGCCACGCATGAGATGTTCGGCGTGCGGCCGACGCCGTTCGTCGAATTCGCCCGGCGGCATGCCGCGATGTTTGGCGGCTGAGCGCGTCCGTAAAAAAAAGCGCCCGCCGCCACGTATCCTTTTTGCCTGCCCGTACGTCTCTGCCTTTGAAGGTCGCGCCTTCCGCGAACCGCAACCCCAGGAGAATGTCATGGCGAGCATCGAGAGCGAGGCAAACAGGAACCATTACGCGGCGATCGCGGCCAATGCGGGCAAGCTGACCAGCCCGCAAGCGATCATCGACCACAACGATGTCCATTGGACGGCGCTGACCGGCGAGCCGCGCGGCGTCGACTATATCGAGGTCGATGCCGGCGGCGTGCCGGCGATGTGGGTCGTGCCCAAGGGTGCCGACGAGCAGCGGGTGCTGTTTTATGCGCATGGCGGCGGCTTCATCGGCGGCTCGATCTACACCCACCGCAAGCTGGTCGGCCATCTCGCCAAGGCCGTCGGCTGCCGGGCGCTGGTCTACGATTATCCGCTGGCGCATCAGGCCAAGCATCCGGCCCAGCTCGAGGCGGCGATGGCAGCCTGGAACTGGCTTGTCGACCAAGGCTTCGACCCCCGGCGGATCGTGATCGCCGGCGACTCCTGCGGCGCGGTGCTGACCTATGGCGTCCTGCAGCGGCTGCGCGCGCAGGGGCGGCCGCTGCCCGTCGCCACGCTGATCATCTCCGGCTGGTTCGACATGGCGATGACCGCCGCCAGCTACGAGACCAACCGCGAAAAAGATCCGGCCTTCGCCAAGGCTGGCGTCGACTGGCTGGCGGCCAACTTCATCGGCGATGCCGATCGGCGCGATCCCGAGGTCAGCGCGCTCTACGCCGATCTCTCCGGCTTTCCACCCGTCTTCCTGCAGGCCGGCGCCGACGAGACGCTTGTCGACGAAAGCCGCATGTTCGCCGAGCGGGCGAGACAGGCAGGCGTCGAGACCCGGCTCGACGTCTTCGACGGCATGCTGCACTCCTTCCAGATGATGGCCGGGCGGGCGCCGGAAGCCGATGATGCCATTGCCCGCTTCGCTACCTGGGTACGGCCGAGACTGGGGCTGCCGGCAGCCGGTGAGAAGACCAGCGAAAGGGCGGCGTGAGCATGCGGCGCCTGATCGTGTCGAGTTTCGTCTCGCTGGATGGCGTCATCGAGGGACCCATGACATGGGCCTCGCCGTTCTTCGTCGGGGAGAATGTGGACCATGCCTTGCAGGCGCTTTCGAACGTCGAGTTCTTCCTGCTTGGCCGCGTCACCTACGAGATGTTCTTCGCACGCTGGCCAGACATCAGGGATAGCCCCTACATGGACCGCATCAACGGCCTGAAGAAGCTGGTCGCCTCGACGACGCTGAAGACGGTGTCGTGGAATGCCACCTTGCTTGATGGTGACGTTGTGCAAGCGCTCGCCGCGATCAAGCGGCAACCGGGCGGCGACATCCTGAAATATGGGGTGTCGCAGCTCGACCGCACCTTGCTTGGCGCGGGGCTGGTGGACGAGTATCATCTGTCGATCGTGCCGACATGGGTCGGGCACGGCAAGCGCGCCTTCGACGATGTCGGACCGGTCGATCTCGATCTTGTCGGCACGCATCGTTTCGCCAACGGCGTGATGACCCTGACCTATGTGCCGCGATGAACCAGCAGATCCGCAAATCCCCCGACACGACGCAAGCCATGCGGGCCTGGCCTGAGCCCGACCGTGTGTTCGACCTGCGCTATGCCGCGTTCCTGGAGACGGTTTCGCATCTGCGCGCCAGGCTGCATCGCTATTGCGCGCGCATGACCGGCTCGGCGCTGGATGGCGAGGACATCATGCAGGAGGCGCTGTTCGAGGCCTATCGCAAGATCGAGCTGCTCGACGATGCGCAGGCGCTCCGGCCGTGGCTGTTTCGCATCGCGCATAACAGGTGCATCGATTTCATCCGCAATCGCCGCACACGGCACGCGGCCGAAGCCTTCTATGCCGACGACGACATCGTGCCACCGGTCGAGCCGGCTGGTCCGGGCGCCGGCCGCGCCATAGAGCGGCTGGTCGTACATCTGCCGCCGAAGGAGCGCGCCTGCGTGCTGCTCAAGGACGTCTTCGACCATTCTCTGGACGAGATCGCCGATCTGGTCGGCTCGACATCGGGCGGCGTCAAGTCGGCGCTCAATCGCGGCCGCGCCAAGCTCGCCGCCTTGCCCGCGCAACCGGTCGCGGTGCCACCACATGACCCCGAACTGGAGCGGCTGCTTGACCGCTATGTCGCGCTCTTCAATGCCAGGGACTGGGACGGGGTGCGGGCGCTGACCAGCGCCGATGCGCGGCTGCGGGTCTCGGACTGCTATAACGGCCTGCTCTCCCGCTCGCCCTACTTCGTCGAATATGAGCGCAGCGAGCTGCCCTGGCGCATGCGGCCAGGCACGATCGAAGGGGAGATCATGCTGGTCGTCGACAGGCAATATGGCGAGGTCTGGCGGCCGGCCTATCTGGTGCGAATCCGTGCGACCGGTGGGGCGATCGACCGCATCACAGACTATTATGCCTGCCCGTGGATACTGGACCTGATCGCCGCCGACGGAGTGACCCGATAGGCCGTTACCTGGAGAGGAAATCCGTGATCAGCTTGACGGTGGCATCCGGATTTTCCTCCATGATCCAATGGCCCGATGCGGGCACGACGGCTCCGGTCACGTCCGTGGCGACGAGACGCAGGATGTCGGCCTGGCTGGTGCCGGCCGATTTTTCCGCACCCGCGGCGAGCACGGGCATGGACAGCTTGCCGCCGCTGGCCAACATCGCCTGGTTGTCGATGGCGTCCTGGTCGAATGCCTTGAACTGCTCGAAGGCGTCATGCATGGCATGCGGCCGTGCATAGAGTTTTGCGTAGTGGGCGCGCGTCGCCTCGTCGATCTTCTTCGGGTCGGCCGACAGTTCGTTGTAGAAGCGGTCGAGGTAGATGCGCTCGCGACCCGCGACCAGCCGCTCCATGTCGGGGCCTCGGAAGTTGAAGTGCCACAGCAGCGGGCTCTGCTTGATCTTGTCCCAGTCGCCGATGCCCGGCAGCGGCGCGTCGATGACGACCCATTTGGCGATGCGCTTGGGATATTGCGCGGCCAGCGCATAGCCGACCATGTTGCCGATGTCGTGCGTCACCAGGTCGGCCTTGTCGACCTTCAGCGCGTCCATCACGCCGGCGATGTCGACCGCCTGGTTCTTCTTGGTGTAGCCGTCGTCAGGATGCGCCGAAAGGCCCATACCGCGCAGGTCCGGCACGATCACCGTGTGATCCTTCATCAGGGCTATCGCGGCCGGCGCCCACATGTCTCCGGTATCGGCGAAGCCATGCAGCATCACGATCGCCGGACCCTTGCCGCCGACGCGGACGTGCAGGCTGGTGCCGTTGGTCTTGATCGTCTGCGTCTTGAAGCTGGCAGGAAAGGCGACCACGCGGGCCGAGGCCGGAACACTCATTGCCAACAAGCCGAGCACGATGACCAAAGGACGAAACATGTAAGCACTCCTGGAGATTTTGTTCTATCACCGCGGTATCGCGGTTTTGTGAACTATGACACCATGCCCTTGATTTCGTTAGGCGACGGTCGCCTGATTGTGAATTCGGGAAAGCCGAACAATGCTGAAGCTCGAAGCCGCCGCCGCCTTTGGAATCCGGTTCGATCACCGAAGCGGCCCGGCGCATGGCGCTGTCGAAATCCGTCATCAGCGAGCGGCTGTCGGAACTCGAACGCGGCCTCGGCACGAAGCTGCTGGATCGCACGACGCGCAAGCTTTCCATCACCGAGACAGGGCGAAGTTTCTATGAACGCGCCAAGCGCATCATGCAGGAGGTGGCCGACGCCAGCGCCGAGATCGCCGAGCGTCGCGGTGAACTCGCCGGGCCGCTCAGAATAGCGGCGCCGACCAGTTTCGGAATCCTGCATCTCGGCCCGGCGCTGTATGGCTTCCTGGCCAAGCATCCGGGGATTGAGCTGACGCTCGATCTCGACGACCGCTTCGTCAGCATAGTGGCCGACGGCTACGACGCCATTTTGCGTCACGGGCCAGTGGTCGACGACGGCCCCGTCATCGTTAGGAAGCTGGCTTCCAGCCGGCGCTTCCTGGTGGCCGCGCCGGACTATCTCGAGACATTCGGGCGGCCCGGGACCGTCGAGGACCTGAAACGCCACAAGGGCATCATCTATTCGATCCGGGGTGCCGCCGACTGGCGGTTCAAAGTTTCACGGCGGCTGATGACTGTCCGCCCTCAGACCACGTTGCGCGTCAACAACGGGATCCTGATGCGCGATGCCGCGCTTGCCGGCCTCGGCCTGGCCCTGCTTCCCGCCTATTTTATCCAGGCGGAAATCGCCGACGGGCGGCTGGTGAGCGTCGATGTCGGCGCCGAGCCGGAAGGAGCCAGCATCTACATGGCCTTTCCCGAGGACCGGCGCGGATCGGCCAAGCTGCGCGCGCTCACCGCATGGCTGCGCGATGTGCTTGGCGACCCGCCCTATTGGGAAGCATGACGCCGGCATTCACCTGGCATCGTGGAAGATAATGCCGACCGTGTGGCGCATGCCTGAGCGCAGCCGGCTGACGCCGTGGCGCAAATTGACGCGGTAATTGCCTTTCGTGCCCTGCACCGGCCGGTTGTGGACGGCGAAGGCCACCGCATCGCCCTGGCGCAAGGGCACCACCTCGACCCGGCTCTGCATGCGCGGCCGCTGTTCGGTCAGCGCGAATTCGCCGCCGGTGAAATCCTCGCCGGGCTCCGAAAGCAGGATCGCCACCTGCAGCGGGAAGGCGAGGTCGCCATAGAGGTCCTGGTGCAGGCAGTTGAAGTCGCCGGGCACATATTGCAGCAAAAGCGGCGTCGGCCTGACCTGGCCGGCGGCATGGCACTGGTCGAGGAACGCGGCATGCGTGGCGGGGTAGCGCGTGGCGATCCCCATGCGTTCGTTCCAGCGGTTGGCGACCTCGGCCAGCCTGGGATAGAGCGCGCCGCGCAGGCCGCCGATCAGGTCGGGCAGGGGATAGCGGAAATAGCGGTATTCGCCCTTGCCGAAGCCGTGCCTGGCCATGTGGATGTGGCTGCGGAAATGCTGCTCCTGGGGGTAGAGGCCGGCCAGCTGCCGGCACTCTTCGGGTGAGAGCAGCTTTTCCATCACCGCGCAGCCGAAGCCGTCGAGCTCGGCGGTGAGCGCCGGCCAGTCGTAGGCGGCGATGCGTGTCTCGGCGGCTTCGATCAGCGATGGGGCAACAACCCTGGGGTCGGCGTTCATATCGCCGCCTCCCGCTCCAGCAAGGCGCGCTTGCGTTCGATCCCCCAGCGGTAGCCGGACAGCGAGCCGTCGGCGCGCAGCACGCGGTGGCAGGGAATGCCGAGCGCGATGGCGTTGGCGGCACAGGCCGTCGCCACGGCGCGGGCGCCGTCCGGCATGCCGAGGCGCCGGGCAAGGGCGGTGTAGGTGACCTTGGCGCCGCACGGAATGGTGCGCAGCGCCTCCCACACGCGCTGCTGGAAGTGCGTGCCGTGGCGCATGTCGAGCGGCAGGTCGAGGCCGGCGCCGGGCATTTCGATGAAGCGCGCGATTTCGGCAAGATCGCCGCGCAAGCCGGCCTCGTCTTCGAGCTGCATCCTGCCGGGGAAGCGGTTGGCGAGGTCCTGTTCCAGCGTATTGGCGTCGGAACCGATCAGGATGGCGCAGATGCCGATAGGACTGCGCGCCACGAGGATGCGTCCAAGCGCGGACTGGCCGATGGCATAGGTGATGGTCTCCAGGGCGGCGCTGGCGGCCGTCGCCGGCATATGGGTTTGCATGTGGTTCATTGCCTTCACTCCTTCTGTGTGCCTGAACCCTAGCCACGGGCCGGATGTTCCTCACTCCGATGCTTGCTTTCAAATTCAAATCTCGGGCGCCTGAGGACGCGGAGGCAGGTGCTCTACGGCGCCCCCCTCTGTCCTGCCGGACATCTCCCCCATGAGGGGGGAGATTGGATGTCATCATCGCCTTCGCCAATTTCCAACGTTGCAAGAATGAGCGGGGCGCCAAAACTGCCGATCTCCCCCCTTGTGGGGGAGATGTCCGGCAGGACAGAGGGGGGCGCCGTAGAGTGCTGAGGTGTACTAGGCGACACGCGTGACGCAGGCCTCGCCGAGCAAGAACACCTCGCCTGATAACAGCCGCAGCTCGATCTCGCCGGTGGCGGTGCGGTTCCACTCAGCCTTGCCTCCGTGGACCAGTTCACCGATGGCGGCCATGACCAGCGCCTTCGCGTCCTCTCTGACGGCAGTGCCGTTGGCGATCTGGCTGTTGGCACCGGTGGTGGGAGACCTGGCCATCGCGCGCATTGCCGAATCCTCGTCAGGCCCGCGAGGACCGGTAGGTCGTCGCCGTCCCGCCGGCCTCGCGGTCGAGCAGCGCGCGTTTGCGCTCCGCGCCCCAGGCATAGCCCGACAGGGCGCCGTCCTTCCTGATCACGCGGTGGCAGGGGATAGCGACCGCAAGGGCGTTGGCCGCGCAGGCGGCGGCGATGGCGCGGGTCGCTTTCGGCGCGCCGACACGCCGCGCGATCTCGGCATAGGAAACGGTGTGGCCGGCCGGGATGTCCCGCAAGGCCTGCCAGACGCGCTGCTGGAACGCGGTGCCGCGCACGTCGAGCGGCAGATCGAGACCGATCGCCGGCGCCTCGACGAAGCCGACGATGCGGGCGACCAACGCCTCGTAGTCGCCGTCGCCGCCGACCAGCCGCGCCTTGGGGAAACGGTCCTGCAGGTCGCGCACCAGCGCGTCGGGATCCTGGCCGAGCAGGATGGCGGCGACGCCCTTGCGGCTCGATGCGACCAGGATGGTGCCGAGCGAAGTTTCGCCGACGGCGAAGCGGATCTCTTCGTTTGCGCCGCCCGCGCGATAGCGCGTCGGCGTCATGCCGAGCATGCCGGTCGACTTTTCGTAGAAACGCCCGCTCGAATTGAAGCCCGCATCGTAGATCGCCGATGTCACGCTGACGCCGTCTTCCAGATGCTGGCGCACCCGGGCGGCACGCCGGGCCGCTGCATAATCTTTCGGCGTCAGCCCCGTGACCGCCTTGAAAACGCGGTGGAAATAGCCGGGGCTGCGGCCGGCGGCATCAGCCAGTTCGGCGAGCGAGGGCTCGTCCTCGCTCGCCTCGATCCTGCGGCAGGCATCGGCGACCATCGCGGCGTTGGCGGCCTCGAGCGAAGGGCCGTCCGGATTGCAGCGCCGGCATGGGCGAAAGCCTGTCGCCTTCGCCTGGTGTAACGTGTCGTGCAACTGGACATTGGCGGGGTTGGCGCGCCGGGACGGACAGGACGGCCGGCAATAGACGCCGGTCGTGGCCACCGAATACCAGAATGCGCCATCGGCCGACTTGTCGCGCGCCACGATGCGCGCCCAGCGCGGATCGTCGTCCACCGGCAGTGGCGCGGGTTGCAGATGTTTGGTCAGGGTGATGAACATAAGCGCATAGAAGCCGCCAAAAGGCCGCCTCGCCACCCGTTTCCTGCCAAACGGCGCAGATCGCGGTCGATGAGCCTCGCTGTCCTACGCCGCGCGCTTGGGCTCCACCGCGAAGGGGCTGAGGCCGAGCCAGGTCTGCATTTGCCTGCCGATGGCCTGGTCGCCGGTCAGGACGACCTTCGCGCCGGCCTTCTCGACGGTGAGCAATCCCATCCAGATCGCCGTCATCGTGTGCAGGTCGGTCGAGACATAGAGGTCGACGTCGAAGCCCGGATCGTACCAGCACAGGTCGACCTCGCCGTGCTTTTCGACGATCAGCCACCAGGAGCGTTTGGAAGCGGGGAGTCCCTGATACAGAAATTGTATCACCGTGCGTCCTTCCGGCAGCGGCGAAGGGTTCAAATTGCGCCGCATGTCCCACATCAGCAGCGACGGATCGAGATTCTTCAGCGACAGCCGGGACTCGACCCATTTCTGGCCCCAGAACCCCATCGCCTCGACGACCGGGCGCAGATCGCGGCCGGCCTCGGTCAGCCGGTAGTCGAAAATCCCTTTTTCTCCCTGGACCTCCTTGCGCTCGACGATCCCCGCCAGCTCAAGCTCCTTGAGCCGTTGCGAAAGAAGGGTCGGCGACATTTTGGGCACGCCGCGGCGCAGGTCGTTGAAGCGGGTCGACCCCGCCACGAGCTCGCGCATCAGCACCATCGTCCAGCGGGTGCACAGCACCTCGGCGGCCATCGATAGCGGGCAGAACTGTTTGTATCCGTGCTGGGTCATGACTGTGCCTCTCCCTCGAACCTGCGGTCAACATTAGTCCTTCGTGATTGAAGCGGCGAGTACAGAAACTGTACCGGCCCAGTACAGATCGCGGACTGGCTGGCGCTGGCCCTGCCATGCGAACCCTTCGGCCGGTTCACGGGATGCCCCTGTGCGCCGCAACCAGGAGACCACAATGACTGCTTACGTTATCGCGGACATCAAGATGAAGGACCCGAAGTGGGTCCCGGCCTACGCCGCCTCGGTGCACGACCTCGTCCACAAGCATGGCGGCAAATATCTGTCGCGAAGCGGCAATGTGACGACGCTCGAAGGCATGCCGCTCGACACGACGCTGATCGCCCTGATGGCGTTCCCGTCGGAAGCCGCGGCGCGCGCCTTCACCAGCGATCCGGCCTATGCGCCTTTCGTTTCGGCCCGCCAGGACGGCAGCGACAGCCGTTTCCAGCTGATCGACGACACCGATCTGGCCGGAACGATCCCGTACCTGCCGAAGGGATGACCGGCATTCGCCGCGTTTTCGGGATCTCCACGCAACAACAGCCACGGCGCTTGCCTGTCGCGCCGCCGTATTGTCGGCGGCCGGCCAGCCGTGCTTTTTCAACAGGAATGGAATGGATATGAAGTCAAACTTTCGCAGCGGGCTTCTCATGGCGGGGGCCATGCTGGCCGTCTGCACGACCTTAGCACAGGCGCATCAGGAGGCGGCGGGCGCGCCGGACACCAATCCGCTGGCCGAAAAGGTGCGGGCAGCCAACAGCCGGTTTCTCGACGTCAACGCCGCGACGGCGGAAGGCTATGCGCCCATTCCCTGCGCCAGCGGCATCACCGGCGGCGCCATGGGCATCCACTATGTCAATGGCGGGTATCTGAAGGACGACAAGATCGACATCGCCCGTCCCGAAGCGGTGATGTACGAGCCGATGGCCGACGGCACGCTGAAGCTGGTGGCGGTCGAATACATCACTTCGAAGGGGCCGGCGTCGCTCGAGGGACAGCTGTTCAACTTCAACAGCGCGCCCAACCGCTATGGCCTGGGTGAGTTCTACGAACTGCATGTCTGGGCCTGGAAAGGCAACCCGACCGGCACGTTCGCCGACATGAACCCGAAAGTGTCATGCGAGCACGTGATGGCACCGAGCCAGTAACCGGCACGGCCAGGCGGCGCCAACGCCGCCTGGCCGAACTCTCGAATTGCATGAGGCTCTCAGGCGGCCTTGATCAGGCCGAGCTGGGTGAGGGCGGCGACGCCGTCGTCGAGGCCGATTTCCTCGACGATCCTGCCGTCGATCACCTTCAGCACCGTGGTGCCGGTGAACCGCATGGTGCGGCCGGTGGCGGCGGGCAGCGAACCGGTAAGGAAATCGCTGAAGGCCGGGCCGGTATGCGTGCCGCCGCCCTCCCACTGGCCGACGACATAATCGCCCTCGGCGATGAGATCGGCGGTGGCCCAGAAATTGAGATCCGGGAAGGCGGCACGGAAATCGGTCATGAAGGCCTTGATGTCGTCGCGACCGCGGCGCGGCTCGTGCAGCGAATATTTCAGGAGCATGTCGGGCGCGGCGACGGCGTCGACGACGGAGAGGTCGCAGGTTTCACCCCAGAAGTCGGTGAACCATCTGACGACGACGGCCTTGTTGTCTTCCTGCTTGGTCATAGGGAGGTCCTCTTCTTGTCTGGTTTGGAGATCACCTGTGTCGATGATCCCCAGCCATCCCTAGGACGATCGGACGCGCGCAAAACTCCGGTTCTTGCCGGCCAATCGAAAGGCGCAGAGCAGCAACGGCCGGTGATGGCGGCGCACCTCCGCCGCCTTGCGCGACAAGTAACGCTTTCTTCTCTGGTTTTGCCGCAGATTGCCCCGCGGGATGGGGCAGGCGAAACGGACGATGGCGCGGCAGGGCAGGAAAAATCGCAACGGAGCGTTCTGGGCCAAGGCCCTGGAGAGCGCCCATCTTGGCGTCTGGGACTGGAATCTTCGCACCGGCGACAGCTTCTATTCGGCGACCTGGGCGCGAATGCTGGGTTACGGCGAGGATGAACTCGCCAACACCAGCGACCTGTGGCTGCAACTGACCCATCCCGACGACCGCGAGCGGGCGCTGGCCAGCGGCGACCGCCACATTGCCGGGCTGACCGACGCCATCGAAACCGAACTCAGGCTCAAGCACAAACAGGGCCATTGGATATGGGTGCTCGACCGCGGCGGCATCGTCGAGCGCGACGCCGACGGCAAGCCGCTCAGGCTGATGGGCGTGCAGACCGACATCTCGAAGCAGAAGGCGGCCGAGGCCGCGCTCGAACAGGTCAATGTGCGCTTCCGCCTGGCGCTCGCCGCCAGCGGCACCGGCATCTGGCACTATGACATGGCCACCAACAAGAGCTATTGGGACGCCCGCACCCGGGACATATTCGGCCTCGTTGCCGACACCGACGAAGTGTCGGGCGGCCTCTGGCATACCTATCTGCATCCCGACGACAAGGAAGCCACCGAGCAGGCGCATTTGCCGACGCCCGGCTCGGACAAGGTTACCGCCTCGCAATACCGCATCATCAGGCGCGACGGCGCCATCCGCCATGTCGAGTCGCTGGTGCGCTTCGTTGCCGCGGCGGGCGCGGCCGGCCTGGTTCTCGGCACGGTGCGCGACATCACCGAGGACAAGCTGCGCGAACAGGAGCTTGCCTTCGCCGCCCGCCATGACGCGCTGACCGGCTTGTGGAACCGCGCCGCCTTCGACAGGCTGCTCGCCGACCATATCGCCACGGGCGTGCCGCTCGCGGTGTTCTACATCGACCTCGACTACTTCAAGGCGCTCAACGATTTCGCCGGCCATGCCGCCGGCGATCTGGCGCTGAAGAGCGTGGCCGAGGGCATTGGCCGCTGCCTGCCGCCATCGGCGCATGCGGCGCGGCTCGGCGGCGACGAGTTCGCGCTGATGGTGCCCGATTGCGAAGCCGTGCAGGCCGAGCGGCTGGCCGGCGCCATCCTGGCGGCCGTGCGTGACGCCGATCTCGGCGTTGCCGCGACCTCACGCCGGCTGGCCGCCAGCATCGGCATCGCCATCGTCCGCGACCGCGTCACCACGGTGGCCGACGCGCTGGCCTGCGCCGACGATGCCTGCTACGCGGCCAAGGCCGCCGGGCGCGATCGCTTCGCGCTGTTTTCGACCGATGCCGTCTCCGGCTCGGGCGGCCTCAACGCGGCACGGCTCGCCGCCGACACGGTGGACGCCATGGAGGACGGCAGGCTGAAGCTGTTCGGCCAGGAGATCCACCGGCTGGGCAGGCCCGGGGAAGAGAACCGCCATGTCGAGGTGCTGGCGCGGCTTGCCGGAAAGGACGGTCGGCTGATCCCGCCCGGCGAGTTCATACCGGCGGCGGAGCGCTTCGGCATTGCCGCGCGGCTCGATCGCTGGATCATCCGCACCGCGCTGTCGCGGCACGGCGCGGCGATGAAATCCGGAGCGATCACGCTCGGCTTCAACCTGTCGGCGCAGACGCTGAGCGATCCGGGACTATGGGACTTCGTCGACAGCATCATCGAGGAAACCGGGGCGCCGCATTCGGGCATCGGCTTCGAAATCACCGAAACCGCCGCCGTTACCAATTTCGATGCCGCCGAAACCTTCGTGCGCAAGGCGCGCGAGCGGCACTGCAGGGTCAGCCTCGACGATTTCGGCGCCGGCATGAGCTCGTTCGAATATCTCAGGCGCTTTCCGGTCGATGCCATCAAGATCGACGGCTCCTTCATCGAGCACGTCACGGAAAGCCGCTTCGACCGCGAGATCGTGCTGGCAATCACCAGCATTGCCCGCAGCCTCGGTTGCGCAGTCGTCGCCGAGAAGATCGAGCGGCAGGACACGGTGGCCATGCTGGATGACATGGGCGTCGAGTTCGGCCAGGGTTTTCTGCTGCACCGGCCCGAACCGCTGGAGCGGATCGTGGCGCGCGCGGCGCGAATGGCCGGCGGCGCATCGAGACGCATGGCGTCCTGATGGACAAAACGCATGTCGCTCCAAAAGCGACCTGGATAGCGACATGCGTGAAGACGAAGGCTTGATGCGCAGACTGAATCCGTTCAGCGCGACGCGTTCTGTTCAGCCGAGCCGGCGCGCCGCCACTCGCGAAAATTCCAGTACCCCCGGTTCCGGCTTCCTGTGCTGTGCTTCCGCCACGGTCTCGATCAACAGGTCGAGGGCCTCGCAAGTCAAACGGCTCGCCTCGTCATTGCCGCGCAGATAGTGGTAGGCGCGTTCGAGATGGAGCCGGGCGGCTGAAAAATCGCTGGTCAATGGTCCCTCCATGATCCCGCCCTAATTTATTTTGGCCGGTCTGGCGCAAGGTGGGGTAAATATCCACAGGCGCCTTTTATTCAAATGCTGGCGAATGCGGCGTCGCGGCGTCGCCGCCCTGTCAGGAGTGGCGGAGCCGCGGCTTTGCGCGGGTGTGGCGACGCAGCTAGACTGCGCTCTTTTGTCCGAGGTGAAATCGATGATCGTCCAGGCCTGCATCAACGGCGCGCGTCCGCGCGATTTCCATCCCGGCCTGCCGCTGACGGCGCAAGCGACGGCCGGCGATGCCGCGGCCTGCGTTGCCGCGGGTGCGGCCGAACTGCACATCCATCCGCGTGGCGCCGACGGGCGCGAAAGCCTGGCGGCGGTGGATATGACGGTCCTTGCCGTGCGCCAGGCCTGTCCGGGCACATTGATAGGCGTGTCGACCGGCGCCTGGATCGAGAACGATGTGGCGCGGACCCGCGCGGCGATCGCGGCCTGGCGCGAACTGCCCGACTACGCCTCGGTCAATCTCTCGGAGGCCGACGCACCCGATGTGATGGAGTTGTTGCGCGGGCAGGGCGTCGGCATCGAGGCGGGGCTTGCCACCACGGAAGATGCCGAGCGCTTCGTGGCGTTGGCCGATCATGGCCGCGTGCTGCGCATCCTGATCGAGATCGACATACCGGACCTGCCCACGGCCCTCGATGAGGCGCACGGCATCGCCGCCGTGCTCGAGCGCGCCGGCGTGCGGCGGCCGATCCTGCTGCACGGCGTCGACGGCACTGCCTGGCCGTTCGTGGAGCTTGCGCGGCAAAAGCGCTGGTCGACACGGGTCGGGCTGGAGGACGGCAAGACGCTGACCGACGGAACGGTGGCGAAGGACAATGCGCAGATCGTGGCCGCGGCCGCCGCAATCTTCCGCTCCACGAGTTAAGCTGAACCGCGGCCCGCCTCAGACTTGCTGGCCGTCTGGTGCAGTCCACGCACGCAAAACGTGTTTCTGGATCTTGCCGGACGCGGTGCGCGGCAGCGCCTCGGCGGGCAAGAACTCCTTCGGCACCTTGTAACGGGCGATGTGGGCGGCGCAGTGACTTGCCAGAGCGGCCGAATCCAGGACCCGACCGGATTTGACCACGACGAAGGCGCGGCCGACTTCGCCCCAGCGCTCGTCGGCGACGCCGATCACGGCGGCTTCGGCGATATCGGGATGGTCGAGCAGCACCATCTCGATTTCCATGGGATAGACGTTCTCACCACCGGAGATGAACATGTCCTTGCGGCGGTCCACGAGGGTGACGAAGCCTTCGTCGTCGCGCCGCGCGATGTCGCCGGTGCGGAACCAGCCATCGCTGGTGAAGGCGCGCGCCGTCTCTTCCGGCCGGTTCCAGTAGCCCGGCGTGATCGAGGGGCCGGACAGCCATATCTCGCCCGGTTCACCGGCGGCGACGTCCTGGCCGTCGTCGTCGACAATGCGCAGGCCGATCGTCGGCGCCGGCAGGCCGGCCGAGCCGGCCTTGCGGGCGATCCGTTCGGCCTCGACCGGCATGCCAAGCACGGTGCCGGCTTCCGTCATGCCGAAGCCATCGACCATGCGGACGCCTTGCGCCAGCCACCAGTTGATATCGATGGCCGGGTTCGGCGCGCCGCCGGTGAAGATGGCCGTGAGGGACGTCCAGCGCGCCGGCGCGAAGTCGGGGTGTTCCCGCAGCATCCTGGCCATCTGCGGCACGCAGAAATAATGGGTGACGCCAAGCGTGGGGTCGGCCAGGCGGCGGTTGGTGGCAGCGGCATCGAAACCGGGCGAGATCATCACCGTGCCGCCCTGCAGCAGCGGCGGGCGCAGGCTGGTGACGAGACCGATGACGTGGAACATCGGGGCATCGCAGAGGAAGACGCTGGCATTGCCGACGCGCCCGAGCACACCGAAATTGACCGCCGTGGCCAAGGCGTTGCGCTCCGTGACGACGACGCCTTTCGGGCGGCCCGAGGTGCCCGACGTGTAGAGGATGATCGACGGTGCATCGCTGTCCGGCAAGGGACGGCGCGGCGCAGGTGCCTGGGCCTCGACCGCCCTTGCGAAGGCCGCGACTTCGACCGACAGGCAGCCTACCGGCAACGCTATTTCGAGTGGCGCGTCATGCAGCAGCAACACCGGGCCGCAATCGGCCAGGATCGCCTGCCGTTCGGCGCCGGCGAGGCGCCAGTTGAGCGGCACGAAGACGGCGCCGAGCCGCATCGCGGCCTGCTGCAGGATAAGCAGGTCGGCGCTGTTGCGGGCAAGCGTGGCGATCCGCTGCCCCTGTTCGAGGCCCCAGGCGGTTTCGAGGACGCCGACGGCGCGCTGGATGGCCCGGTCGAGCGCCGCATAAGTCCAGCGCCGGCCGGATGCCAGGTCGACGCAGGCAAGACGATCCGGCTGCGTCCCGGCGTGCAGGGCCACGGGATCCGATGTCGTCCAGGCCGGCATTCGCATCTCCTCCCAGATTGCGTCGATGGTTTATTGCGTCATCTGGCCTTGTCGTAGGCGCCAAGACCCGGTTTGTAGCTCTTCTCGTCGATGAACTGGCGGATGCCTTCCTTGCGGCCGTCATTGTCATGGAAGTTGGCCGCTTCCTGCGCCCGCACGAGATAGTCCTCGGCATTGTCGTAGGTCATCTCGGCGACACGGCGGATGGCATCCTTGGTCGCCTTCAGGGCAATCGGGTTCTTCTTCAAAAGAACGTTCGCGACCTCGGTGACACGCGTCTTCAGATCGGCCAGCGGCAGGCTTTCATTGACCAGCTTCCAGGCGGCGGCTTTCCTGCCGTCGATGAGCTCGCCGGTCAGCGCGTGGTACATGGCGTCGCGCATCGACAGGAGATCGACCACCACCTTGGTGGCGCCGCCGCCGGGCAGGATGCCCCAATTGATCTCGGACAAGGCGAATTGCGCCTCGTCGGCGGCAAAGGCGAGATCGCAGGCAAAGAGCGGACCATAGCCGCCGCCGAAACACCAGCCATTGACCATGGCGATGGTCGGCTTGCCATACCAGCGCAGGCGCCGCCACCAGCCATAGGCTTCGGACTGCGCCTTGCGGATGGCGCCGAGGCCCTTGGCTTCGGTCTCGCGGAAATACTCCTTGAGATCCATGCCCGCCGACCAGGCGCTGCCTTCGCCCGATAGCACCAGCACGCCGACATCGTCGCGGAATTCGAGCGCGTCCAGAACCTCCATCATGCGCCGGTTGAGCGGCGGGTTCATGCAATTGCGCTTGTCCGGCCGGTTGAATCGCACCCAGGCGATGCCATTCTCGACATCGAAGGCAACGGGCTCTTCGGTCATGGTCAGTGTCCTCCCTTGGATTTCACATGCACGGAAATTGCTATGATGCATAGCTATATATTTGCTATGTCGCATAGTCTTTTCTGCTTGACAAGGACTTTGATCGCGGCGATCGGTTCAACATGGAAGAGATTCACACCGGTCCCAGTGCGCGCCCCGATCCCGGTGAGCCGGGGGCGATGGCCGAAGACGCGCTCGACGCGCAGATCGGCTACAATCTCAGGCGTGCCTCGACCTTGGCCTTGAGTGATTTCGCGGTCGAACTGGCCGATGCGGCGCTGCGCCCGGTGACCTACGGCATGCTGGCGCTGATCGACGAACAACCCGGCATCCGTGCCGCGGAACTTTGCCGCCAGCTCGGCATGAAGAGCGCCAACATGGCGCCGCTGCTCGCCGAACTCGAGGGGCGGGGGCTGGTCGAACGCGACGACCATGCCGACGACAAGCGGGTACAGGTGCTGACCCTGACACCGGCCGCACGCAAGGCCATGCCCGGATGGCGGCAACAGGTTCGCCGGCACGAAGACCGCTTCCTGCATCGGCTGACAGCCAAGGAGCGGGCAACGCTGCTTCGCCTGCTGCGCCTCATCTGGACGGAGCAAGGCTAGGACCTTGCCAGCCGCCGGCGAACACAGCGCCGCCAGCCGCGCGGCAACCCATGTCATTTGAGGACAGATGAAATAAGGCCACATTCGAGGGCGATGGAGATGTCAAACAGCTTTGGAGCTCTCGCATGTCGCTATCCGGTACGACAACCCGCTACGGACGCCTCGCTCAGGCATTTCATTGGCTGACGGCACTGCTGGTGCTCATTGCCTTCCTGGTCTCCGCGGGTGGCCCTCCGGAGCGGGTCTATTCAGCGGCCAGGGCATCGACGCTGTTGCTGCACGAGTCGCTCGGCTTCGCCGTTTTCTGCTTGCTGGCCATTCGCCTGATCTGGCGCCGCTTCGATCGCATTCCCGATGCTCCGGTCATGCCGGCCTGGATGGAGGTCGCCTCCAAGGCAACGCATTGGGCGCTCTATGCGCTGCTGTTCGCGGTGCCGGCGACAGCCATGGCCGGCGCCTTGTTCGGCGGCCATCCGGTCACTGTCTATGGGCTGGGAGCGATCGGTCCGTTTTCCGGCACCTGGGGCGCTCCGCTGACCGAGATCCACGGCACGCTCGGCGATATCATGATGTGGCTCGCCGGCCTGCACGCGGCCGCCGCCATCTTCCATCACGTCTTCCTTCGCGACCGGGTGCTGAGCCAGATGCTGCCGGGCCTGCCCGATCCATCGTCCGGGCAGGGCGGCTGAACGCGGTCAGTCGAGAATGATGCGGATCGCCTGATCGACGACCGGATGCAGGCCGCTGGCCTGGAAGGAGAGGCGATTGCCGGAGCCGACATTGCTGGTCATGGCGATGGTGAGGTCCGTCTCGGGATCGTGCAGCATGACGGCGACATAGCCTGGAATGCTGCCCTGATGCCCATAGAAGGCACGGTCGGCATAGGTGCTCTGGAACATGCCGGCACCCGTCTCGCGCATGCGCGTGCCTGGAAAACTCGCCGGCACGCGGTGTTCGAACATCTCGGCGAAGAAGGGCTGATACAACAGCTTGCCGCAGAACAGGCCCCGCATGAAGCCCACCATGTCGGATGGCGTCGACACCATGTCGCCGCAGCCATAGGCGGCGCCGAACGGGAAGGAATCCGAAGAGTCCTGCAGCTCGTCGGAATAGGGCAGCACGCCGTCCATGCGCCACATCTCGCCGCCCGAGGCGATGTCGGTGGGCGCGTTCGGCGCCGGCGGCGGCCGGTGGTAATAGCCGCGCACCATCGATGTTTCCGGGAAGGGTTCGGTCGCCGGCGACCAGGTGTTCTTCAGGCCAAGCGGGTCAAGGATCGCGCTTCTGACATAGGCGCCCAGCGGCTGGCCGGTGACGGCCTCGATCACCATGCCGGCCAGGACATAGCCGGTGTTGTTGTAGACGGCGGGTCCGCCCGGCGCCTTCTGCTTGTCGGAGGCGAAGGCGATGTCGACCAGCTGTCGCGGCGTCCATTGCCGGCCCGGGTCCATCGGAATGTAATATTCGAATTCCGGCAGGCCGCTGCGATGGTTGATCAGCTGCCGCACCGAAATGTCTTTGGCGCCGGGCAGGTCCGCGAACCAGGAGGAGATCGGCGCGCCAAGGTCGAGCTTGCCGGTCTCGGTGAGCTTGACCAGGGCGGCGGCGACGAAGGTCTTGGTGCAACTGCCGATCTTGAACAGCTGGTCTGAATTGACAGGGGTGCCATGCGCGCGGTCGGCGAGGCCGGCGGTAAGGGCCGTTGGTGTTGAGCCACCCTTGGCATAGGCGAGCGAAGCACCGACAGCGCCGTCGGCGAGGTAGGTGTCGAGTAGGGCGTTCAGGTTCTTTGTCATGGATGTCTCGCTTTCCTTTTTTCCTTCTCCCCTTGTGGGAGAAGGTGGATCGGCGCGCAGCGCCGAGACGGATGAGGGGTGCGTGACGGAGTGAGGCGTTGGCGTTCCCTGGAACACCCCTCATCCGACCTCGCTTCGCGAGGCCACCTTCTCCCACAAGGGGAGAAGGGAAGGGCGGCGCTCCGCTCTATTCCGCCATATCGACCGCAGCGAAATTCTGCCGGCCGAAGGGGTCGAGCACATAATTCAGCACGCTCTTGCGGATCGGGATCGCCACCATCGAATGGGCGATCGGCGCCACCGGCACCTCGGCCTTCAGGATCGCCTGCGCCTTGCCGTAGATCGCGGCGCGTTCTTTCGGGTCGGCGGCGACGCGGCCTTCGTCCAGCAGTTTTTCGAAATCCTTGTCGCACCAGCGCGAGCGGTTGGAGCCGCCCTTCACGCCGTCGCAGGACAGGAGATAGCTCAGCATGTTGTCGGGGTCGCCATTGTCGCTGCTGCCGCCGAGCAGGAACGTGTCCTGTTCGCCCGCCGCGGTGCGCTTGAGATATTCGCCCCATTCGAAGCTGACGATCTCCGAGTGCACGCCGACCTTTGCCCAGTCGGCCTGGATCATCTCGGCCATGCGCTTGGCGTTGGGGTTGTAGGGGCGCGACACCGGCATCGCCCACAGGCTGATCTTGAGGCCGCTTTCGTGGCCGGCCTCCTTCAGCAGCTTCTTGGCGCCATCGGGATCATAGTCGATGCCGGCATCGGTGACGGCTCCGAGCTGTGCCGGCGGCACGACGCTGCCGGCTACGGTGCCGGCGCCGGCATAGACCGCTTCGACGATCGCCTTGCGGTCGATGGCCTTTGCCAAGGCCATGCGCACGCGCACGTCGCCCAGCGGCTGGTGGTCGACGTTGAAGCCGAGGATGCCGATGTTCTGGCCCTTGAGATCGAGCACCGTGATGTCGGGGTCGCCGCGCAGATCGGCGACCGCGCTTGGCGGCGGCGGCGCGGCGACCTGGCATTCATTGGCCTTGATGCGCTCGACGCGGGTGGTCGGCTCGGGCGTGACGGCGAAGACCAGCGTGTCGATCTTCGGCGCGCCGCGCCAGTAATCCTTGTTGGCGGCGTAGCGGACCTGGCTGTCGGGAACATAGGCCTGAAGCACGAACGGGCCGGTGCCGACAGGCATGCTGTCGATCAGTTCGGGTGTGCCGGCCGCGACCATCTTTTGCGTCTGCTCCAGCGACAGGATGGAGAGATAGTCGAGCGCCAGCCCGGCCAGGAAGGTGACGTTGGGAGCCGTCAGCGTGAAGCGCACCGTGTGGTCGTCGACCTTGTCTATCTTGTCGATCAGCGTGCCCATGCCCAGTGCGTTGAAGTACTCGTAAGCGCCGCCGCCGAGCTTGTGGTAGGGATTGTCGGCGTCGCGCTGGCGGTTGAAGGTGTAGAGCACGTCGTCCGCGTTGAAGTCGCGCGAGGGCGTGAAATGCTCGTTCGACTGGAATTTCACGCCGTGCCTGAGATGGAAGGTGTAGGTCTTGCCATCGGGCGAAACATCCCAGCTTTCGGCCAACGCCGGTCCCACCTCCGTCGTGCCCGCCTTGAACTCGACCAGCCGGTTGAAGATCGTCTTGGCGGCTGCGTCCATGGTGGAATCGGCGATGCCGATCGCCGGGTTGAAGGTCTCGGGATTGGCTTCCGAGCAATAGACCAGGGTCTTGGCATAGGCCTGCCCGCCGAGAAGGACGGACCAGGCCAGAAGGGACGAAACCAGAAGGGACGGGGCAAGCACTGTGCGCAGAACGGTGGATTTCATCGCAAACGCTCCTGATGACACTTTACGGGTTGAGGGAAGGGCCTGAATTTCATGGCGCCGCTGCCGGGGCAAGGAAGCGGTCGGGCGCCAGCGCCGCGGCGGTGACGCCGAGCGCCGCCGCGGCATCCGCGGGCAGGGGCTCGCCGCGTATCAGCGCCGCGCTCATCCTGGCCAGTGTCAGCGACACCTGAAAACCGTAGCCGCCCTGGCCGCCGAGCCAGAAGAAGCCGGGCAGGCGCGGGTCGAAGCCGGCGACAGGCGTGCGGTCGGGCGCGAAGGTGCGCAGGCCCGCCCATGGCGTCGACGGACGGCCGATGCGCATCGACGTTGCCTGCTCGATGCGGTCGACCGCGATGGCGACGTCGATGTCTTCCGGCCAGGCGTCGCAAGGCTCTGAATCGGTTTCGTCGGCAAGCGAACCGATCAGCCTGCCGGCATCCGGCTTGAAATAGAACTGTTCGTGCAGGTCGACCACCAGCGGCCAGTTGGATATGTCCGCCCCGGCGGGCGCATCGAACAGGAAGGCGGTGCGCCGTTTCGGCTGGAAGCCGAGGCCGGAAAGACCGGCCAGGCCGGCGACGACATCGACCCAGGCGCCGGCGGCGTTGACGACGATGTCTGCCGAGTAGACCCCGGCGCTCGTTTCCACCCGCAGGCCGCGGCCGTCGGGCGAGATGGCGCGGACTTCCTCGCCGGTGCGGATGATGCCGCCGCCGGCTTTCAGCGCCGAGGCGCTTGCCGCCAGCATCTTGCCCGTGTCGACATCCACCGCGTCCGGCTCGTAAACGCCGCCGCAGGTGGCTTCCCTGGCTATGACCGGGACCAGCGCGTGAAGCTCGGCCGCCGACAGGCGGCGCACGCTGGGCACCAGCGCCTGCAATTCGCCGGCCAGCCGGTCGATGGCAGCGTCGTCACCCGTCCAGCCGACATGCAATGCGCCGCGCCGATGGGCGGCGAAGCCGCCGTCGGCTATTGCCTGCCGGCTGGCCAGCGTCAGCGCGCGCACCAGGCGGTTGCCATAGGTCTCGCTGAACAGGGCGGCGGAGCGGCCGCTGGCATGGTAGCCGAGATGCGGTTCGCGCTCGATGACGGTGACTTCGGCCCAGTCCGCCATCTCGGCGGCAAGCGAGAGGCCGGCAATGCCGCCACCGATGACGATGATCTTTCCGGGGGAGTTCGACCGCATCCTCCAGTCGTAAAAATAATTTCGTATCCAGTCAATATTTAGCGTATAAGAAAATTGTTGGTGTTGTTGATGGCGGTCGGGAGTTCGACTACCTAGGGCGGACAAGCGGCCCGGCTGCCGCGCCATGGAGCTGACAATGTCGGAGCAACCGAACCTCGGTGATTGTCTGCGTGCCCTGAGAAAGAGACATGGGTGGACCTTGCAGGAGGTCAGCACTCTCACCGGCGTCGCGGTGTCGACGCTGTCCAAGGTCGAGAACGACCAGATGTCGCTGAGCTACGACAAGCTGCTGCAGATCTGCGAGGGGCTCGGCATCCATGTGACGGAGCTGCTCAGCGGCGACCGCAAGCAGCCCGCGGCACGCACCCGCCGCTCGGTGACCTCGCAGTCCAACACGCTGCGCCAGCTGACCCGCAACTACGACTACCGGTATCTGGCCACCGATCTGGTGCGCAAGCGCATGGTGCCCATCCACGCCTATGCGCGCGCCCGCACGCCGCAGGAATTCGGCCCGCTGACCAGGCATGCTGGGGAGGAATTCCTGATCGTGCTCAAGGGCGAGATCGAACTGCACACCGACCAGTACGCGCCGGTGCGGCTGAAAGTGGGCGAGAGCGTCTACATCGATTCCACCATGGGCCACGCCTACCTGTCGGTGGGCGAGGGCGACGCAGAGATACTGTGCGTCTGCTCCGGCGACGAGCCCGACATGGAAGGGACGCTGCTTTCCGTGCTGGAGACGGTGGAGGGGTAGGGGGCGATTGGCCGCGTCGGTTGCAATCGGCTGATGTCGGCGCTGCCCCTCACCTGCCTGCCGGCATCCTCTCCCCGTAAAGTGACGGGGAGAGGGGGGCTGTGGCGGATGATTTCGCCAATCCCCAACGTCGCAAGTAAGGGCGCCGGCGTTGCGACCGGCTTCTTTCCCCCCGTCACTATACGGGGAGAAATGCCCGGCAGGGCAAATGAGGGCAGCGCCACCCGCCCAAGTTTTTTGCAGATCGATTCAGTCTTTCTGGTTCGAACTGCCTGGCGAAACCGGCTATAGGACCGCTGAAACCGCGACTCCCGCCAACCCAAAAAGGAAAATCCATGAGCTCAGAAAAGACAGCCGTCATCGTTGCCGGCGGCAGCGGCATGGGGGCGGCGGCGGCCAAGCGGCTGGCGGCGGACGGGTTCAAGGTCGCCATACTGTCCTCGTCGGGCAAGGGCGAGGCGCTGGCCAAGGACCTGGGAGGGCTCGGCGTCACCGGCTCAAACCAGTCGAATGACGACCTGCAGCGGCTCGCCGACCTGACGCTGGAGCGCTTTGGGCGCATCGACGTGCTGGTTAACAGCGGCGGCCACGGGCCGCGCGCGCCGATCCTCGAGATCAGCGACGAGCAGTGGCACACCGGCATGGACGTCTATCTGATGAACGTCATCCGGCCGGTGCGCATCGTGGCGCCGCACATGGTCAAGCAGAAGGGCGGCGCCATCATCAACATCTCGACCGCCTGGGTGGCCGAGCCGAACGCGATGTTCCCGACCTCGGCCGTGTTCCGCGCCGGCCTTGCCGCCTACACCAAGATTTTTTCCAACACCTATGCATCGGACAATGTGCGCATGAACAATGTGCTGCCCGGCTGGATCGACAGCCTGCCAGCAACCGAAGAGCGCCGCGACAACGTGCCGATGCAACGCTACGGCACATCGGAGGAGATCGCCGCGACCATCGCTTTCCTGGCGTCGGAAGGGGCGGGCTATATTACGGGGCAGAGTATCCGCGTGGATGGGGGCGTTATCCGGGCGCTGTGACATATTAAGGGGCGTCGTGTTCCTTCGCGCGCCCCTCTGTCCTGCCGGACATCTCCCCTACAAGGGGGGAGATTGCAGTGTTGGCGCCCCGCGCCTTTTTGGAACGTTGAAACAATGGGCGAGAGCCGCAATCAAAGCTGATCTCCCCCCTCGTGGGGGAGATGTCCGGCAGGACAGAGGGGGGCGCTGTCCCGCGGCGTCTCAGGTTATTTCGCTGCCACTTGGTCTGCATCCGTCAGCGTCTGCAGGAACGCGACAATGTCGTCTATCTCGGCATCCGTCAGCGCCGGCTTGCCGCCAGGTCTCCTGCCGCCGAAGGGGTCCTGATTCAAGTTCGGCCAGTAAGCCTTTGGCAGGTCGTCATATTTCCTCACCGTGCCGTCGGCATTCTTGGGATACCAGCGGCCGGGATCGGTATCGCGGCTGGCGTAGAAGGCGACCGCGTCGCGCAAGGTGTGTAACTCGCCATTGTGGAAGAAGCTCCTGCGCAGCGCGACGTTGCGCAGCGTCGGCGTCTTGAACAGACCGCAATAGTCGGTGCGGCCGTGAAAATCTGTGCGCAGCGGGCCGCACAGGCCGAGATCGGCATAGGCCGGGTCGGCATTGGCCGGAATGGCGGGATTGCGAGGCACGGCGATGGCGATCAGGCCGAAATCGGTGAATTGCGGCGGCTCGCCGTCATTGGCGGGTTCGCTGAGATGGCAACTGGCGCAATTGCCTTTTTTCTCGTCCTCGAACAGAGCGCGACCATGCAGCTCCTGCGTCGACAACGTCGCCTTGCCGGCGAGGAAGGCGTCGTAGCGGCTGGAATAGGGATAGAAATCGGCCGCGCTCTGCTCGAACGTGCCGAGCGCCTCGGCGGCGGCGTCGAAGGCATCGTTGGGATGGTTGAAGACATCCTGCCCGAACACCGTCTTGAACTCGCCGGCATAGGCCGACTTGCGCAAGGCGGCGGTGACCGCCCCGGCACCCTTGTTGGCCATCTCGAAGGGCGAGAGCAGGGGGATTTTCGCCTGGTCCTTGCCGTGGTCGGCGCGGCCGTCCCAGGTCAGGCCGCCGGTCGGACCGTTGTCGACGCTTTCGTCGCCCTCGTCCTCGGAATCATGGAAATGCTCGGTGAAGGCGGGCGCGGCCTGGAGATAACGCAGCGATGGCACGGCGCGCACGCCGGGCTGGTCGAGGTTTGGCCCGCCCATTTCGACCGGCGTGGCCGAGGCCGGCCCGAAAGCATGGCTAGGATCATGACAGGACGAGCAGGCCTGCTTGCCCGAGGCCGAGAGCGAGGGGTCGAAGAACATTTTTTGCCCCAAGGCGGTCAGCGCCTTGGCGCGCGCGAAGGCTTCGGCGCGCGACAGTGGGCCGGGATGGAAGCCATCCGGCCCCGCCGAATTCGCGGGCGCGGCAAGGCCAAAGGTCGAGATCGCGGCAATGGCGATCGCCCGAATTTTCCATCGTCTTCTGGTCATGGGGCATGGTCCGCTTTGGCCTGGCAATAAGAACGCAGTGCAACGGATTGATGACCGGCTCCAGTGCTCACGAAACCGTGTTCGCCGTGGCGGCGGCTGTCACAAAGGTGACAAGGCAGCCACGTTAGCTGCCCTATCGTTCCCGCACCCCTCTAGCCACAGTCAAGCCACGAGGTCTTCCCATGACGAGGCTCAAGCTCTTCACTTCCTTCGGTCTGGCCGGTTCGGCCCTGCTTCCCCTGGCGGCCGCCCATGCCGCCCCTCCCGGCTTCGACAAGATCGACACCGTCGTCGTCATCTATGCCGAAAACCGCAGCTTCGATAATCTCTATGGCGGCTTCCCCGGCGCCAATGGCCTGGCCAATGTCTCGGCCGACCAGCCGCGCCAGCTCGACCGCGACGGCAAGCCGCTGACCGAATTGCCGCCGGCCTGGGGCGGGCTGACCGGCAAGGGCGTCACGCCCGTGGTGACGGAGGCCGAGACCGCGCATCTCGCCAACGCCGCCTTCGCCATTGACGATCCCAAGGGCTTCCATGAGGACACCAACGTCATCACCCACGACTTGTGGCACCGCTTCTACCAGGAGCAGATGCAGATCGACGGCGGGAAGAACGACAAATTCGTCGCCTGGGCCGATTCCGGCGGCCTCGTCATGGGCCACTATGACGGCTCGAGCCTGCCGATGTGGCAGGTGGCGAAGAAATACGTGCTGGCCGACAATTTCTTCCAGGGCGCCTTCGGCGGCTCCTTCCTCAACCATTTCCAGCTCGCCTGCGCCTGTACGCCGGTCTACCCGCACGCCGACACCAGTCCGATCAAGGGCCAGATCGCCGTGGTCGATGCCGACGGCACGTCCTTGAAGGTCGCCGACAATTCGCCGGCATCGGCGCTCGGCGGCGTGCCGAAATTCGTCAATGACGGCGCCATCACACCCGATTTCCATGCCGTCAACACCATGCAGCCGCCTTATCAGCCGAGCGCCAACAAACCGGCCGAGGGCGGCGACAAGGCGCTGGCCGACCCGGCCGCGCCGACCACGCTGCCGCCGCAGCACGACATCACCATCGGCGATCTCCTGTCGCTGAAGGGCGTCGACTGGGCCTGGTACGCCGGCGCCTGGCAGGCAACGCTGGACGGCAAGAACGCGACGCCGGTGCCGAACTTCCAGTTCCACCACCAGCCCTTCAACTATTTCGCCGCTTACGCACCCGGCACCGCCGCGCGGGCCGAGCATCTGCGGGACGGTGGCCTGGATGGCGCCGAGTTCATCAAGGCGATCGACGACGGCAAGCTGCCCTCGGTGAGTTTCTACAAGCCGCAAGGCAATCTCAATGAACATGGCGGCTATGCCGACGTGGCCAGCGGCGACCAGCATCTGGCCGACGTCGTCGCGCATCTGGAGAAGAGCCCGCAATGGGGCCACATGCTGGTGGTCGTCACCTATGACGAGAATGGCGGCTTCTGGGATCACGTCGCGCCGCCCAAGGCCGACCGCTGGGGCCCGGGCAACCGCATCCCGGCCTTCATCGTCTCGCCCTATGCGAGGATGGGCACGGTAGACCACACCCAGTACGACACGACGTCGATCCTGCGCTTCATCACCGCGCGCTACGACCTGCCGGTGCTGACCGGCATCGTCGCCCGCGACAAGGCGCTGGCCGCCAATGGCGAACCGCCGATGGGGGATCTGAGCGCGGCGCTGGAGCTGAGCCGGTAGAGCGGACCGCGGTCATGCCGCCGCGCCGTGTGGCGCGGTGGCCGTTCTCAGCCGCCATTCACCAGGGCAAGAATGAGCTTCTGCAGATTGCCGCCCTGGCCGAGTTCGACGCGGTCGAAATCGCGGCTTGCCTGGCGCTGCGCCTGCGAGAGCGCGGCCAGGCGTCTGGTCATCTCGGCCCGGATTTTGCTGCATTTGGGGTCATCCGCGACGGTCAGGCCGACTGTGACCGCCTCGATCTTGCGCACCATGTCGACAATGGTCGCGCCATGCACCTTTTCGTGGGCGCTGACCCCGGCGAGGAAAACCTCCCAGTTCTTCTGGATGGCTGAAGGCAGCGGCGAGGAAGGGCTGGGCAAGGTGTAGGTGATGATGAGCCTGGGCTTGGCCGAGACCAGCACGCAGGCTCCGGCACGCGGCTGATAATCCCTGGTCCAGGTCAGCTTGAAATTGGTGTGGGCGATGGCGCGGCCGACGCCGACATTCGGCCCGTTCTCCCCGATCGACCGGTAGAGTTCCGGTCCGGACTGGCCTGAAATGGCATAAGTCTCGACCTTCTCAACCGGCTTCCATTCGGCCCGCGCGGCGAGCGGCAAGGCCACCAGGGCGGCGGTCAGAAGACACAGGCGAACACAGGCTCTCGACACCGCTCTCTCCAAGGCGCGCGGCCCTTGCCGGACGGCAATGCCATTCAGCGGCTTTTCCTATATGCTGCCGGCGGGTGCTGCAAATGCCCGAAGGGGGAGTCATGAGAAGATATTTCGTTGCCGCTGGCGCCTTGGCGGCATTGCTCGGCGTGCAGCCGGTTCTTGCCGCGTCCTGCGGCTGGAGCGCCAAGATGGAGGAAGACGAGGGCGGCAGCGTGCTGACCGCCTCCGTCTGCGGCGGGCCGAAAGGCGACGCGCATCTGATGCTGGCCTGTTTCGACAATCCGGTGCTGAGCTACGATCTGGGCGACAGCGGCCAGCAACTGGAACCGGGCATCAGCGGCGAGTTCGACTTCAAGGCCGATGGCAAGACGGTGACCAAGACGCTGCAGCTGGAGGCCATGTACAATTATTTCGTGGTCGATCTGGCGAAAGCCGACCCGCTGCTCGACCTGCTGCGCTCGAAGGGGGATGTGTCGGTCAGCGCTGAGAAATATGGCGATATCAGCTTTCCCCTGAAGGGGTCGAGCGCGGCCATCGGCAAGGTGCTGGCGCAGTGCGGCAAGGCCAAGCCTGCCGATGGGGATTGATTGGTGATACTGTGCGGCGGCTGTGGCAGCTACAATTGGGCTGAGCATCCGTACCGTCGTCATCCTAGGGCGGAGCAAGGAGCGAAGCGACGCAGCGCAGACCCTAGGATCCATGCCGTGACGTTCGCCGAGGAACACAGCGGAACCAGGATGTTCTCCCGACGCGTTACCCGATAGCCTTAACTTATGACCGGCTATGTCTACATGACCGCGAGCCAGAAGGGTGGCACCATCTATATCGGCGTCACGAACGATCTCGGTCGCCGCATGCCCGAGCACAAGTCCGGCAAAGGCTCGTATTTCACAAGTCGATATGGTGTGCAGCGACTGGTCTGGTATGAAGAATATTTCGACATCACCGATGCCATTCAGCGCGAGAAATCGCTAAAACGCTGGTCGCGACAATGGAAGATCGAACTGATCGAAAAAGCAAATCCGGAATGGTTCGAGTTGTTCCGCGGCACTGGGTGGTAGCGTTGTGTCCTGCCCCGCTTTGGTCGTTGCAGGCGTCCCGGCATGGATCCTAGGGTCTCCGCGACGGAGCTGCGCTCCTGCTTCGCCCTAGGATGACGAAGATGGGATAGCTTAGGCTAACCTTCGAAGGTGCCTCACCATCCTAACATCTGATGTCAGCCTGCCACTAGCCCATTGTCGTGAGAAGCATGTTGCCAAGCCGGAACATCCCCACGAAGGGGGAAGGGGAGCCGAACCTTGCCGCCGGTGACGGCTAGCCGTATCTCATCCGCCATGACCAACATCCAATTCCGCAAGGCGCAAGCCTCCGACCTGCCGGCCATCGTCGCCATGCTCGCCGATGATCCGCTGGGAGCGAGCCGCGAAGATGCCTCGTTGCCGCTGGCGCAAGGCTATGTCGATGCCTTCAACGCCATCGACGCCGATCCAAACCAGCTGCTGGCGGTGGCCGTGGACGGCGCGGCGGTGATCGGTACCTTGCAGATTACCTTCCTTGCCGGGCTCTCGCGCAAGGGCGCGTGGCGGGGGCAGATCGAGGCGGTTCGTGTCGCCGATGGCAGGCGCTCCGAGGGCATCGGCAAGAAGATGTTCGAATGGGCGATCGAGCAATGCCGGGCGCGCGGCTGCGGCCTTGTCCAACTCACGACCGACAAGGGCCGGGCGGATGCGCACCGCTTCTATGAAGGGCTCGGCTTCACCGCCAGCCATATTGGTTACAAGAAGAGCCTTTAGACACGGACGCCGACGGCGACTGGCGTATAGCGGAAGCCTTTCAGGCACTATTCAAATCGGCTGACAAAGCGGATATAGGTCAGTCAGGTTGACCTATTGTAAATACGTCCGGGAGGCGTGTCTTGACCCTTTTGAACCTGTTGGCTTCGCGCTCGTCGCGCATGAAGGCGTCGGAAATCCGCGAGCTGCTGAAACTGCTCGACCAGCCCGACATCATCTCCTTCGCCGGCGGCATTCCGGATCCCTCGCTGTTTCCGGCCGATGCCATCCGCGATGCCTATGCCGATGTGCTGGGCGGGGCGGAAGCCGGGGCGGCGCTGCAGTATCAGGTCTCGGAAGGCTATCTGCCGCTGCGGAAGTGGCTCGCCGGACAGATGGGCAAGCTCGGCATCGCGTGCGACGAGGCCAACATCTTCATCACCTCCGGCTCGCAGCAGGCCCTGGATTATCTCGGCAAGCTGTTCTTGTCGCCGGGCGATACGGCGCTGGTGACATGGCCGACCTATCTCGGTGCGCTGCAGGCCTTCAACGCCTATGAGCCGCGCTACGACCGGCTGCGCCCCGAAGGCGGCAACATGACGCCGGCGGCCTATCGCGCCGCTGCCGCCGCCAATGGCGGGCGTGTGAAGTTCGCCTATCTGGTGCCCGACTTCGCCAATCCGACCGGCAACACGCTGGACCGAAAGCAGCGCGAGGCCGTGCTCGACCTTGCCGGCGAGCTCGACATCGCCGTCATCGAGGACGCCGCCTACCGGGCGCTGCGTTATGACGGCGAAGGCGTGCCGCCGATCCTGGCACTGGACTGCGCGCGCTCCGGCGGCATCGACAAGGCACGCACGCTCTATTGCGGCTCGTTCTCGAAGATCCTGTCGCCGGGCATGCGCGTCGGCTGGGTCTGCGCGCCGCGCCACGTGATCGAGAAGCTGGTGCTGATGAAGCAGGCCTCCGACCTGCACAGCCCGTCGGTCAACCAGATGGTCATGCACCGCGTCGCCGAATCCGTGTTCGACGGCCAGGTGGACAAGCTGATCGGCGCCTATCGCGAGCGCCGCGACGGGCTGCTCGGCGCGCTGGAAGCCAACATGCCGGAGGGCGTGACCTGGAGCCGCCCGGAAGGCGGCATGTTCGTCTGGGTGACGCTGCCGGAAGGCGCCGACGCCACCGAACTCCTGGCACGGTCGGTGAAGGAGGCGCGGGTCGCCTTCGTGCCCGGCAATGCCTTTTACGCCGACGGCACCGGGCGCAACACGCTGCGGCTGTCCTTCACGCTGGCCAATCGCCGCGCCGTGACCGAGGGCATTCCACGGCTGGCGGCGCTGCTCAAGAGCTAGGCCCGCGCCCGGCGCCTACGCCGGCACGTTCACCAGATATTTGAGCTTCGCAAGCCTGGCGCGGGCGAGCTTGCGGATCGGCTTTTGGAAACCCTCTACGCCGGTCTCGACGACGAAGACCAACGTCTTGAAGTCCAGCATGAACTCATCGATGGCCCGCGTCGTCTGTTCGGACCTATCCTTGAACCGGCGCAGCAATGCGTTCGCTTCCTCGATGCCGTCGGCATCGGCGCTGTCGATCAGCGCTTCAAGCCTCTGAAAACAATCCAATCGCAAGTCCTCCCGCCGCGCCCCCAAACTCGCCGTCAGCCGAATGGTTCCATCGCGCCCGAAGATTTGTCGCTGGTTGTCAGCAGATGCACGTGCCGCGCGTTGACGCCCTGCCGCCCGGACCTAAATTCGAGACCTTGCGAGGAGGAGCTTTCATGGAAACCCAGGAATTGCATCGCGGCCGGCTCATCGACCACCTCCAGCTCGTGGTGCGGGATCTCCCCGCCAGCCGGCGCTTCTACGAAGCGGTCTTCCAGGTGCTCGGTGTCCCGATCGGCGGCACCGGCGAGGATTATTTCTGGGCCGACGAATTGTTCATCTCCAGCGCCGACAGCCGGGCCGCACAGGGAAAGCTGACCGGCCGTCATCACCTGGCCTTCCAGGCCAGGGATCACGCCATGGTCGATGCCTTCCACAAAGCCGGGCTGGCGGCCGGCGGCACGGACAATGGCGCGCCGGGCGAGCGGCCCTATCATCCCGGCTACTATGCCGCCTTCGTGCTCGACCCCGACGGCAACAACATCGAGGCCGTCCACCACGGCCCGGCCAACCGCAGTGCGGCTTCCGTGAAGATCACATTCTAGGTAAGGGCACTCGGCCGGCCACAGCGCCGAGCGATGCGGGTGATTCCGCGCCGCATTTTTCCGGGTATTAGGAAATTCGAGCCCCGCGCTGGCGAATCCGCTCGGATTCTTGACCTGTGCCGCACTGAAATTGTCCTGCAGGGCATGGATAGCGCCGCCTCTGGACAGGAGGCAAATCGGTCCCATACGGTGCGGCTTCAGGGAGGACGCGTGCGCGGGAAAGGCCGGTTGCTCGTTGAAAAAGAATGTCTTCTCGTCGGTCGACCTGCCGCCGCATCTCGACGACCGCGCGCGCTTCGCGCTCTGGCAGGACATCCACGTCGCGGAGATATGGTCGGTCGAATACGCCATCTCCGCGAACGTGCCTTTCCAGGCGGATATCGAAGCCACCGCCATCGGGCCGCTGGTGCTCGGGCGGATGGCCGGAACGATCAGGCATGCCAGCCGCAAGACACGCAACATCGCCGATGACGGCCGCGACGGCTATCTGCTGCTGGTCAACGATGGCGACACCAGGCTGAGCGGCGTGCAGACCGGCCGCGACTACAGCATCGGCAGGGGCGAAGGCGCGCTGGTCTCGGCTTCGGAAGCGCTGGAAATGACCGGCGGCGACCACAATGTCTGGACCAATGTCGTGGTGCCCCGCGAAATCCTGGAAAATGCCTTCGCCCATGTCGAGGATCGCCTGGCGCTGACCATCGGCGCCGACAATGAAGCGCTCGACATGCTCAAGCGCTATTGCGGCTTCCTGGAAGCGGGACCGGCGTTGGTCTCGCCCGATCTCGTCGCCCACGCCACCGAGACGATCGTCGACCTGATCGGGCTGGCGACAGGCGCCAAGGGCGAGATCGCCGAGCTGGCGGGCGTGCGCGGCTTGCGCGCGGCAAGGCTGCAGGCCATCCTGCAGAAGATGCGGGACAACTTCGCCGATCCCGGCATCTCGGCCCAGCACATCGCCCAGCAGTTGCGGCTTTCCGCGCGCTACGTGCATGATCTCTTGCAGGAGACGGGCTCCAGTTTCGCCGAGCATATTCTCGAACTGCGCCTGCAGAGAGCCCATCGCATGCTGCGCGACCGGCGCAACGACCGCATGCGGGTCAGCGAGATCGCGCTGTTGAGCGGCTTTTCCGACGTCTCCTATTTCAATCGCTGTTTCCGCCGCCGCTTCGGCTCGACGCCAAGTAGCGCCAGGTAGCGTCTCCGACAGCGATCCCCCGTGGGATACCCGACACATCGATCGAGTGAGGCCGAATGGCCACACGGACGGGGAAAGCACTGCCGCGCTTTCCCCGACAATTCGGGTGCGGCCCAGCCCAAGACGCGGCCGGTGGACAATGCAAAACCGGGTTCTCGACAACAGCTGGATCTCCGCGGGCATCAACGCGGCGGAGAACGACAATTGGGGCAGCAGACAACAATGAAAACTCTTCTTCTTGCTACGGCCATCCTTCTCGCGCCGGTCGGCGCGGCATGTGCGGGGGACATCGGCGAAACCGCGCCGGCCGGTTACGACTGGTCCGGGCTTTATGCCGGCGCCGACGTCGGTTACGCCGCCGGAAAGTCCGGCGGGACACGGCATCTTTTTGGGGGCGGCAAACAGTGAAGACGATTCTTCTGGCAACGATCCTTGCAGCGGTGCCAGCCGGCATGGCGTTCGCCGCCGACGCCACTCAAACCTTGCCCGTGGCTGCCAGCTACAGCTGGTCCGGCGGCTATGTCGGCGCGCAGGCCGGATATGCCTGGGGGAACGCCAGGGTCGGGCAGACTTTCGCGCCAGGGGCCTTCGACGATTATGGCTGGGGCTACGGCCCGTCCGGCGGTTTCGGCGGTCTCTATGCCGGCTATGACAAGCAGTTCGACGGCGGCCTGGTCCTCGGCATCGAGGGCGACTACAGCTTTGCCAGCGTCAAGGACACCACACTCTATCGGGCGGCTGGCGTAGACGATCCCGGCTTCGGCGGCGTGCTCGAACTGGAGGCAGTCGGATCGGTTCGCCTGCGGGCCGGCTATGCGATGGATCGCTGGCTTCCCTTCGTCACCGGCGGCCTGGCGATGGCGAAGTACAAGCACACCACAATCGCCCTTCCAGGCGGAGCCGCCTATGCCGATGTCGAGGACACCGTCAGCGGTTACACGCTGGGCGCGGGTGCCGAATACGCCGTCACCGACAATTGGCTGGTTCGGGGCGAATACCGCTTTGCCGATTTCGGCCGCCACCCCTCGACACGCATCGCGGTTCCCAGCGGGGTCCCCTTGCACGATGAGATCGACCTGAAGACGAACGATATCCGGCTCGGCATCGCCTACAAATTCTGAACAGTGCTTATCTTTCGCCGCTGGCGCAGCGTCGGAAATTCGTATTCGAGGGCTCCAAATGCATCGCTTTTCCATCTGCCTCGCGTCGCTGATCGTTGCGACATCGGCTCGCGCGGCGGATATCCTGCAGTCGCTTGCCACCGAGACGGCGGTGGCGCCGCGTATTTCCGGTTATGGCGAACTCTATCTCGGCGGACTGCGCTTCGTCGGCGACGATTACACGACGCGGGCCGGCGGCGGTGCCCTGCGCGTCAACATCCCGTTTGCACAGCGCTGGAATTTGCAGGGCGACCTGACTTACGACCGCATATGGGGCCCCTACGACGCGCTGGATGAAACGCGCGGTGCGATCCATGGCTTCTACCGCGATCCCGACCGTTTTGCCGCCGGCATCTTCGCCGCCTACACATCGGTCGGCGAAAGCGGCGTCACCGTGAACAACTATGCTGTCGGCCCGGAAGCACAACTCTATCTCAGCAACCTGACCCTCTACGGCCAGGCCAGTGTCGGCCAGCTCACCATCAGCGACTTTCACGGCGACCAGTGGGGCGTGCGCGCCGTGGCGCGTTATTTCGTCCGCAAGAACTTTCGCCTCGATGCGGAACTCGACTTCAACCGAACCGACTACGACGGCACCAACGAGGACGTGGTCGGTGCGGCCGTCCAGGCCATGTACCGGTTCGACGAGACGCCCTGGGCGGTGTTCGGACGCTATGAATTCGAACGGAGGAAGTTCGAAACGTCCACCCAGGACCTCAGGGCAAACAAGGTCGTCATCGGCCTGCGCGCCAGCTTCGGCAGCGACTCCCTCTTCGACGAGGACCGCAACGGCGCGACCATGGACACTTACCGGCCCGCTTCGGTGGTCAATACGAAGTGAGCCGGCGGCACGGCTGAAAGCGCGGCCGTGATCGCATCGCAATTGGCTGCATGACTGGAGGCAATCGCGTCCCGCCGCTCACGCTTGGGCGGTGCGTCGCTTCGAAAGCGACTGCCACAACTCGGTTTCCTCGGTGAAGCCACCTTCGAAAGCTTCCATGACTTCGCGCGCCAGCTGGTCTCTCTGATCCTTGTCCTTGAGGGCCAGACGGCGCTCTCGGCACAGCTGGTCGAACACCTTCTGGAGAAGGTTCAGATCGTCGGACGTGAACATGCTGGTGAATTTTGAGAAAGCCATAGCGCTCTCCTCCCTCGTCGGGGCGAAAGCACCTGAGTTGACTTTCAAGCGTCCGTTTGCCTCGGTTGGTGCGGACGACAAGGCATACTACACCCGCGGCGGCGGCTTTACGAATCTTTCGTAGTCGTAGAAACAAACCGGCCATCGCTGCCTTGCGTTGCCAGATCGGTGGCTGCGGTGCTAACCGAAAAAGGCGGACGGGAATCGGCGTTGAAGCAATGCGCGCCGCCTTTCTTAACAACATCCCGAACAGAACATCTCTTGCCCACCGTGGAGAAACAATTTTCATGCAAAAATCAACCAAGGCGATCCGGGTCGCCGCGCCGTTGCTTGCGATTTTGGGCATGGTCGCACCATTCATATTACCAATTACTCATATATCTTCGGCGCAGGCTCAGGAGGAATATCTTCCGACCCAGAAGGACTTTGTCGGTAAATGGCAACTCAGCGGCGCCACCACCCGGCCGCCGCGCGACATGAAGGATGCGCCCACGCCGGAACAGGAAGCCGCCGCCAATGAGGTCCAGCAGACGGTGACCGCGTTTTACGGCGCGTTCGATTATCTGGAGATCACGGCGGATGGGCGCTACAATTTCCATCAGCCCGGCGACCCGACATCGGGTTCCTGCGTCTGGTGCGGAACCTGGTCCTTCAGCAAGAGTTCGCTATGGCTCGAGCTGGACACGGCGCCCAGGCTCGATATCTACGCCAAGGGCGGCGACATCCAGATGACCTACACCGCCGAACCCGACGAAAAATCGAAATACGCCTGGCTGGTCTTCGGCTGGACGAAGGTTGATTAGACGGCGCCCCGCGACGCCCCCGAGCAAATTCGACGGGGTCCGAGCGGCTTTTCATCAATCTCGTATTCTCGTATACGAGATTGATTAGCTACCCGAGGAATCCGCATGAGTCCACTGCCTGAAGCCGTGCCGTTTTTCAGTCAGTGGGAGACGCCCGACATGACGCTGGCGGTGCTCGCCGATGGCGCCGAGGCCGCGTTGCGGCGGGATCCGCTATGGCAGGGATCGGGTGCGGCCACGCGCGACGAATACGCGGTCTGGGCCGCCAATGTCTGCGGCATGGCGTGTCTCAAGATGATCCTGGCGACGCGTGGCCAGATCGTGCCGACGATCGAACTGGCAAGACGGTGCACCGGATATGGCGGCTATGTCGTCAATGAAGGCTCGATCAAGGGGCTGATCTACGCGCCTTTCGTTGCCTTCGTGAAGCAGGAATTCGGCCTCGAGGCCGAGGTGATGACCAATGTCGCGACGGCGGACATTCCAGCGATCCTCGCCCGGTCGCGCTTCTTCATCGCTTCGGTCAGCAGTTCGATCCGCTGGCCCGAGCGCGAGCCGCCATCGAAGGGCGGACACCTGGTTCTGGTCACCGCCGCGTCGGATGAGGGTTTTCGCTTTCACAACCCATCCGGCCATACCAGCGCCACACAGGCAAACGCAGTGTTGGCGCCAGGCGATTTCGATCGTTTCTTCGCCAATCGCGGCATTGCCGTCGCCATTTGATTTTCGACAGTTGAGGGATTTCGATGACCGGAAAGATCAGGGTTGCCATCCTCTATGGCGGGCGCTCGGCCGAGCACGACGTGTCGCGGCTGTCGGCGGCCAACGTGCTGAAGGCGATCGACCGGACGCGCTACGAGGTGGTGCCGATCGCCATTTCCCGGGAGGGCAGGTGGCTGCTGCAATCCTCGTCCGAGGCTGGCGGCGATGGGGCAGGGGCTCCGGTGTCGGAGGACGGCGTGGAGGTCGCCCTGCTGCCCGGCGGCAAGGGCCGGCTGATCCCGGCGTCGCACGAGGGAATACGGGCTGACCTTACGCCTGTCGATGTCGTCTTTCCCGTGCTGCACGGTCCCTTCGGCGAGGACGGCTCGGTGCAGGGCTATGCGGAAGTCGCCGATGTCGCCTATGTCGGCTGCGGCATTCTGGCTTCCGCCGCCGCCATGGACAAGGACGTCGCCAAGCGGCTCATGCGCGAGGCCGGCCTTGCCGTCGCCCGCTCGGTCACCGTGCATAGAGGTGATGTCGGTTCGTTCCAGAAGATCGCTGGGGCGCTTGGGCTGCCTTTCTTCGCCAAGCCGGCACGCCAGGGCTCGTCCTTCGGGGTGAGCAAGGTGAACGACGGGGATGGTTTTGAAGCGGCCGTCGAAACGGCTTTCCGCTACGACGGCAAGGTGCTGATCGAGGAGTTCATCGAAGGCCGCGAGATCGAGTGCTCGGTGTTGCAACGGGCAGGCGGCTCGCTCACGGTTTCGCTGCCGGGCGAGATCATCCCGGCCGGCAAGCATGGCTTCTACACCTATGAGGCCAAATATCTCGATGCCGACGGCGCGGTGGTCAAAGTGCCCGCCGACGTCCCCGCCGCGATCGCCGACAGAGCGAGGGACATGGCTGGGCAAGCCTTCAAGGCGCTGGGCTGCGAGGCCATGGCGCGCGTCGACTTCTTCCTGCGCGCCGACGGCTCGCTGCTGGTCAACGAGGTCAACACGCTGCCCGGCTTCACCGACATCTCGATGTACGCCAAGGCACTGGCGGCGATCGGCATCGGCTACGCGGAGGTCATCGACGCGCTGATCGAGCACGCGCTGGCGCGGCACGGCGTGCGCTGATCCGATCCGGGCAGGCAGCCAGTCGGAAGGCCGGTGCGCCCTTTCAGCACGGTCGCCACGCCGGATAAACTGCGCCTTGAACGACGTGTGTTTCACCTCTGGCTAATGTTGTACGCCGGCTCTATATGCCCGATCATGGAGCCGACAGGAGGGACATGGAATGGCGGCCAATCGTCGAAACGGGATGGCATCGCCGCCTCATGGGTTGGAGGAAATTCTTTCGCCCGCCGCCCCACACCCTCGAACGTCATTGCCCAATGTGGCCACCATCGTCACCACGGTGGCGGCGCTCTATTTCGGGCGTGAGGTTTTCCTGCCGATAGCAATCGCGCTGTTGCTGACTTTCGCGCTCGCCCCTCTTGTGTCCGCGCTCAAACGGGCCGGTATTCCCCGGATTGCCGCCGTCATCGTCAGTGTATTGGGGGCGTTCGCCGCCCTTGCCCTGTTCAGCTTCATTGTCGCCACGCAGGTCAGCGAACTGGCGCAGAACATCCCGGTCTACCAGACCAACATCCTGACCAAGATCCGCTCGCTCAAGGAGACCGGAGTCGGCGGAGGGATCATTGCCAGGTTGGGCAAGGTTGTCGAACGTGTCGGCCAGGAGATCGACAGGCAGGAGACGTCGCCGCCGGCCGCCACCCCGGAAAAGCCGCCGCGTGAGCCGGTGCCGGTCGAGATCGTCTCGCGCGAAAGGCCGCTGGAGGTCCTGCAGAACATAGTCGGGCCGCTGATCAGCCCGCTCGGATCGGCCGGGCTGATCATCGTGGTCGTCATCTTCATGCTGCTCGAGCGAGAGGACTTGCGCGACCGCTTCATCCGGCTTGTCGGTTATGGCGACCTTCACCGCACCACCGAGGCGCTTCAGGATGCCGGCAAGCGTGTTGGCCGGTACCTGCTGATGCAACTGGTCGTCAACATTTTGTACGCGATACCGATAGCGATCGGGTTGTGGATCCTCGGCATTCCAAATGCCTTGCTATGGGGATTGCTCGCGCTAGCCCTGCGGTTTGTTCCTTACATCGGGCCTGCCATAGGCATGCTGCTGCCGCTGTTCCTGGCGCTGGCCGTAGCGCCAGGCTGGTCGCTCGTGCTGTGGACAGCCGCCCTGTTCGTGGTGATGGAACTGGTTACCGGCAATGTCGTCGAACCCTGGCTTTATGGTTCGCGAACCGGGCTGTCATCCCTCGCGATCATCGTAGCGGCCATCTTCTGGACGTGGCTCTGGGGGCCGCTTGGGCTGGTCCTGTCAACACCGCTCACCGTGTGCCTGGTGGTGCTGGGCAGGCACGTGCCGCAGTTCGAGTTCCTCGACGTGCTCTTCGGCAACGAGCCCGTGCTCGAACCCCATGCGCGCCTCTACCAGCGTCTGCTCGCCGGTGATCCGGACGAGGCCACGGACCACGCCGAAGAGATGCTGGAAGAGAAATACCTGGTCGATTTCTACGACAAGGTGGCTATTCCCGCACTTCTGCTGGGCGAGCAGGACCGTGCGCGCGGTGTCATGGGCGATCAGCAAAGGCGGCAGTTGGCGGCCAGTGCGCAGGCGCTGGTGGCAAACCTCGACGAAAGTGCGCAGGAGGAAGCGGATGAGGAGGATGGCACGCTCGTGGCCGCGGAGGCGAGCGACGACGGCGAGTCCGCCGGCGAGGAGGAGGCCGATCTGCCCGACGGCACGGATATGTCGGTGCTTTGCGCTGGCGGACGTGGCGAGCTTGACGACGCCGCAGCAGCCATGCTGGCCCAGGTCCTGGAAGTCCAGGGCACGACGGTCTCGAAGGCAGGCTTTGCAGACATGGAACCGGGAGGTATTCGGCGCCTCGAACTCGACACGGTCGACACGGTCGTGGTTGGCTTCCTGAACCCGGATTCCATCAAGCACGCCCGGTTTCTGGTTCGCCGGCTAAAGCGTACGAAGGCAGCGCTGCGGGTGGGAATCGTGTTCTGGTCGGAGACCGGAAATGAGGACAAGGACGCAGCCGTCAAACTGGCCCAGGACATCAACGCGGATTTCGTGGCGCATGGCATGATGGATGCAGTGGTGGGCGCACTGTCGAACGAGCCGCCGGTCGCCCTGAAGCTCGTTGCCAAACGCCGCATGCGGCGTCAGCGGGCCACCCCAAGAAAGGCCTCGGCCACCGCTGCGAGCTAGGGCAATTCCCGGAAAAGTGTGTAGGGGTTTCGCGGTCGTTTACATATTTGAAGCAACGTCGCGGGAGGAGGGCGGCTTGGGCTTGTGGGCTGGCCGCATCTTCGCGGTCTGGTGGGGAAGGCGGGAAACAGGTTTGACCGGATTTCCACCGACCGGTGCCTGAACCTTGCGGCGCCGGAGCCAGTTGGAAGACAGTTCGGCAAGCAGACTGCGCAGGGTCTTCACAACATTCTCCTCCGTCGGGCGATGCAGTAACCTCCAGAGACCGGACTTGTTCCACTGCGCTTGGAGCCGTGGCGGTCCGCAGGCTTTTCACTATTGCATCGAGGCTGACCGAGGAAGATTGAACGGCATGACCGCACTCTCCTCGCCATTGTCGACGAGCCCGTTCCCACTCGCAGCCAAGCCGTTGCCCAGAGCGTCGAATTCGATTGCCGCGCCAAGCACCTGGGCAGCGTGCAGGACAAGGTATTCGACATCCTCGAGGGCGACATTCTCGGCCAGGTTTCGCACCCTGATCTGTTCCGCCACCGCGCTGATGTTGACGATGCCTGCCATCTCAAAGGCCCTCTGGACCGCCGAATTGACGTCGTCCAGCAACCGCGAAGAGTATTCGTACCGCATTTAAACCTCCCTTGGAGGGCTTGTTTCTATCCATGTCGCAGCATGCGCCAGGTGGACGCGGATGACAAGCGAATTCTCAAAAATATTTGAATAAAATCAATAAGTTAGCATAGTGATGCAAGTGGGGGTCCGACGTCTTATTCTCATCATGGGTTAGATGCGCCGTTCCCCCACTGGCGGCACTTGACGCATTATGAGGCAAACCCTATTTATTAGCTGAACGAGGTAGATACTAACTCGACACATTCTCAGCTCCAGCGAGGAAGCTTAGATGGCTGACCTGGAACGTCCGGAACGGCTGCAGATCATGCTCACCGTTGACGAATTGATGGCCCTGGAAAACTGGCGCTTCGAAAAGCGCATGCCGAGCCGCTCCGCCGCGGTGAGGGAGCTGTTGCGCCGGGGTCTGGCCTCCGATGGCTTCCTCGCCGCCGGGCAAGGGACCAAATCGCAGGAATTCGGCGTGCTGGCGCCCGAGGTCGATGGCAGAAGGCCAAACGGCGGGACAGCTGAGTAAGCCGGGAGCTGCGGATTCCTTAATTCCGTCAGGGGGGCGATTGCCTCGATTGGTTTGCGGGCTAGTTAGGTGGCCATGACGGAATTCCTGGCGGCGATGAGTGATGTTGAAGACAAGGGACGATTGGGCGCGAGCGCCGATGCGCGGCTGGCGGCGATTGTCGATTCCTCTTTCGATGCGATCATCAGCAAGGATCTGACCAGCGTCATCACAAGCTGGAACCTCGCTGCTGAACGCATGTTCGGCTACAGCCCCGAGGAAGCGGTGGGGCAGTCCATCCTCATGCTGATACCCGACCACCTCAAGGGCGAAGAGACGGAGATCATCAGCCGGGTTCGCAGCGGCGATCGCGTGGCGAGCTATGAGACGACCAGAAGGCGCAAGGATGGCTCGCTCATTGCCGTTTCGCTGACGGTTTCGCCAGTCAGGAACGGCGTAGGCGAGATCATCGGCGCTTCGCAGATCGCCCGCGACATCTCCGCCGCCAAGGAGAGCGAGCGCCGCATCAGGCTGTTGATGCGCGAGGTCAACCATCGCGTCAAGAACCAGTTCGCGGTCATCCTGTCGATGGTCAGGGAGACGAGCAAGCGCTCGAGCGACCCGCAAGAGTTCGAGGAACTGATACGCGCCCGCATCATGGCGCTGTCGCGCTCGCATGATCTGCTCGTCACCTCCGAGTGGGCGGGAGCGAGCCTCTTTGACTTGATCCAGGAGCATCTGAAGCCCTTCGGCCGCGAGGAGCAGATCCTGCTTTCCGGGCCGGTCCTGACGCTGCAGTCGAACGCGGTGCAGAACCTCGGCATGGCTTTCCACGAGCTCGGCACGAACTCGTCCAAATATGGCGCCCTGTCCAGTGATGCCGGCCGGGTCGAGATCACCTGGACGATAGGCTCTAGCGCCTTGGGCGAGCGTGAATTCCAGTTGACCTGGGAGGAGACATCGAAGCCTCGTCCAGGCGACCGGCGCGACGAGACCACGCGCAAGGGGTTCGGCACCGTCGTGCTGCAGCGTGTGGCGCCGCAGTCGCTGGGTGGCTCAGCCGTTCTGGAACGGTCGCCCGGCCATTTGAAATGGCGATTGAGCGCGCCCCTGGCCTCCATCATCGTGGCGCAAGCCGGTACCGAGCCCATCGCCGATGCGGCGGGTTTGGGTATTTAGATTCGAGATTTCAATAGGTTGTCCGTTCGATCCTGAACGAGGAAGCTTGGTTGCCGCCGGGCAGGTGCGCGTAGAAATAGCGGTCATGGTGGGGCGGCGGGGGACCCCGCCGCCCGTTTTACCGGTCACGGATGATGATGGATATGCCTTTCGGCATCGACTTCGCCAACCGTGAAGCTCTGGAAGCCCGGCATGAGCTGCCATATGGCGGCAAGACCGATGACCGTATAGGCGAGGCGGGCCAAGGTGGCTCCTCCAAGGGCCGTGCCGATCACGTCATAGCCCGTTACGCCCATGGCCAGCCAGTTGAGACCACCAAGGATGATAAGGGCGAGGGTGACGAGGTTCATGATGCGCATAAACGCCTCCTGATGTTGCCTGAACAAACGCCGGAAGAAAAACGCCTGTGGTTTCAGGAGGTTCCATCAATCACGGAATTGTGAACGGTGGTAACAAGTCGTGAGCGGCGGCAGGACGCGAAATCAGGCCGGGTTGCGGGGCCTGGAGCCTATTCGACCAGGACGTGCGCCTCGCGCGCGGCCTCGACAAAGGCCTCCCTCGCGATATCCGGGGAAACGTCGCCACTCGTGGCGCGACGGCAGGCGCGTAGCGCCGACTGATGTTTCAGGCTGCCGGCATCGCGCCAATGTGTCGTGAGGAGTTCGATGGCCTGTTGTGTGTTGGACAGGTTGCGGGTGGCTCCGGTGACGCCGACCGAAACCACGACGGGCTTGGAGAACCACGCGGTTTGCATTGGAACCTCGACCATGTTGCGCATGGAACGCGCGTGGCCGCGCGAGGTTTCATATCAGCCGATCACTGTCGCGTGAGGCTCGGCCCGGCATCTCCCGGCAAAACAAGGCCTAGAGGATGTTGGTCGTCACCTCGACGATGATCGCGGCGCCTTCCAGGCCGCCGTTGGGCACATGCACGACACGCGAAACCCGCAAATCCTGCGGGCTTCCGTCGACCGACAGGGAAACACTCTCTCCAATGCGCGGCACGGCCTGGAAGGTGGCGTTGGTGGCGTCCGGCCGGTTGTCGATGGATATGCGGCAATTGACGGTCATGGAATGTCTCCTGTGGCTGGCGGTGCCCGGTCGTCAACGCGGGGTCCGTGAAATGGTTTCAGGAGGGCCGGGGCAAACCGAGTGACCTGCCCGATGTCCGCCTGGCGGCCAACGGGCGGTCCGACGGCTTCCAGGCTTCTAGTTGGCTCGCGGAACGAAGTAGTTGGTGGTGACCGCATCGCGGCCCATCCCACGCGTGACTTGAACCGTGGCATAGCCTTCCGGGGGAATCGAGCCGGTCGCCGTCCGGTCGACCTGCTTGCATCGGCCGACCATTTCGCCGCCCGGCCACGGTGCCAATCTGACTGCAAGGGCCGCTTGGCATTCCTCGAGCGAGGAATAGGCGACGGGCTGCGACTCCATGGGCCGGCAGAGCGATGCGTTGCATGAAAGCATGATCATTACCGCCGCGGTTGCCGGGTCCATGAAACTCTCCTGTTGGCCGACAACGTGCAACGGGCCGCAAGGTTTCATGCCGGGGATCGAGCACCGCCCCGTGGGCATTCGGCTGCGCTTCTTCCAAAGGTATTCGACGGCTGTAATCGAAACTGCTTGGCCAGGGATGCGACCGCGCTTAAAGGCCCGGCCCGGTCCGCGCCTTTGGGTAGACCAAACGCCGGAACATCAAAGGCCAAACGAGGATATCGTCCAAGCGTTCTGGTACCCGAGGCGCGGCTTGGTATTCGCTGCGTCGGTCTGGGTCGACGTTGCTGTTCCGGTTGCGGTGCAGTCCAATTTTGCCGCCACTGCCGCCTTGATCGATAGACCAGCGCATGTGTTCGCAGCAGTGACTTTTGCCTTCTTTTCGTGCGCCGCAGCGACACTTGAACCGGCGAGGACAAGCGCCAGGCAAACGAGAGCCATTTTCATTAGAGCCACCTATTTTAGTGTAATCTAAATTAAAGTTAACGTAACGTTAACTGGCCGTCAATCGCGACGGGGTCCAGGGCGGAAGTCGCCGTCCTCCTGCCATTCTGTATTGTTCATCCAAGGCCCCAGGCGCCCGCCTGGGGCTGGACTACGGAGGCACGATGACTTGGATTTTCCGGTGCGAGCGGTCCTAGCAGGCAGGGCACCGGCCGATATCCTACCTGTATCCCGATTGGCCGATCGGTAGCGGATCTGAAGCGATCCGGCCTGATTCCGTTCAGAGAGTTCGCTTGCGGTTTTCTGCCTGGTTCCCGTTCATCGACTCGAACCACATCCCCGATCGCATGTCGTCACGGGGGTTTTAAGGACTACCGGCAGCCGGGCCAAGCTGGAGTTCCTCCCGGCGGCTTACGATGCTCAGCACAAATGCCGTTTGCTGGATTATCCCCGCCTCAGCGCGGACACACTCTCAGGTCCAGATACTAGCCTAAGCCGCGAAGCGCTGCAGCGCTCGCTACATTGGAAAGAATTTCACGGGACCGCTCTATAAGCCGACGGTTCCCCTCGATGACTTCCTGAGTTTCCTTGATGCGACGCTCCGTTTCATCCAAGCGGTCAACCAGCTTTTTGGTGTCATCGATGTGTTGCATGACAATGGCCACCTTATCATGATCCGCGTCCTCCCGGCTCAACAACTCGCGCGGGATGGAAGTTGTTCCCTGATTGGCCCATGAGCCGGAGGCTTGCGTGGCGGTTGATCCACGGAGGAATGTTTGCGTCAGCCGAGGAGGCGGCGACATGAAGGCCGCGGCAAAGAGATTTTCTTGAGCATGCGTCAGAACGTTGTTGATGGCCACCGGCTCCGCCCTTGCCAAGTCAATCGATAGGAATATATTCCTCGCGCGGCGATTTCTGCAATCTGAGGCCGCACCATGTCCAAAACCATTGCCGATGCCATTCGCAACCGCGAGACGTTCTACGTCACCTGCGGGCATCCGATGTGCAATCATTCCCTCCAGATCGACTTGCAAGCGCTGGGCGCCCGCCTGGGGCTCGACCACGGCGCCATGCATAACGACTTGGTGAAAGTGTTCCGGTGCGATCTGTGCAAGCGTGCAGGCAGGGGTCAGCGGCCGGTGTTCTTCACCTGCATCCCTGATTATGGCGCGATCGATCGGCGGAGGAACAGTAGCAAAGACTGACTGGCGGTCTTGGCCGAGTGCTCCGCTGGCGGGCTACAGTTTTACGCTTCGCGGTTCGTATGATCGGGGGGCCGGGAATGCGGCGGCTCGGCGCCGGAGTTTGGAGGGGAGCGCCGAGCCTAGCCGGCCGGTACCTGTGGGGGGCCACGGGGTCCTGCCGGGCTGGGCCGACTATGCCCCGCCTTCCAATAAGAACGAAGTCATCCGAAAGGAGGTGTCCTTGCGCGACATTGGCCGCGTCTTTCCCCGTCCGCAACCAACCCTGCCGCCACCCGTTGACCCTATGCTGGGTAGATCCCTAGCACTTCTGTCTCTTCCCGCCGGTTTCGCCCGGCGGGCTTTTTCATGCCTGGAACATTCTTTGGAGGCGGGCGTTAATCATATCGTGGTCGATTCTTTAGGATGTAGCCACGCCCAGGGCCCGTCGCGGGGGGCCACGCGGCGGGCCTTCCATTTAAGGCACGGAAATTCAATAACGCTGGCCAACGGCTCGGCCTGGCTTTTCGAGCTAGAAGAGCTGACGCAAATCGCGTTGGTCGGCCGGCTGGCCGCGGCTTAGTCTCCAGATGGTGACGACGTGGTTTGCCAGGCTTTGTTGCATGAGTATGGAGTTTCGAAAGTTGGAACTATTTTAGCGCACGCTGATTGAATCATCGGCAGCCGGGGTCGACTGCTGACCAACGTCCCTCCAAGGCCTTTGGTCGGCCCGCGTCAGAGTTGGGTGGCGCGGGCCATCGCTTTCGGAGGCCGGGGAAGGTTGCGCGAGTCCTGTGCATGCCGAAGACGAAGGCTGGATTCACGGTGCCTTTCCTACCAGCCCTGCCTGCTATACCAGTCATCGATATCCCGACGGGCGCGATCCTTTTCGATGCCGTAGCGCTCCTGGATCTTGCCTTCGAGCTGATCGCGTTTGCCGGCGATGCGATCGAGATCATCGTCGGTGAGTTTTCCCCACTGTTCTTTGACCTTGCCCTTCACTTGCTTCCAGTTTCCCTCGACGCGATTCCAGTCCATGACAACCTCCTTCGTTGGAAAAAGGCGCAACGTCGTCGTGTCGAGGAAGTTCCCAAAAGGCCATCTGTGGCGGCCTTCGGGGGATCGATGCATATTCGACGATACGTCAAAAATTGCATCTAAGTCATTGGTTTTGTTTGGTTCCCGCTCATGGGCTCGAACCACGATTCACGCCTTCAAAGGGCGCTGTCCTACCATTAGACGAAGCGGGAAAGGCGGGACGTTATGGCGTCCTTGCGGCTTGCCGTCAATTCGGACCACCGGCCGTCAATTCGGGAAATCAACGCCCGGGTCCTGGCAGCGATAGACCGGGCAGGTACCGTCGCGGGACGGGATATAGGCCGACATCGGGACGTCAGGCCAGTCGCACTCGTTGCCGAACTGCCTGACATAGCGGTCATAGGTGTTGCGGCCGGTGGTCAGCACCACGGCGCGATGGCTCTGGATCATGGCGCGAATCTCGCCGCAACTCATGGAGCGGCTGTCGGGACGGGCATCGGCCAGGCCGGTCGTCGCGAGCACGGCGCCGATGGCCATCAACAGGGTCAGAACGCGAGCGGACATGAGGGTTCTCTTTGGTTTGACTGAATTGCACATGCGGCCGGTCCGGATTGGCGCTGGAATGGCCGCTTGCATTGTCGCACACAACCGCTTTCGTGTCTGTTGGGTTCCGCGCAACCAAATCGGGCGTCGCGCATTGCTGGGCATGGACGGCAGGAAACCCTACGAAACACCGCAATGGTGGCCCGGAAACGAGGGCCGTGAGGCGATGTGCTGTTCCTTCTGCGGCGGCCGCGACCATCGTTTCGAGGAGTGTCCGCGAAGATCCGATCCTTTCCGGCCTGGTGAACCCGACGGCGACGATACAGCGGAGCAATCAGTCGGCTGATCCGAGGTGACTGGCAGTGGCTAACCGGGGCGGTGGCTAACCGGCACCGGCCTTGACCTCGCCGAAGAAATCGATCAGCGCGCCAGCCGTTTGCCCGGGCATTTCTTCGGGGAAGAAATGCCCGCCTGACATCGCGCGGCCACGCACGTCATCAGCCCAGTTCCGCCATAACGCCAGCGGTCCGCCTTCGCCGGCATACCATTGGGCCAGCGCGCCTTGCCCGCTCCACAGTGCCAGCACCGGGCAGGCGATGCGCCGGCCGGCGGCTTTGTCCGCCCGGTCGTGTTCGCGGTCGAGCGTTGCCGCCGCCCGGTACTCCTCGCAGATCGCGTGGATGTGGGCGGGGTCGCGCAAGGCATCGACATAGGCCCGGCGGATGCCGGCTGGAAAGACATCGGGCGATGAACCCCAGCCGCCCAGCGCATTGTCGACGATGGCGTCTGGGGCGCCCGCCAGGATCTTTTCCGGCAAGGGCGCGGGCTGCGCCAGCAGGGACCACGGCCAGTAGCCGAGCGCCAGCCGGGCATCGGCCCGGTCCCAGGCATCGGCCGTGGGCACGATGTCGAGCACGGCGAGTTTTTTGATAGGGCCGGGATGGTCGAGCGCCAGGCGGTAGGCGACACGCCCGCCGCGATCATGGCCGGCGACCATGAAGCTGGTAAAGCCGAGTTCCGCCATCATCGCCACCATGTCGGATGCCATGGCCCGCTTGGCATAGGGCGCGTGATCGGCGCTCGATGCCGGGCAGGCGCTGCGGCCATAGCCGCGCAGGTCGGCGCAGATGACGGTGAAACGTTCGGCGAGCGCCGGCGCAACGTCGCGCCACATCAGATGGGTCTGCGGAAAGCCGTGCAGCAAAAGCACCGCCGGTCCGCCACCGGAGCGACGCACGAAGATGCTGACGTCCCCGATGTCGACGTCGATAGGCTGGAAATGCTCGAACATGGCTGGCCTCCGGCACAGGCAACGGCTGGAGAATGGAGTTGGTTGCAGCGCCTTTTGTGCAAGGGCCGGCTCTTTGCGCCGCGAAGGTGGCTCGCCGGCGCGATCGGCGTCGCCCGCGGCCTTGGCCTCTGGCCGGGTTCGCCATGCTGATCGTGCTGATCGTGGCAGGGCTGCTGCACCGCCTCGAACCCAGGGCCGGCCTTGGAGTGAGGGCGACAGACAGCCGCTCCGGCCCCAGAGGCAGGCCCCGCGAACAGGCCTTTCGCCAACCCATTGGGCCAACCTTTCGGGCCGACGGGCGTTGTCCCAGTGAAGGGAAGGCCGCCGCGGGCGGCTGTTCAACGAAGGAGGCCGAGATGAAAGCTCTCGCCATAGCATCATGCGCCACGATGCTGGCCGTGGCGATGCCGGCTGCGGCACAGACGGCTCAGCAGATACCGAACCAGCAGGGCGACAAATGCCGGGTGCAGACGGATCAAGGCGGCAAGCAGCAGTCCGGCAGCGGCGACCTGAGCGAAAAGCTCAGTGATTGCGGCGGCGTGTTGAAGCCGCCGGCTACCGGCGACCAAGGCATGGCCGCGCCGGCGCCCGATGAAGGCAACACACCGGTAATCAAGCCTGGCGAAGTGCCGCCCCAGCCGCCGAAGCAGTAGAGCTGGTTAGACGACATTGCAGTGCCTGCAGAGGAACCTCGCTGACCAGGAAACGTTTCTATGACAAGACGGACCTGGGAAGGATGGGATCGTGAGAGATATTGCCGCCACCGCTACGTTGCTTGCCTCTATTGCTGTTGTGATCGTCCTGATGCTGATGGCGCCGAAGAGCTTCGGCTTCGAGAGTTCCCACCCGATCGTCAACGGCGATCTGCCCACCCAATGATCGAAAATGGGTCCAAAAAAAGCAGGCGAGTTCGCCTGCTTTTTGTTTGGGCATTGCCTTGGCCTATCGGACCAGAAGGCCGGCGTGATCGCACAGCGCGGTAAAGGCCTCCTGCGCCTGCGCCGCGCCTTCATTGTTGGTTAGCGCCGCCTCGATCTTCTCGCGCGCGGCCTGGTAGAAAGGGCCGCGCTTGGCATGCGGCCAGTCGATGAGGATTTCACTGGCGTCCTGGAGCGTGGCCACCTCACGGATCGTGTCCGATCCATGCGGCTTGACGCGCAGCGGTGTCGACAGCATCAAATCGGCCATTGGTTTTCCCGCTATTGGAGGATGCGCGCTTCACGCGCGGCGTCGATCATCGCCCGCATCGCCTTTTCCGGCGGCGTCCAGCCATCCAGGGCATCGCGGCAGCTGCGCAGTGCCGCCCGGTACCGCCGGCCCCGGCCGGCCGGCCAGTCACCAAGGCATTCCAGACCTTCCCAGGCGCTGCGCACCACGCGCTCCCGTTCGGGCGCGAATTTCAGGCGGATCGGTCGGGGAAACATCTTGTCGTTCAACGGTCGTCTCCATGAATCGCATGGCGGTCAAAACCGGGGGCGAGCCGACATGCACAGAGGAAGCGCCGGATAACGTGGCCGACAGGGCAGGGTTCCAGGTCCGGACGATCAATTTTCAAGCTTGCGCTCAATCGCTCGCGACGGCGTCCGACAAGGCTCTCGGCGCTGGCAGATCCGCGCCCTCTGCCAGCGGCCGGTCATGCTCGAACTGCTCGGCGTCGGGCAAGGCATGCAGCCAGGTTTCGCGCCGGCCGGTCCACAATTCATATTGCGGTTCAAGGTCCGTCGGCGCGACGTCGAGACTGCCGAGCATCACCTCGGCCTCGTTGTCGTCGACCCAGGCGACGCGGCTGCCGCAGGTCGGGCAAAAGCTGCGTGTGCCGTAGCTTGCCACTTCGCCCGATGTCTCGAAGGCATCGCGCGGCCAGATGGCAAAGGCGGAATAGACCGAACCGCTCGCCTTGCGGCAGTCCTTGCAGTGGCAAAGGCCAACCCGCGACGGCTGGCCGGTGACGACGAAATGCACGCCGCCGCACAGGCAGCTACCGGTCCTGCGTGTTGTCTCGGACATGGTTGCGGCCCTCCGTTTTCGCCACCCTGGCTGTCAGCCATACGGCTGTGCAGCCGATGCTTCGTCAGTTTGGCATGCCACGGGCCGGGCGGGACAGATGCTCGTCTGCCATTTCGTTGGCCAGGATGAGAAACCGGGAAAAAGACATCCTGTTCACCGTACCGCCAGGCCCGGTTGACGCGGCCCGCAGCAATCTTCAACGCCATCCAGGTGAAATGGTTGCCGCCTTGCGGGCCGCGTTCTTCTATCCGCGCGCGGCCATGTGGTTGTCGAGCTTCTTGCGCGAGGGGCCATAGCGCTTGATGATGGTCTGCGCCTCGCTCTGCGGAATGCCGTATTTGCGCGCGAAGGCGGCGACCTCATAGGTCTCCTCGCTCGAGACCAGCTTGCGGTCCTGCTTCGTCTTCGATTTGTCGTCGGGCATGGCTGGCCTCACTTTCTGTAAGCCGCATGGTTGCGCGGACGTCTAGATGTCGCGGTCAGACATAACACGGATCGGTCATGCTGGTTCCATGGCGGATGGCGGCGACCGCCGGGCGCTTGCCGCCGGCCCCGGTTCAGGCCGATGGAAAGGCCGGGTCGGCGCCGGGGCCGTCAGTCGCGCCGCATTCGGCGCAGGGCGCGCTGGCGCCGGGGCAGCCGCGGTAATGCGTGCCGGCGGGACAGCAAAGGCCGTTTGAACTCGTCCAGCGCGGGCACTGGAAAACCTGTCCTGTGCCGCCGCAGCCATCGCACTCCAACACCGGTGACCGGACCAGATAGGACTTCATTCCCAACCTGACGCTTGCGCCCAAAACTCGACCCACCCCAAAATCACTGCACAGGACACGCCGTGCATTAGCCCCAGCTAACAATATCACGTTGCCGGTTACGGACAAGTTTCAGGATCGTTAATTGTTCATGAATGCCCGGCGCATGTTGTGGGGGCTGACGATCGGCGCCCTGCGCGTGCTCCGAAATCGGAGAGAAAAAAATCGCCGACTCATGAAAAATCGCTGGCCCATGTCGGATCCGCGCGTGGCGGCGCGTCCTTGGGGCTGATGAAGCTGGAGAACAACCATGTCGTCGCAAATCGCACAATCGCCGTGGCAGACCGCGGCCCTCCTCGTTGCCCGGCTGATCTTCGCCGCCGTCTTCCTGATGGCGGTGACCTTCAAGTTCATGGGCATGGAGGCCACGGCGGGCTATATCGCGGCCGCCGGTTTCCCGTTCCCGCTCTTCCTCGCCTGGTGCGCGGCGATCCTGGAGGTTGCGCTGGTGCTGTGTTTGCTGAGCGGCGCCTTCTTCACGCAGGCCGCCCTGGTCGCCGCCGCCTATGTGCTGTTCCTGGCCTTTGCCTTCCACGGACCCAGCCACTGGTCAGGCAACCAGGCCGAATTCGGCTTCTTCGTCGACCATTTTTCATTCCTGGCCGGCCTGCTCGTCGCGGCGGTCCATGGACCGGGGAGGATTCTGGCGCTGAACCTGGGATGGCCGGGCAGGGCTTAAGTAGCCCGCCCGGGGCAGGGCTTAGCAGCCCGCCCGGCAAGGCGCGAAGAGGACCTTACATCTGGTCGTTGTAGGGCTCCTTCATCTGGCCGACCATGCGGGCCAGCTTCGAGAAGGACGGCATGTCCGCCTCCGGCTGGCACTGGTTGGCGAGTTCCAGCAGCCGGATCGGGAAGTTGACGGCGTCGCGGCTCGACGCCGACATGCCTCCGGACCGTTCCTCGCCGGTTTCCGAGGCTTCGGCCTTGCGCAGCGCGATGTCGATCTCCTCCGATGTCAGCACCCCCTTCTTGACCAGGACGTGGTTGATAGAGGCGACGGCCATCAGCAGGCCTTCGAGTTGCAGGTTGGCGACGTTCATGGATTGCTCCCTCCATTGATCGCAGTGGAAACGCGTCAGCGGCGTTTCCGATCCCAGGACGCCGGTCGGCCGGACGCGTCTATTCCTGCGTCAGGCGCTCGCCATATTCGCGCCACACCGCCTTGACCTCGAGGCTGCCGAGGCGCGGGATCGAGGGGTCGCCGCAGTCTATGGCGACGGTGCTGATGTCGTAGTTGGGGTAAGCGTGGGCGACGAAGCGGATCGCTTCGCCAAGCGAATGCACCCGGATGATCGGATCCGCCTGGCCCTGGCCAGTGCTGCGCACGCCGGAAACCGTGGCCGGAGCGTGCCGCATCCTGAAGACGGATGCCATGGCTGGTCTGTCCATCGTCCTCTCCTAAAAGGCCGTGCGACGGGAATCATTCCATGAGCTGCCGCTGATGATTTCACAGGAGCCGGCTGTTGAAAAGCCTGATGAATGTCAGGCCGCGGTCATGCCCCTTCCAGTTAAATATGAATTTTTTCCTAGAAGCTCGTTGACCGGGTGAGGGCAGTCATGCTACATATTTGTCCATGGTGCTGATTTGCGCCAACGACCCGCCGCCGAGGCGGGTTTTGTTTTTTGGCGCCATGCCAGGAACGCCGCTGCGATTGCAAATCTGAATGCTGGCGGGACAGCGCCCCCCTCTGTCCTGCCGGACATCTCCCCCACATGGAGGGAGATCGGCAGCTTTGGCGCTCCGCCACTCCATCAGACGTTGGAAATTGGCGAAAGCCGGCGAGTGCTTAATCTCCCCCCTCGTGGGGGAGATGTCCGGCAGGAGAGAGGGGGGCGCCGTAGAGCGCTACCTCCGCGAGATGCGAGAAACCCCATGCCCCGCTATGCCACCATCATCACCGGCGATGACGGCCTTGAGGTCGTCAGCGCCATCGGCGAATTCGACGGCGCGGCGCCGCAGGCGCGGCTCGGCCGTGTCGAGGCGGTGGCGCCCGGCGTGCTGATCGGGATGGTGCGGGACGCCAGCGGTGGGTTTTGTTTTCCGCGGGCCGGCATCGACAGCCGCGCTGTCGGCCTCGCCATGGCGAAGCTCAAGGCGCGGGCCGGGGCGGCAAAACCTGCCGCAAGGCCGAAGCGTGGCAAGCGGGCCGGGAAGAAGACCGTTCGCTCGAAGAAGGCGCGAAGCAGATCCGAGCCGCCCAAGGCGGCGGCCGGCGATGCCTTGGGGTAGGCCGATGGCTGACGAAACCGACGCCGTGCCGAAGCGCCGCAAGGCAAGGCCGGCGAGGCGCAAAGCCGCCGCCGGCCCGGCAGCCGCGAAGGCGCCCCGCCCGAAGCGGACGAAGAAGACGCTGGGCGACGATTTTCTCGCCGCCGTGCGGGCCGATTTCCGGGCGCACGGCGCCGGCGTCCTGGCCGAGGTGCGGGCCGACAAGCCCGACCAGTATCTGAAGATCGTGCTTTCGGTGCTGCCCAAGGACATCGATGTCGCCATCAACCAACTGGACACGCTGAGCGATGAGGAAATCCGCAGCCGCATCCGCGCCCTCGAAGCCATCCTCCGGCCGTTCCTCGACGAACCCTCCGATCCCGGCCCCGCTGATGCCGGCGAGCGCGGAATATCTGGCGCTGCTGGCGGAACTTGACCGCCGAAGGCGCAGCAACCAGTTGGCGGCGTACAAACCCTATCAGCGCCAGGCCGAGTTTCACGCGGCCGGAGCGGTCAACCGCGAGCGGCTGTTCATGGCCGGCAACCAGCTCGGCAAGACCCGCGCAGGCGGCGCCGAATGGGCGATGCACCTGACCGGCCGTTATCCCCAGTGGTGGCAAGGCAAGGTTTTCGACACGCCGGTGCGGCTGTGGGCCGCCGGCGTCACCGGCGAGGGCACGCGCGACAACCCGCAGCGCGTGCTGGTCGGCCCGCCGCAGCAGCAGGCGGCATGGGGCACCGGCATGATCCCGGCCGATGCCATTGCCGACACCATCATGGGACGCGGCGCGCCCGGTGCGCTCGACAGCGTCGTTGTGCGCCATGGCGGCGGCGGCGACCGACAGGCCGGCGAGAGCGTGCTGTCGTTCAAGAGCTTCGAAAAGGGCCGCGAGAAATGGCAGGGCGAGACGCTGCACGGCGTCTGGTTCGACGAGGAGCCGCCGCTCGACATCTATTCCGAGGGCCTGACCCGCACCAACGCCACCGGCGGCATCACCATCGTCACCTTCACGCCGCTGCTGGGGATGAGCGATGTCGTGTTGTTGTTCCTGTCGGCGGGGGAGGTGGAGGGGATGGGGAAACCCAACGGAAGATGAATCAGGGGTATTTGCTTCCCGCAAGCTGCCTGGCGCGGCCTTCGGCAGTCGGCGATTTGCGCGTGAGTGGCATACACCTAACCAACGTTTGTCGGGTGCCGCGATCATGGTATTGCACACAGGACTTATTTGGTGTGTCCGGGATGCAAGCATTAACGTTGCTCTTTATCCACTTTCCTCCGCCGCTGAAAGCGATATATGAGGGGTAGTTTTTGCAAGTAGTTTCCTTGCTGGAATAGGGAACATTCGCTTGGCTGGTGCATGCCGATGCACTGGTGGCAATGGCGACAACGATTGCAATCCGGATCATGCCTTCCCCCAAGTCTTGTGTCAGCTTCGCATTGACGAGCCGTTGTATCAATGGCTGAAGCTCTATTGGAGCATGCTTGCATGTCCCGCCACGTTACCTTCATGACCATCGACGATGCCGCGCATTATTCGCCCGGGGAACGCGCGGCGATCGTCGCCGCCTATCCCGAGCATGAGCGCGAGGCCCGTGCCCGGGGCATTCCGGTGCTGGGTTCCGGCCGCATCTTTCCGGTGGCCGAGGCGCTGATCGCCTGCGAGCCGTTTCGCCTGCCGCGCTATTGGCCGCGCCTAGGCGCGCTCGATTTCGGCTGGGATCATCCTTCGGCCGCCGTCGAGCTTGCCTGGGATACGGAGGCCGACGTCGTCTATGTCACCAAGGCGGCGCGCGCCTCGCAACAGACGCCGGCGATGCAGGTGCTGACGCTCAAACCCTGGGGCGAATGGCTGCCCTGGGCATGGCCGCGCGACGGCCGCCGCGAAACACTGGAAGGGGCGGGCACAGCACTCGCCAGGCAATATGCCGCGCATGGGCTGAATATGCTGCCCGGCCATGCCCGTTTTCCAGATGGCTCGGTCTCGGTCGAGGCCGGCCTGATGGAGATGCTCGACCGCATGCAGAGCGGCCGCTTCAAGGTGTTCTCGACGCTTTTGCCCTGGTTCGAGGAGTTTCGCTTGTTCCATCGCAAGGATGGTCAAGTTGTGAAGTTGCGCGACGACCTGATGGCGGCGACCCGCTATGGCGTGATGATGCTGCGCGAAGCGGTGGTCGACCCGGCGGAGTTCAAGGCGGCAAGAAGGCCGACAGGGCAGAGCGATCCGCTGGGGGCGTTTCGGTAGGGCCAGGCGCGAGGCTCGCGGCCCTGGAAAGGGCGGCGCGGGCGGAGGAGAGACGAGGCGCTGAAGCTGCCAATCTCCCCCCTCGTGGGGGAGATGTCCGGCAGGACAGAGGGGGGCGCTGTCCCGCCGGCATTGCCATGGGTCGGACGCGTCCGGCGGCTGTCACAATATCTTGGCGTAACAGGCATTGCCGGGTGTTCGGTGGGTGTTGAGGTTCGCACTCTACGGCGCCCCCCTCTGTCCTGCCGGACATCTCCCCCACGAGGGGGGAGATTAGCCGCTTCGCCGCCGGCGTCTCAACAATTGCCGTTGTAGCACCGGTCTTTAAGCGGCGGCAGTCGTCTGAAAATCCGCATACCCCGCCACACCCACCGAAACCCACCATCCGCACTGCCGAACCGGCTGCCATCCCGGCGGCCCGTCGCTGTGTGCGCGCCTCTCAAAACCAGTTGGGCAGGAAAGATCAAATGGTCCACGTCATTCCCCTTTCCGTCGGCCAGCGCCGGCTCGATACCGGCAATGCGGTGCAGTACCCGCAGGGCTCGCCGATCGGCGGCGCCATGCAGGGTTTGGGCGATCACCTCTCTGCCGTCGCCGAGCGCTACCAGCAGATGATGGCCCAGCAGGAGGCGTTCGACGCCGAGATCGCGCGCCGCAAGTTCAATGGCCAGATCGCGCAGGCGGAAGACGAGGCGACGGCCAACGCGCCAGCCGACGGCGCCGGCCTGCATGACGCGATGTATGGCCAGGTCAATCCGTATGACGGCCGGGTGGTGAAGACCGGGCTGTTCGACAAGCTGTTTGCCGCCGCCTTGCCCGGCATGCCCGAGAGCCAGCGCGCGAACTTCGCCAGGCAGAAAGAAGCGCTGCGTCAAACCGGCTCGCTGCGCATGGCGCAGCGGCAGCTTCAGCGGCGTAGGGATTATGAGCAGGCCGAGGTCGACACGGTGCTGAAGACCAGCGCCATCGCCATCGGCAATGCCGATCCCGACGATCAGGTCAGTTTCGAAGCGGCCCGGCAGCAAGGGCTCGACCTGATCGACAAGTTGGGGGTCGATCCCGGGATCAGACAACAGAAGGCGAAGGACTGGTTCGGCACCGCGGCCAAGACGCGGTTCGAGGCGCTGATTGCCAAGGATCCGCAGCGGGCGCTGGCGATGTTCGGGCTGGGGATGGCGGCGTCCGCCGGCGATGCCTCCGGCCTTCGGTCGGTCAGCTGGATCCGTGCTTCGGGCAGCCCGAGTGCGGTGGCAGAGAACGGCGACCGTGTTGGAGAGCAATCGCCGGATGAAATGGTGGCGCGAGCATTTGGGGACAGTGCTCCGGCGCCTGATCGGATAGCGCCCAAGCCGGCAACCGACAATCTCGCCGACCTATCGCCGGATGACATTCAGCGGCTGATCGACAAGGCACACGCCGCGAATGCGGCGCAACTGATCGACGCGCGCACCAACATCGCCCTCGCTTCGCTGAACGCCTCGGACGCAATCGCCAAGACCGGCAGCTATTCCGGCAACATGCCTGGTCCGGCTGACTTTGCCGGCGTTTATGGCGCCGAGGAGGGCGGCAAGCAGTATCACGACTTCAGCTTGAAGATGGATGTAGGCCGTCAAGCCTTCGGCATGCGAACCATGTCCAACCAGGCTATCCACGCAGCGCTGCGCGATGCGGAACCTGGGCCTGGCAGCTCCGAAGAGGAGCAGACGCGCTATCGGGTTACCGCTGCGGCGGCTCTCAAGACACTAGGCACGAGGCGGGCCGACCCTGCTGGCTATGTTCGAGAAGTCTTCCCCAATGTTGACGCTGCGTGGAAGGCGGTGGCGAGCCCAGGCAGCAACGATCCGACCGCCTATCAAGTCGCGATTGCCCGTTCTATCGCTGCTCAAGAACAGTTGGATTTTGATAACATCCGACCCTTGCCAAATTCATTCTCGGCCGATCCGACCAAGACACTGGATATCAGTGAACTGCTGCACCGTGCGAGCGAAACGGAAGCAGGTACAGCAGTTGCGTCAGAATCGAAATCTGGGAGAGGCCAACGTTCTGAGGCGTTGAAGAGCCAGCTGACCCAGTCTGCGTCCGCAGCGTATGAACAAAATGAGAACACCTATCCTTCCATAGAGGTAACTGGTATATCAAAATCAGTTGCGAGGAATTTATGTATCGACTTTTGCACCAACGCCACACTACCCACGGGCACGTACGACGGAGCACCATTTCACTATTGCATGGCTAGGTGTATGGAAAATTACGGGCATTGAAGGGCGAATTAGATGGTAAACAATCTCCGTAGAGATGATGCTGAGGCTATTGTGCAGTTGATTCTTGGTACTTCAAGGGCTCTGAATGAATTCCTGCTTGAGAGAAGAGATTCAAGAAGCGAAGAAGAATTCGATTTCCTCAAAAGGATCGTTGGGAGGCTGATGGGATTTCAATATTTCGAAGTGATAGAGGTTGTTGGTGATAGATACAAAGAAGTTATAGAAAATTTGTATGGATCGCTACCTAATTTAAAATTCGAATTTCCTGAGATAAATAAGTGATGAATATATATTGTTATTTTGAGCCAGAAGTGATGCGTTCTACCGGCAAAATCCGACAACAACAATGAAGAAATTGTTGGAAAAGGCTGCCGAAATAGATGACAAATACGGGCACCTCTCCAACTCGCCAATAGGTAAGAAATGAAATATTATTACTTGGACCCACAAGTGTCAGGCGGTCCTGGTGACAATACCATCATGGACACGGCCGTGCATCCTCCCGCGCGGTAACCCGTTTACATTATGAGTTGACGGGCGGCTGGGGGATAGTATGGTAACGTCGTTCCCGTGTTATCTTGTTACTGAGGATGTCAAAGAGAAGATTCTCAAGAGTGGCTTTTCCGGCATGACGTTCGACAAGGTCGAGGTGACCACTTCTGAGTTGTTCGAGGAAATGCAACCGGATCAGAAGCTTTCGTCATTCGTATGGCTGAAAGTGAACGGGGATGCCGGCGACGATGATTTCGGAATCGCGAAAGACTATCGCCTTGTCGTTTCCGAACGTGTTCTCGATGCCCTCAAGCCGTTCGGGATCTCCAATGCCTTGATCGAGCCTTTTGAAGGGGCTTGATGTTCCCAGCCTTGGCGAATCATGGGGGCGGCGTTGAGACGATGGATTGCCATCCTGAGCTCGAAAGCTGCCGAAGCGACAGGGGCGCACCCGCCCAACGAGTCAGGATACTTTAAAATACGGCCGAATGTCGCTGGTGGGATTGGCGAAAACACCGTCCTCGACCGGAGCGTCCACCCGCCAATCGTGACCAAGCTTCACTATGTGGTGGAGGGCTGGTTCGGGGATGTGATCGTTGCGACATTCCCCTGTTTCCTCGTAACTGAGGAAACCCAGCGCGCACTACAGAAGATGGGCTTTTCAGGTGCGACGTTCGCCGAGGCCGAGGTGACAATCTCGGAAGAGTGTCAAGAGGATCAACCCGGGTTGGACCTGCCACCTTTCGTCTGGCTGAAAGTGAATGGCAAGGCCGGCCTCGACGATTTCGGGATCGCGATACCCTTCCGCCTCGTCATCTCGCAACGCATTCTCGATTTGCTGGAATCGTTAGGCATTCCGTTTGCTGTGGTCGAGCCCTACGAGGGCCAATAGGAATGGGTTTGCGGTCGCAAGCAATTACGGCGACAGCCCACTCATTCCCTGATGCAGCTCCGCTTCTTGACGTCCGGCATTGTTCAGCTCGACCGAAACGGAAATAGTGCACTGTCACCGTAGTTCCCAATTTTCCGACGGTTCGGTCTCGGTCGGTGCCGGGCTGGCCGCGACCCGCTATGGCGTGATGATGCTGCGCGAAGCGGTGGTCGACCCGGCGGCGTTCAAGGCGGCGCGAAGGCCGACAGGGCAGAGCGGTCCGCTGGGAGCGTTTCGGTAGGGGCAAGGCGCGCTCGCGGCCCTGGAAAGGGCGGCGGGCGGAGGAGAGATGAGGCGCTGCCAATTGTCCGAACCGGATAGATAGGTAACAGAATGGACCGATAGCATGGGTGACAGTTTTCTTGTCCGCCGGGAGGACCGGCGATGGTTTGGCGAGAAACTGGGATCATGGACGAGCGGCTACGGTTTGTT
>NZ_SRUN01000049.1:0-1090 GCF_004791595.1 Mesorhizobium sp. M8A.F.Ca.ET.202.01.1.1 | reverse complement strand
GCCGCCATTCCACCTGATCTCGCCATTGTGGCGCACCCAGCGAACCGCGGCCTCTTGCGGATAATCGGGCTCGGGTGGCGTCCTTGGCATGGCTCGTTGCGACGGGCGGTAATGCTGGGCTGGAGTGTCCATGGCAAGCGCCTCATGCGGACGCTCCTCATTGTAGCTGCGCCGGAAGGCTTCGAAGGCCTGGCCCTGAGCCGTTCTGTCGGCCTCCGGGTCCTTGGCCAGTGGCAGCATGGTCAGATGGAAGCGCTCGTGGCGACCGTTCTGCTGCGGCTTGCCGGGTGCGATCCGTTCCAGCGTGATGCCGAGCTTGATGAAGCGCACCGCAAGCGGCGTCAGCCCGGTGACGCCGGCCGACGCGAAGGGCGAGCCATTGTCGCTTCTGAAGCGATCCGGCAGGCCATGCTCCTCAAACAGTCGCTCGAACACCGGCCAGGCCTCGGCGTCCGCCGTCGAACCCGTCGCTTCGAGCGCCAGAAGGTAGCGGCTCGAGGCATCCATCACCGTCAACGGATCGCAGCGCCACCCGTCGGCAGTCCGGAACCACCCCTTGTGATCGCCAGTCCACACCGCATTCGGCCCTTGCGGCTCCGGCCACGGTCCGTTGCCACAGGCTCGCAGACGTGGCCGCTTGCGGGCGCCGACAAGCCCATGCCGTGCAAGGATCGCGCCCACCGTCGAGGCCGACGGCCAAACCAGCTCGGGAGCCGTGCGCTTGAGACGCGCCACGATCTTCTTTGGCCCCCACAGCGGATGCACCTCCTTGGCGGCAACGATCCGCTCCACCAGGTCCAGCGCCGTCGCCCGGCCGTGATTGAGCGGCGCGCGAGGCAGATCGTGCAAACCTTCCGGGCCGAACGCGCGATAGCGTCCAAGCCATTTGTAGCCGGTCTTGCGCGATATCCCATAAGCCGCACAGAGCTCGATCATCGTCTCTTCACCCGAAAGGCAATCCACAACAAACCGTAGCCGCTCGTCCATGATCCCAGTTTCTCGCCAAACCATCGCCGGTCCTCCCGGCGGACAAGAAAACTGTCACCCATGCTATCGGTCCATTCTGTTACCTATCTATCCGGTTCGGACA
>NZ_SRUN01000048.1:0-1159 GCF_004791595.1 Mesorhizobium sp. M8A.F.Ca.ET.202.01.1.1 | reverse complement strand
CCCTTGTGTGTTTGGAATCGTGCATTGTTGAGGGTGCCACGGACCAGGTGCTTGCCTGATCCGTGGCGGCGGTCGAGAGCCCGTCACCCCTCAGGTGGCTTAAACCGTGGATGAGCTGGGGCCCGACCGCCTTCTTTTGTGAACCCGAACAGTTGCAAGGGGCAAGCCCCCGCACACAAGGAAGGGACCGATGAGATGGTAGCGCAAACGGTTCAGGACATCGGCATCGATGTCGCCAAAGGCTGGCTCGACGTGGCGGTGTTTCAAACGCAGGAACAAGCGCGTTTCGACAACGACAAGGACGGATGGGCCAAGCTGGTCAGATGGCTGCGGGGTCGCACCGTACGCGCCATCGGCATGGAGCCGAGCGGCGGCTATGAGCGCGGTGTGGCCAAGGCACTGCGTAGCGCGGACCTGCCGGCCAGGAACGTCAATCCGCACAAATTGCGCCACTATGCCCGCGCCCTTGGCCGATTGGCCAAGAATGATCGCATCGACGCCTTGCTGATTGCGCGCTACACCGCCGAACTGCCGACCCGGCCGGTGCGTTGCGACCCGATTGCGGAGCAACTGGCCGATCTGGTCGTGGCCCGCAGGCAGCTTAGCGACGATAAGGTCAGCCTCGCCAATCAACTCGAGCAGCTACGCGAGCCGATGGTGAAGCGCATCTTCACCCAGCGGCTGCGTCGTATCGAACTCGATATCGCACTGCTCGCCAAGCGTATGGCCGAACTCGTCGCCAGCCAGCCGGCGCTCGCAGCCAAGGATCGCCTGATCCAGTCCTTCCACGGTGCCGGTCCAGTCCTCAGCCATACCATACTGGCGCTGGCGCCGGAGATCGGGCAGGCCTCGCGACGCGAGATTGCTGCGCTTGCCGGCCTGGCGCCCTACGACTTCGACACCGGCACCTTCAAAGGTCGCCGCGTCATCTGGGGCGGCCGGCATGCTCTGCGCAGGGTGGTCTACATGGCAGCGCTCACCGCCAGCCGCTCCAATCCCGTACTCAAAGCCTTCCACCAGCGTCTTATTGCAAACGGTAAGCAACCAAAGGTCGCCATCGTCGCCGTGGCCCGAAAGATTATGACCATCCTCAGCGCCATGCTTCGACACAACCAACCCTGGTATCCAGACAAAGCCTGAAAACACAGTTGCTCATCCG
>NZ_SRUN01000047.1:0-1161 GCF_004791595.1 Mesorhizobium sp. M8A.F.Ca.ET.202.01.1.1 | reverse complement strand
GGGGGAGAGCGACTATCTGGGGTGTCAAGTTGCATTTGCGAATTCGCTTCTCGCGTCGCGTGCTTTTGCGTTGAGGATGACGAGAAGTTTTCTGGCGAGTGCGATGCGGATGAGCATTTTGGGCTTTCCCGCCTGTTGCAACCGTTGAGCGAACGCTTTGAGATGGGGATCGAACTTGGCTGCGATGGCTGCGACGATGAAGAGGATGCCCCGGGGCCCGGCGCGTCCGCCGCGCACATGCCTGTTGCCGGCGCGCTTGCCGCTGTCGTTGGCGATAGGGGCGAGGCCTGCCAGCTTGGCGATTGCTTTGTTGGAGATGAGGCCGATCTCGGGCAGTTCGGCCATGAGGCGGGCCACGGTGCGGCCAGCCACGCCCTTGAGCGAACGGAAGGCCGATCCCAATCTGGCCCACAGCGGATCATCGTCGATCATCGAGGCGATCTCGCCTTCCAGGCGCCGCTCCTCACGCTTGAGGAAAGCCAGCATCGCCTCGATGCTGGCGCCTGTCTCGGCATCGCGCGCGGCGCTTCTACGCTGCTTGTTGACGGTCGCATCGCCGACGACCTGGCAAAGCCGCCCAACCAGCGCAGTAAGCCGCTGCTGGGCAGTGCTGGGTGGTGGCGTCGGCACGATCTTCTTGACTGCGCTGTAATGGGCGATGATGGAAGCGTCGATACGGTCGGTCTTCTCCAGATAGCCCATCGCCTCGGCGAAGCGGCGCACGCTCTTGGCATTGACCAGAGCGCACGGCATGCCGTGCGCCCACAAAAGCATGAAGCCCAACCGCTCATAGCCGCCCGACGCCTCCATCACCGCGTGGGTTGCGCCATGGTTGTGACAGAACAGCCAAAGAGCTGCGATCCCCGTCGCGTCGTTGGTGAAGCGCTCTACCGCCCCGTCGGGCCAGACATGCGCGTCCAGCCAATCCTTCGAAACATCAACTCCACAAATGATCATGTTCACGGTAACCTGCCTTGTGCGTACGGTTGGAACCAAGCGACTGTTCGGTCGTGCGTGACGAAGGCGAAGATCCCAAGCTCTCCCGCGGCTGTAACCTCAGGTGGTACGGGCGACTTCGCCAAGCCAAGGTCCGGGCGGCCGCCCGGACCTTGGCTCAATCGCTTCAATCCCACGAAATCTCTCTCGTGTAGATACAAGGTG
>NZ_SRUN01000046.1:0-1163 GCF_004791595.1 Mesorhizobium sp. M8A.F.Ca.ET.202.01.1.1 | reverse complement strand
TCCTTGATCTGCGCCTCGAACGGCTCGTACATGCTGGGTCTCTTCGGATAGGGTTTGGTCCGCCGATACGGCCGCCGATGCGTTGGTCGGGTCTCGCCACTCTTCCAGGCCGTCTTCAGATTCGCGGCGAAGCGCTGGAGATCGATAACGGCCGGCTCCTCAATCTTCGCATTCAGGCCACGACGATCGACCCGCCGCCCAAGCTCCTCCTGCGCGGCGCGGATACCAGCAAACAGCAGCACGGGATCGGCGGTTTCCATCATCGCCTGGAGCCGCTGCTTGTCGGCCTCGGCCACACCCGGATGTGCAAGGACACGGGCCGCAGGCGGAACTGGCGGATGATAGCGCTTGATCACACGAGCGCCGATCCGCGTCTTCTCCTGAAGCTTGAATGACGGTTGGAACAGATTGCCGTAAAGCCGCACGACAGCATAAAGTTTACCAAGCGCGGCCGTCGCCGCCGCGCCGACAAACCGACCATACCCCACCAGGCGACGCACGATGGCGCCATTCTTCTGCTCCACATGCGCCTGGTCATTCTTTCGATAGGCGCGCGAGCGCGTCACTTCCAGTTCCTCGCTGCGGCACCAGGAGACGACGAACTCGTTCATGAAGGCGCTGTCGTTGTCGAAATCTACGCCGAGCAGGGGGAAGGGAAAGAACGAGCGGGCCTGCTTGATCGCCACAATCACATTGCCGCTGTCGCGTGTGCGGACCGGAACGCATTCAGTCCACCCCGTGGCAATATCGGTCAACACCATCGTCTGCACAAAGCTGCCGGACGAAGATGTGCCGGAATGCGCCACGAAATCGACCTCGACGTAACCGGGCGGCGGATCATTCCGGTCCCCGAAGGTGCGCACCGGCACCGATCGGCGAACGGCCGAACTCATTCCTGCTCGCCGGCGCTGGCCGCCGCGAGCCACAACACGTACCTCCGCCAAAAGCCGATCCATCGTCGCCGGGCTCATTGTCAGCAGCTTGCCGCGGATCGAGCTCTAGCCGGCCATGCCGTTCAAGCGCTGGCAGCAAGACAGGTATCAACGGCCGCAGCCGTTTGGAACACAGCCGCTCCGATGCCTCCCACAAACACCACGAGCGCTTCGCGAACATCGCCGCCGTAGCGAAGGCTGTGCCTCTTGTTGCCAGGTATCTTCGACGCG
>NZ_SRUN01000045.1:0-1519 GCF_004791595.1 Mesorhizobium sp. M8A.F.Ca.ET.202.01.1.1 | reverse complement strand
TGAGATGCAGCGTGCCATAGGTGCCGACCAGGTCGTTGCCGACATTGCCAGCCGAGCCGTTGACGGCGCTGACGCTGTGGGTGTCGCCATTGTCGACATCGGTGTCGTTGGAAAGCACATTGCCGCTGACCGGATTGGGCGCGGTGTCCTCTTTCACCGAATTGACGTTAGCAATCGCAACCGGCGCGTCATTGGTGCCAGTAATATTCACGACGATGTTATAACTCGCCGTTCCGTCAGCTGACTTCACGGTCAGAGTATCTGTAACGGGCTGGCCCTGCGTCAACGGATCGGCAAGGGTCTGGTTCAGCGTATAGGCCCACACACCGGTTGTCGTATTGAAGGTGAAGGTGCCATAAGTGCCCTGAAGGCTTGGGGGAGCCTGGAAATGGTCCTGGCCGACATCGGGGTCGGTGATGATCAACTGTCCATGCGCGTTGGGATCATTCAGCGTGCCATTGGCAACGCCGCCGGCCTCCACCACGGTCGTGTCCGCGCCCGGGACGGCGGTGATTATCGCGCCGTCATTGGTGCCCTGGATATTGACGGAGACGCTGGCCCAGCTCAGCGTTCCGTTGCCGAGTTTGATCGCATAGGTGAAGGTCTCGTTGATCTGGTCGCCCGCACCCATGGCTTGCAGGCTGGCGAAGCCATGCGCCGCCAGATATCCACTAAGGTCCATCTCGACCTTGCCGTTGTTGATGCGGATGGAAACCCCGCCGCCGATGCTTTCCCAGGCTGAAATGCCGGTCGCCTGAACGTCCTGAGTCGTCAGGTCGATGGGGGCGTATTGCTTCGTGGCCGTCGATGCGGAAATCCCATCGTCCACCGAAAAGAGGGACTTCGCGTTTCCACCCTGATCGTTCGCCATCACATCGAGAACTATGATGGTTTGCGAACCTGAAGCGAGGACGACCGTATCCTCGGTGAGATTGAAAACGTCATTGTTTGCTTGCGGTGTATTGGAGAACGACGTCGTGGTGCCGCCGGCACCGGTGACCTGAGTAGCCATTTTTCAACCCCTTTTTCCCTGACAGACGCCCCTACGCCTGTTTGTTGACAGCCCTGCACGACCACGCCCTGTCCGAGCGTCGATCCCAAAAATCGGCACACAACTGGGTTGGAAGTGCAGTGCGCCATCACCGCGCCTGCCGGGCAAGAAGAGCCGGCTGGAGCTAGCGGATGATGATTGCATGATGGCGGCGGCGGCGACGTTGGTCGCTGCGCTACGTCTCCCTACCCCGATTATATCCCCTAAATCCTCGGTTTCCGATCAAGAGATTTAGACGATGCTTATATTAGGAGATTATTAACTCTACTGGAGACGAAGCGTCAACGCCCAACTTTGGGGAACAGTTAATATTCGAAGCCAGAGCGGCATGAGTTCACGGCCTAGAGCGGTTCCTGTTTTGAGAGAATCGTAGGATTCCCAAAGCAGCTGGTTTGTGATTCAAGATGCTGGCTGGATTGGAGGCCAGCATCTGATGACGCGAGCGCTTTCAAACGATCTTCGTGAACG
>NZ_SRUN01000044.1:0-1880 GCF_004791595.1 Mesorhizobium sp. M8A.F.Ca.ET.202.01.1.1 | reverse complement strand
GCGCAAGAGAAGAAGTCGCTGCTGCGCTTCCTGACCTGCGGTTCGGTCGATGATGGTAAGTCGACGTTGATCGGTCGGCTGTTGTCCGACACCAAGCAGATTTTCGAGGACCAGCTCGCCGCGCTCGAACGCGATTCGCGAAAGCACGGCACGACGGGCGACGACATCGACTTCGCGCTGCTGGTCGACGGCCTCGAGGCCGAGCGCGAGCAAGGCATCACAATCGACGTCGCCTACCGCTTCTTCGCCACGCCGAAGCGCAAGTTCATCGTCGCCGACACGCCCGGCCACGAACAATATACCCGCAACATGGCGACCGGTGCCTCGACCGCCGATCTGGCGATCGTGCTGATCGATGCCCGGCAGGGTATGCTGCGCCAGACCCGGCGCCATTCGATCATCGCCTCGCTGCTCGGCATTCGCCACATCGTGCTGGCGGTCAACAAGATCGATCTTGTCGATTTCGACCAGGCGGTCTTCGACAGCATCGTCGAGGACTACCGGCAGTTCTCAGGCGATCTCGGTTTCCAGACCATGGTGCCGATCCCGATGTCGGCCCGTTATGGCGACAATGTCAGCCGCCGCTCGGACAGCATGAAGTGGTATTCCGGCCCGACGCTGATCGAGCAACTCGAAACCGTCTCGGTCGACGAAGTCACCGCCGAGCTGCCGTTCCGCTTTCCGGTTCAGTACGTCAATCGCCCCAATCTCGATTTTCGCGGCTTCGCCGGCACCATCGCGTCCGGCACCATTGCGCAAGGCGACGAGGTCGTCGTCGCCAAATCGGGCAAGTCCTCGCATGTCAAACGCATCGTCGCCTATGGCGGCGATCTCAAACAGGCGGTGGCCGGCCAGGCCATAACGCTCGTCCTTGACGACGAGGTCGAGGTTTCCAGGGGCAACATGCTGGTTTCGCCGGCCGCGCGGCCGCAGGTCGCCGACCAGTTCGCCGCCAACATCGTCTGGTTCGACGAGCATGCGCTGCTGCCGGGCCGCTCCTATATCCTGCGCACCGAGACCGATCAGACCAGCGCCACCGTCACCGACTTGAAATACCGCATCAACGTCAACGACTTTGGCCATGAGGCGGCCAAGTCGCTCGAGATGAATGAAGTCGGCATCTGCAACATCTCGACGCGGGCGCCGATTGCCTTCGACCCGTTTGGCGAGAACCGGACCACTGGCGCCTTTATCCTGATCGATCGCATCAGCAACGCCACGGTTGGCGCCGGCATGATCGTGCACTCGCTGCGCCGCGCCGAAAACATCCATTGGCAATCGCTCGATGTCGGCAAGCGCGTGCGCGCCGACATGAAGAACCAGCGGCCGGCCGTGTTCTGGTTCACGGGGCTTTCGGGTTCCGGCAAGTCTACCATCGCCAACCTGTTCGAGAAGAAGCTGTTCGCCACAGGCCGCCATACCTATATTCTCGATGGCGACAATGTCCGTCACGGTCTCAACCGCGACCTCGGATTCACCGATGCCGATCGCGTCGAGAACATTCGCCGCGTCGCCGAAGTGGCCAAGCTGATGGCCGATGCCGGGCTGATCGTCATTGTCTCCTTCATTTCGCCGTTCAGCGCCGAGCGGCGCATGGCCAGGGAATTGATGGCCGATGGCGAGTTCATCGAGGTGTTTGTCGACACGCCTTTCGAGGAATGCGCCAGGCGTGACCCGAAGGGTCTCTACGCCCGCGCGCTGAATGGCGAGATCAAGAATTTCACCGGTGTCGATTCTCCTTACGAAGCACCGGAGAAACCGGAGATCCATCTCAAGACGCTCGGCAAGTCGGCCGAAGAGATGGTAGATACCCTGGAACACTGGCTGGACGAGCGTGACATTGCCGAAGAGCAATATGACAATGGCGGCGGCATCTGACG
>NZ_SRUN01000043.1:0-1885 GCF_004791595.1 Mesorhizobium sp. M8A.F.Ca.ET.202.01.1.1 | reverse complement strand
ACGTTCACGAAGATCGTTTGAAAGCGCTCGCGTCATCAGATGCTGGCCTCCAATCCAGCCAGCATCTTGAATCACAAACCAGCTGCTTTGGGAATCCTACGATTCTCTCAAAACAGGAACCGCTCTAATTAGCACGATAGGTTTGTCGGGCTTCTTGCTCTCGTAGCGCGGAGAAAAGTCGAAGATCCCGCGAGGCAACAGCTTTGATGATCGTGTTTACATCGAACCGATCAAAATTCACGTGTAACCCACAGGAAGTCCGTCGTCCCTTTCAAATCGGCACCCGGAATAAGACCGACCGCGCCGTTGAGCGCGACATGTGTGCTAAGCGCATCCACTTCCGTGCCGATCGTCCACTTTTCCGTGGGCTGATAGATCAAATTTACGCCGTATCGCTTCGTTCTGATCGAGGGGTTGGTCGCGAACAGGTCGAGATTCACCGCGACATAGCTTACGAACGCGTTCGACTCCCATTTGTCCGACCATTCATGATGGTACGAAGCCACGGCGCTCCAACCCTGTATCGGGCCGACGGTGGGGAAGCGCGCGGCGAAAGCGGCGGCGTCGGCTTCGGTGCCAAGGAAAGCAGGCGCGTCTACCGAATAGGCAAGGCCGGCGCTAAAATTATCGTCTTCACCGGCAAATCTAACCGGCGCCGTAAGGCCGGCTGTCGCTGCCCAACCGAATCGGCTGCCGGCCGACAAATCGAGCAAGCGCGCGGCCGGCGTCTCTTGCCGACGAGCGGCCGCCGAAACCTGCATGATCCAGTCGTCTTTTTCGTAATGGAGCTGCGCCGTGAAATACGGCGGCGTCTTGGGGAATTCCCAGGTGGTTGCACCGCGGCTGGTCGGAGGACCGGCCTCGACCGCCACAGAGGACGATAGATCGTCGGTGATCTCGTATTTGTAGGAAGCCAGATAACTGCTCAGCGACGGCGACGACGCGGTGAACTGGAAATCGCCCGACCAGGCGTTCATGAGGGATTCAGCGTAGCCAACTTTTACCCCCGCGTATTCGATTGTTGCTTCGGACAAGGTGGGCGCTGCGTCGAAACCATCGTCGGAGTTATAGCTCCAGGAAATACCGAAGACGAACTTGAACGGTCCGGATCCCGTCAGCCGCGCAGCCGCAAGGCGCAAATCCGCTTCGGAGCTGAAAGTCCGGGCGGTTCTTGAACCAGGTCCCAAATGCGGCTCCGGAGCATTGGTGTGTTGCAGGGTGCCCTGCAGGCTTCCGGATAGATCGTAGCAAACGCCGTTGACGAGGTAGCGATGCGACCCCGTGCCATCGGTTGCGCTGAGCGGTTTGCTTTCCGAGCCGGACCCGCCGACATCGATGTCGCACACGGCGCTATCTTCTTCGTCCTCGTCCTCGCCATCGTCCTGCGCGAAGGCCGGCGACAACAAGCGAAAGAGACACAAGCAGATCATGCAAAAGCGGCGAACGTGGCGCCCAAATACTACCTCGCCGGAGTTTTGGCGCAGTCCCATGGATCCCGACACACCGTCATGCGACTTGTTTGCGTCAACGGATGAGCCAGGCACACGTAACACGCCCAGCTTCCGACGGCCCTCTTTGTCATCCTGCGAAAGGCTTGCAGCGTTCGAGAACGACCGTGCCACGGGCGCAACTGGCGACGGGTTCCGCTTGCCAATCAGCATGCCGGGCTTGGCACACGCCAGAGCAGGAAGCCAACGACCCGAACCATGCCAGCGTTCTCCTTCAATCGACGCGTCACTCGTATTCTAAAGCAAAAAGCGTCAGATGCCGCCGCCATTGTCATATTGCTCTTCGGCAATGTCACGCTCGTCCAGCCAGTGTTCCAGGGTATCTACCATCTCTTCGGCCGACTTGCCGAGCGTCTTGAGATGGATCTCCGGTTTCT
>NZ_SRUN01000042.1:1701-2045 GCF_004791595.1 Mesorhizobium sp. M8A.F.Ca.ET.202.01.1.1 | reverse complement strand
CGTAGCTATAGGTGCCGTCGGGGCTCAGTGTCAGCGTGCCGTACTGGCCAACGACATGGAAGTCGCCGCCCACCACCGTCGTTGCCCCAGAACCCGTCACGCCGCTCACCGCGGCGCCGTCGGCACCCTTGGTGTCGGCGCCGGCCGCATTGCCGTCGCTGCCGACGCCGGTAATCACGTTGCCGCTCGCCGTGCCGCCTTCCGTGACACTGTCCGTGTCGGCAACCGCCGTCGGCACGTCGTCGACGATGGCGATGGAGAGCGTCGTGGAGGCCGGATCACCGTCGGAATCGACCACCTGGACGGCGAAGTCGTCATGGGTAGTGTTGCCCGAGGTGTTGTCC
>NZ_SRUN01000042.1:0-1602 GCF_004791595.1 Mesorhizobium sp. M8A.F.Ca.ET.202.01.1.1 | reverse complement strand
TGTCGGCAACCGCCGTCGGCACGTCGTCGACGATGGCGATGGAGAGCGTCGTGGAGGCCGGATCACCGTCGGAATCGACCACCTGGACGGCGAAGTCGTCATGGGTAGTGTTGCCCGAGGTGTTGTCCAGCAGCGTGTAGGAATAGGTGTAGCCTGTCGCCGGCGTGCCGGTGATCGTCAGGTCGCCATACTGGCCATGCACCAGGCCGCCATTGGTCACTTCCACCTGGAGGTTGTTCTTGTCGGTCACGTAAAGGTGGCCGATCGTGTCGCTGCCCGTCGTGATCGTCAGCGCGCCCGTCGCCGTTTCGCTCGGATCGCTGTTGTTGGTCCCATCATGGTCGGCAATCTCGCCGGAACCTGCCGGCTCGATGCCGCGCACCGGAAGGCCAGCCTCGTTCACGCTGGTGTCCGAACCCGCGGCGATCACGAGCGTCGGCGTCGAATCCTTCAGCAGGTTGATCGTCACCGTGGTCACCGACGGATCGCCGTCACCGTCGACGATCTGGTACTGGAACGTCACCGTCCCTTCCTCGCCGGCGACCGGCGCGTAGGTGAAGGTGCCATCATTGTGGTAGGTGACCGTTCCGGTGCCGCCCGCCAACGATCCCGCCACATAGCTCACCTTGGTCGGATCGGTGATGTTCACTCCGTCCGCGCCAGGCACGTCGTTGGCGAACACGTTCACCGTCACAGGCGCATTCTCGGTCGTCTGCGTCGCACTGTCGGCAACCGCCGTCGGCACGTCGTCGACGATGGCGATGGAGAGCGTCGTGGAGGCCGGATCACCGTCGGAATCGACCACCTGGACGGCGAAGTCGTCATGGGTAGTGTTGCCCGAGGTGTTGTCCAGCAGCGTGTAGGAATAGGTGTAGCCTGTCGCCGGCGTGCCGGTGATCGTCAGGTCGCCATACTGGCCATGCACCAGGCCGCCATTGGTCACTTCCACCTGGAGGTTGTTCTTGTCGGTCACGTAAAGGTGGCCGATCGTGTCGCTGCCCGTCGTGATCGTCAGCGCGCCCGTCGCCGTTTCGCTCGGATCGCTGTTGTTGGTCCCATCATGGTCGGCAATCTCGCCGGAACCTGCCGGCTCGATGCCGCGCACCGGAAGGCCAGCCTCGTTCACGCTGGTGTCCGAACCCGCGGCGATCACGAGCGTCGGCGTCGAATCCTTCAGCAGGTTGATCGTCACCGTGGTCACCGACGGATCGCCGTCACCGTCGACGATCTGGTACTGGAACGTCACCGTCCCTTCCTCGCCGGCGACCGGCGCGTAGGTGAAGGTGCCATCATTGTGGTAGGTGACCGTTCCGGTGCCGCCCGCCAGCGATCCCGCCACATAGCTCACCTTGGTCGGATCGGTGATGTTCACTCCGTCCGCGCCAGGCACGTCGTTGGCGAACACGTTCACCGTCACAGGCGCATTCTCGGTCGTCTGCGTCGCACTGTCGGCAACCGCCGTCGGCACGTCGTCAGTAACATTGACCTGAACCGTCGCGCTCGCCTGGTCTCCGTCCGAATCGGTAGCGACCACATTGATGCCGGTCAGGTTGATGACATTCTGTCCACCCGCGTCGGGATGCGGGAAATTGTCGAGCAGCG
>NZ_SRUN01000041.1:0-6577 GCF_004791595.1 Mesorhizobium sp. M8A.F.Ca.ET.202.01.1.1 | reverse complement strand
GGCGTGGCTCATATTCACGCGTGCCTTCAGACCTTGCGGATGAACCTAGCATCGTCAGCGGTCCGCGGTTGCAAAAGATTCTGTAAAGTTATTTGAACGATCTGTTGCAATGTTTCCATGCCAGCGGTGGGCATGGAACGTCCCAACAAATTTCCATGTGTGCGATTGTTCTAGGACGCTAGTGGATCAATCGGATCAAAAGAGCCCGGTTCTGGGGTTCCGTTTTGCGGTGTGGTGTGCGGTCTAATGCACGTGCAATGGCATCTCTTCACCGTTTCGGCCAGCGATCGTCAGCGCTTGATCGTCGCGGCCACTGGACGCCCGCAGAAGCATGTCTGGCGGAGAAGCGGCCGGGCCGATTATCGTGGAGGAATTGGAGGAACGGCGGTTGTGCCGCCAGACGCTTCCATCCTCCGGGACGAATTCGACAATCTGTTCGTTGATCTGCAGCGAGGGATCGCGTGATGCAATCCCGCAAGACAGATCCGTTTCTGCTCGAGACTTTCAAGAAGAACGCGTTCGATACCATCGCCGAGGTGATGACGCTTACGAGCATCCGTACCGTGCTTTAGATCGTTCGCGCCTCACTGGATCTCTCGACCTGGGGCCAGCCTGGCGAATAACAAGCTGGATGGTGGCCGAATATCGGCGCCAACCAGTCGAACGTGCCGATCAAGATGATCGAGCAGGCCTATCCCCCGCATCGAACACCAGGCTTCGTCCCCGACACGGGTCCCGCAGGGGCAGACTCGCCATCCGGCGAGATTATCGGCTCCTTGCGAATTCAGCCACCTTGAATGTCGTTCCGACAAGCGTGCCTATCCGCCGCATGGCCTCTTTGGAGGCCTGTCAAGGACAAACCGTCGATGACCGTCTGACCTCGGGCGACGATGTCGTCGTGCTGCCGGTACTCCTCAATGAACTGGTACTGATGAATAAAAGCGACCTGTTCTGCAGCTAATGCCGGGGTGACCAGCTCTTCGCCGAGAAGGTGAAAGAGCTTTCAAATGGGATCGGTAAAAGTCGTCTTACAGGAGCTGGTGGACGCCTTGGCAAACCTCTGTTGAAAGCGCTGGCGCTGAAACAAAAACCACGGAGGGAGGATCAGCGCGAAAATTACGCGTGTATCTTGCCCACCTTGGTCAGTGACCGCGTCGCAAGCGATAGGCAATTTGGAAGGCCAGCGCCGTACCGCGGCGAAAACGCAGTCGGCGCTGGACTGTGCATCGGCATTCGCGGTGTGCGGATTGCGCGATCGCTCTGCAGATCCTGGAGGCGTCTCGGACCGCGCCTTGAAGGCCAGGATCTCTGCCGCATTAGTGGACCGAGCGGGCGGCCAACGCTACCGGCATGCGGACAGCGCATGCTGATCCTCGTTGCCGCCGCCCGATTGCGGAAGAAGCCGGCGGCGTTGGCGCCGACCCGGCGTCCTTCGGCGTAACCATGTTGACGAGGCGCGGGGTCTCCTCCACGAGAGCGTGCGCAGGTTCATCATAGGGAATCATCGAGTTTGCGCTGAACGCAGCACCAGGTGCTGTGGTCCCCTCACCCGCCATTTGTCGCGAAACGGCCCAGTTTGCGCCGTAGCCGGTGTTCCGGGGAGCGCATAGGCAACCGCCTTGACCATAGATAAGGCGTGCCTCTGCTTCATCAGACGCATGACTGCCGGGACTAACTGCGGCGCGATAGGTTCAAGAGAACTCTCGATCATACGGCAAACAGAATGCCTTGTTGCAAGGAGCTGACTTGGGAAGCACCGGTTCTCCATGCGCCCCAAGTCAGCTCCTTGCAACTCACCAAACGCACCAAGAGCAAGCCAGCCGTCTACCACGGCGGCACATTCAGCGCTAACCCGCTCAGTATAACAGCTGGGCTGGCGGCGCTGCAATCAAACACAAAGGATGCCGTGGCCCAGATGGGCGATACGATTCGCAGCGAAATCATGTAGCAACTGAGAAGGTGCGAACTACCCACGCAGTTACCGGCACGAGCTCCTCTTGCGGCTCCACCTGAGGAACCGGAGTTATCCGAAACTGCCGGACCTCGTTCCCGAGCGCATTGCAGAAGGCTGCGCTGGCAAAGGTGCATCTTGCAATGCTGGAACGGGGGTTTTCTGATGACGACGAATTGCTCTGACGCGCTCTCGACCCCAATGAGCGATACCGATGTCAAAGATTTAGGCGCGGCGCTCGTGGATGCCATTCATGAAGTTTGGAAACAATCTCCGTGAGACTGATCGAACAAACGGTGGAAAACGCAGTCGCGGCAGCGCTCGCTCGGCGGCCTCGCCGATATGGGTCGCGGTCCGAAGGGCATATGAATGACCACGCGACTAATGCAGAAGGTTCGGCGCGAACGCCGGCCTTGAGCAGTTGGAGGAAGCGTTCGCACCTGCGTTGTCGATGTTTCGCGACGGTACGAGCAAGTAACAATCGAACGTAATCCAATTCCGAAGTACATGGAGGTTGGGCGAGGGCGCTTACCTCACCAAGTGGACGGGCACCCTTATCTCGATTTGGACGGGAATTTCACGACTCTAATCCATGGACGTCAGAGTTCGCCGTCCAGCACTTAGCTCGATTGGAAGCAGCAAGCGAGGTAGCGTGTCAGCGTGCGGAATGAGGGCTGCCTACTCCGCCGGGACTTTCCCTCTCTTCTTGCCGCCCCGCCTTGCCCGCGGAAGATTCGAGCCCGAGCATGGAGAGCACGATGATGAGGGTTGCCAAGAGGACGAAGGCCGAGGTGGCGATCCGCCCTATGTGGAAGGAGGTTGTAATCTGCACCGCGATAAAAGGCCCGCCAGCGCAAAGAGCTGGCAACCGGCACCATGTTCAAGCGATGCGAATGCCTGACGCAGCGGTCTCCGCGCCATTAGATCGCAGATTTACCCGGCCGAAAAGTTCAATTCGATGCTGAGCACTTCAAAGATCTGCGCCCATTGACGCCTTCATTTCAACCCGCCGTTTCAGCCCGGTTTTCAGCGCCACGACCGGACAGATGGCATACCTCGCGCCAGCCTAAAGACGGGCACGTCACCCGTATGGGACGCAACGACCCATGTTCGGCCAGTCGGGTCCGGAGAGCATTAATGAGCGGACGGCACAATCTGCGCAGTCGCTTCGGCCTCTGCCGCGTCATTCTTCTGTCGTTTTGACGAACGGCTTCACGTGAACACGTGGCAGCAGGCGAAGTTCATGGCCGAGCTTCGCGATCTGATGTCCCTAACAATGCGCCGTCTCGCACGCCTCCATCGCAACGATGCACCTCGGCGGCCCCGTAAAGAAGACCGGGACCTGCCCGCGTGACGTAGAGCGGGAATTCTCGCACTTCTCATCAGCAAATTGTGGGAAATGTTTGCAAGCGGCGCGAAAACGCCGAGTCCCTGCCCTGATAGGCCAATTATTTGCGCAAAGTGATCCATTCGCGCTGCTATATTCATGAAGCGGACATTGAGCCGTCTCTTATCGAGGATTGGCCTAGAAGGACGGAGACTGGGAATAGAAATTACTGACAGCAGCCTGATTACTGAAGGTCGAATGTTCCGGAAAACTACTGGTGATTGACTGAAGTGTTTGCCAGGGAGCTTTGGCATTGGCCCGTGCGAGATTGTGCCGCGACGGCCCAGCTTCATTCATGTTCCGGCTGCCCGTCGGCTGCCCGGGGGAAACGACCGAGCACTCCGAGAACATTCACGGGTTTGCTGTGCGGCCGCGCCGCTATCCGATGAACTTCTTAATTCACTGCGCCGTGATTGGTTGCAATGCCCCTCCGATCGGCCGTTACGGTCAGATCGCGCGCTTCCGCGAAGCAGTCGCACATGCGACGCGTCCATAAGCGTGGGCCTTCCGGTGCGCTCCCGAATGTCTCCTGTCCCACATTTTGGGGTGAGGCGGTCGGCGATAACATCTATCATCTTCGTCGTTGCTTGAGGGGAGTAAATTGTGGCAAAAAGATCATATACATTCCGGCTGCTGAAAGCGCATATCGCCGATCCAGCGGATTCGCTCAAAGACCAAAATCGGCTAGAGGAAAAGCCCCTTACGGGGAATCCCGATAACAAGCGTCTGTTTGCAGGCCAAGCATACAATTGTCCGCCGGGCTGGATATCCTTTTTCAATGCTGCCGACCAATTACAGTTCAACGGGCTGTACGGCGGGCAAGCGGCTGCGATTCTATTTGTCGGCGTCGAGCTTGCTGTTGAGGACGCCGACCCGCAGCGCAGATGGCTTGCTGTATGTTTCGGGATGGGGTTTCAGGAATTTCGCCCGGAAGCCCTGGAGAGCCAGTTCGGATTGAAGGTGGCGCTGAACCGGCTTGGCCGCGAGCGGATCAAGAGTATCGACACACGCAGGCCCGAAGACTCGACCATCCAGACCCGCTCGCAAAACAGCCGCATCGGCGAAATCTTCGATTTCGGCGTCGACACATCGAGTATCATCCTTCAGGCAATTACCGGCAAATCAGGGGATGAAGCGTTCGGTGGTACGCTCACGGGTAGCGACGGACTCAAGTTGAGCTGTGAACTCGATTATAATGGAATCGATGACAAGGGCCTGACGATCATCAACTCATTCAACGATACGGCATACCAGGAACTATTTCCCTGGTACGGCAAGATCACGCCCATCCGGGATCGTTCGCGCCTGGACGAACTCAATGAGAACCTTGTCACCCGGTTGCAGAATGGGCACCTCAACGGCATACATCTCGCACCGCCGGAAATCATCGACTATCACAATGTCGATCGGTTCAAGTTCTCCGGCAGCTCACGGGCGGATGCGTTCGACGATCTTCGTCTTTCCGATTATCTGGCCCTCTTCGATGACGAGCTTGAGGTTACGCTTGCCGATCTGAAATCGGATAAGGTGCGTATCGCGAGCGACGACGGACCCTTCCATGACCGTTGGTCCGTGTTCAAATGTCTATGCGCCGAGGTCCAGTTCAACGACCAGCTCCATATCCTCGCGTCGGACGAATGGTATGTGGTAAAGGACAATTTTGTCGTCACCGTCAACGCAGCTATGGCGGAAATTCCGCTGGCAGCCCTCCAGCTCCCCTTCTACACGGCCGGCGAGAAGGAGGGCGATTACAATGCCCGCGCGGTCGATACCCAGGCCGGCATGTACCTCTACGACAAGAACCTTGTGAATTTCGAAGGAGAGCGTGGTCGGGTCGAATTTTGTGACATTCTGACCAGTGGCGGGCAGATCGTGCACGTGAAGCGCCGTAGCAAGTCACAAACGCTAAGTCATTTGTTCCTGCAAGGACAAGTATCCGCCGAAGCATTCCTCGACCATCCACCGCTTAGGGAACAAATTCGGGAGGCAATGCCAGCTATCGTCGGCATAATTCCGACGGAGAGGCCCAATCCGGCCGACTATGAAATCGTCTACGCCCTTTTGCATGAGGGAAGTCCGACGCTCCCCTTCTTCAGCAAGGTGGCTCTGATGAGCATCTCGAAACAGCTTCGGCGAATAAACTATCGCGTAGGCCTTCTGTGGGTTGGCCTCGCTCCGGCCAATCCGGTTTGAACCCTAGTAGTGAACCGCCTGAGTCTCTTCGGGACCAATACAAGTCATCGCGCTGTTCTAGGCTGTAATGCACCGGCTGACGCCGGCCGGTGGCTCGCTACCGAGATCGATGTGGGAATGGCAGCTTCTTGGCTTGCCCTACCAATACGGGACAGTTAGCTGGACGCTTCGATCAAGGTCCTGCTGGAAGCGGTATTCGTCGGCCGTGAACAATGAGAGGGATCAGGCTTCGAGCTCTTTCGGCTGACTTTGTAAGGCTGCGATGAGAAGCCACAAAAATCCCTTCAGCCACCTGAGCAGGAGAGAGAAGTTATATCCGGCGGCGGCCAGGATGGCGTTGAGAGCGTCGCCCTGCTGGCCGGCGAGGTAGTTGCGGCCCATGCGGTGTTCGTTCTTGATGTGGCCGATGACGGGCTAGACCGCCGACCGCCGTCGCATCTGGCGCTTGATGGCTGGGGTGACGCGGCGTTTCTGGCCCGCGGTGAAGACCCTGAGCTTGTGGCTCTGGGGTGCGTTGTGGCCGCGATAGCCGGCGTCGGCGAGGATGCGGCCGATCTCGTTGCCGATGGTCTTTTCCATGTCGGGGATGACGCTTGCCAGCGTGTGGCCGTCATAGGGATTGCCGGGCAGTGCTTTTGCATGCAAGGCGAACTGGCCACCCTTGGAGCGCTTCAGCGTGGTGGCCACCGACACCTTCACCCCGAACTCGTAGGGCGCATGCGCCTTGCCCTTGCCGATGCATTCCACCTCGTGCGCGTGCAGGCTGTAGATCTTGCGGCCGCGCTGGCGCTGGCGTTGCTCGAGAACGGTGGCGGCCTGGTAGAGCGGCCATTTGAACAGCGCGTCCAGCCCCGCGTCGCCGGCGATCTGGCGACCAATGTCGCGAATGGTCCGGCCGAGATAGGTCTTGAGCTTGCGCAGCGCCTTGTTGGCCCGCTTGAACTGCTTGGCGTGGGCATAGCGCTGGTGGCTGATCAGCGCCAGCTTGCCGACCCGCACATAGCTCTGGCGCAAATGGAGACCCGTCCTCTTGGCCAGCCGCACCA
>NZ_SRUN01000040.1:0-7804 GCF_004791595.1 Mesorhizobium sp. M8A.F.Ca.ET.202.01.1.1 | reverse complement strand
ACAACTTCGGTCGCAGGCTCAAGACCCTCAAAGGCCTTACGCCCTACGAGTTCATCTGCAAGGCGTGGGCGTCACAACCGGAACGCTTCAAACTCGATCCGCTCCAGCAAATGCCGGGACTAAACATCTAGCACAACGCCTGCCGAATGTTGAGTTCTGGGTCCCGGCGTGCCTCGCACCAGCACCTTCAATCAACTCAATGTGTTCTGACCTGATGCACAGATAACGCATGCCGCGCCGCTCTCGTGTGAATCGCAAACCAAAACCGCTCTCACACCTTCCTGAAATCCGCTAAAAGTGCGTATCGAACGACACCTTACGGATTGTACCCGGCCGGGCGAGGCGCCGGGTCACTACCGGTGACATCTCGGTATCGACGCCGATCCCACTTGAATCGGCACCATCCCTCCGATACTTGTTCTAGCGAGGAAATTTCCCTTGGCTCCCCCCAACCACGAGCAAGGTCCTCGTTCCAATTGTTCAACCAACTGGGATTAAACACCGTCTCGACATAACGGACTCCGTGGTCGGGGAGAAGTGTCAGAACGAACTGCGAAGGCTCCTGAGCTGCGCGCCACTCTGCGACAGCAAGAGCGGCACCGCTCGATGGCCCGACAAGCATCCCAGTACGACGATGGAAATCGTGGACCATTTGGACCATTTTCGGAACCGGCACCCAGTGGACTTCGTCGCAGAGTTCAAAATTCACATTGCCCATGGGAATTCCTGCGCCCATCGCCAGAATCTGTTCAGACGTCTCCCGACACATCTTGCTGATGCGCGTGGCCCTGGCACCAAATATCACGCTTCTATTATGGTCGACCGCGATTACCTTTAAGTCTGGATTTTCTCGTTGTAATACGGACGCAATTCCAAAGAGCGACCCCCCGCTGCCGACCGTACCCACGATTAAATCAATCTTTGGCTGTGTCAGCAGGGCTCTCTCCGCAATCGGTTTATAAGAGAGAGAATTCAATGGGTTTGTGTACTGCTGTGGCCAAAAACTGTCCGGCATTGATGAGCGTAACTCGGCCAACATCTCCAGACGGGCCTGCTGTATCCCACCTTCGCAGTTCTTGCTGGCGTGGACCGTGTGTAGGACTGCGCCCATATTCTCCAACCTCCAGCGGACGATTTGCGACGTTGGACCGGTAACCAGCGTCAGGCGCAGATCATATAGCGAACACAGGATAGAGAGTGCCAAGGCGAACGTGCCAGAGCTGCTTTCAATGACGCGGCCGCCGGCTCGTAAATGTCCGCTCGCCAGCGCAGCATCAAGAATGTGCTTCGCAGGCGTAAATTTCATCAGGTCGAACTTTGCGACGACGAGATTTTGCGCGACCTGCACGAGCTTTGGGAAGGAAAGCTCTTCGACTATGTCGGGGTGAAATAGCTTTACGGAAGGTAGATCCATGATTCGATTGCCCCTCATTATGTTGAAATAGCGGAACGGTAGAACTACTGCCTCACGAGCCGTCTTCTTCGGACGACAAGGCAGCTGGCCGAGGCGTCTTTAGCGCGCGGCTTAATTGGGTCAGCGACGATGCCGGCGTTGAAAGCGCATTGACGCTCGGCATTTTCCCTTCGCTCCTTCCATTGAAGCTGAACAGTCGGGCCGGTAGAGAGCTCCCGCGGCTTTCCTCTGAATGACCCAAACCTCATGCCAATTCGGATTGGTCGAGCTGCAGAAGGGGAGGATTGCATTTCCGCTATTCGGCCCATCCAATTAACTACAGCGCATTTGAAGGATTGGCCGATGTGCGTACGACTCCAGCCATTTTGTTTGCTTTCGGCCTGGCCGCGGCCAGCCCCATTCCACACCTCTGTCACGATCTATTCGCGTCGATTATTTGGCGGACTTGGGCCCAGCGCCGCGTTCGCTGAAAGCAGCCCTATCGCACCGCAATCCCGCCGGTGCGCTTCCTGAATATGGCGCCTGCTGTGTGCTAGCACGATCGCAATCGCTAATTGGGCCGACAGAGCCAGACCGATCGGCTAAGTGGAAGCTCGACCCAAAGTCTCAAGTGCGACTCTATGGCGCCGACGCTCCGCGAGATAGAAATCGATCCACGCCTTCGTCTTAACCGGCCGGGTCATGCCTAGTGTCCCGCCAAGGCGTGACGGGACGCGCGAGCCTTTGAACGTCCACTGGGCAATCTGCGTCATCGGGACGCTGACGTGTAGCATGTGGGCGGCGAGCAAGTGCGGATTCCGGCGAAGCCGGGCATGCATTCCGAACTGATGCCGGCCACCTATTCCAATTTCATTCCGGCCACTGTTCCGATTTGAAGCCGGTCACTTTCTGGGTCTGAACCTGGGTCGTTTGGATGTTTGGTTCGAGTTCGGTGAAGGTCAAGCAGGCGATGTGTCCGGCGACGAGATTGATCGTTTTGGCATGCTCTCGCCGGACAGCTCGATCCGATAACGCATAACGCGTCGCGCGGTCTGAAGCTCTCAAAATTTGTCGAAGATCAGACGCAGCCGAGCCTGAAAACCTCTTCATCAGGGTTGAACACGATCTGGCCGGGGCGGTTGTAGGTCAAGCCACCTGCCAGCGGTATGCGAAGCTCGCCGCGCGCCGCCTTCTGCCGCTCCCCTTGATTCAGGCGGATGCGGATCTGGTGCAACTCCGCTTCACTCATGATCCCCGAGAGCCACTAACCATGGCCGGTCGTGATAGGCGCAGGGATCGTAGAGGCGCTCGCCATCGGGCGTTGATAACGCCGAACAATGAACACAACTCGAGGAGTTGATGCCAATCCCGGTTGTTGCGCGCCAATCGAGATGCATCGAGCCTGACCACCAGACCCGCGTTGCCAGCCCGATCTCGGCGATGAGCCGTTGGAAGCCGCCGCGCTCGACTTGGCCGTTTCCTGATTTTCCAAGATCCTCGTCGATTACGACGACACGATCCGGCGGCCAGCCTAATCTGACGGCGCGGTCCACCAAACTGTACTGAAGTTCGGCGCTTTCCTGGTGGTGGCGCACCTGGTTTATTGAGGAAATGGCGCACATAGACGTAAGAACTGTGAACGTCGGACGGCTGTGAGCCGCTCGTCAGGACTGCTCGGAATAGCCAACATCAAACCGCTCCCTGGCCGCTGGCGCGTTCGGCGGCATCCGGCGGATCAGAGTCGCGAGCATCTGCGCGACTTGGTGCTGAGATACCGGTAGGAGATTGTTCCAAAGGCTGGGCGTATCTGGCTTGATCCGTACCAGTGGAACACTGGTCTCCGGTAGAGACACCGCAGTCCGATGCGCCAAGCATGAGCAACCATCGCAACTCTCTCTTGAGTTACTAAAGATGATTCGCGCATAATACACTAAAGGAAGCAAAATCAGAATGGATATTAACTTCTCGCCGCGCTACGATGTTCATGATCATCCTCGCTAGCAGGCGACAAATCCGTCACTGACCGGCGCATATCGCGTGACCGTCCATCCTTCAGCTTGTCGGGCACGATCAGGCGGGGGAACGCCCTCGAAGAAACGGAACATCCGCACATGGGTGCCGATCCAGTGCGGCAGGGTCTGCGTCCACGTCGCCTCCGCATAGGTGAAGCTGGAGGCCCCGAACCTGGCGGATCTCGCCGGTGCGCGGGTCGACAATGGCGATCTTCGTGCCCGAATAGTCGACGAAGACCTTGTCGCCGGCGACGTGATGCTGCCGCATCGTCGGCGAAAGCCGCCGTTCGAAACCGCGAAAGAGATCGCCGAGCGGCTGCAGCCATAGCCGCCGGGATGCACGGCGCGATATTCTTCCCACAAAATGAGGAGCGTAACGCCCGGCTTCTTGAGCTCGACGACAAGGTCGGCCCAGTTCGGTTCAGGGCGACGCCGCATGCCCTGCTTGACCCCGGCCCGTGCGAACAGCTTGCCCTCGAGGGCATCGTCGGTCAGTTCGCCCGGCAGCGGCCAGGTCAGCCCCGCCGTGGTCCCTCGCTTCAGGTTGTCTTGAATGGTGCTACGCGCCACCCCGAGCGTCGCGCGATGTCCCGGGCGCTGGTCCCGTCCCTGCCAAGCCGGAGCATTTGTCTCCATTGTCTCATGGTCAGCTTCCTCTTTGCCGGCATCACGCTTTCCTTGTTCGATACAAGGAGCGTCATGCCGCAGTTGCTGACCCAGGTGGTGCTCTTCAGTCGCTCGAAAGTGGCCGGTTATTGATCGGAGTCCTGGCCGGCTTCATTCCGGAATGGTGGCCGGCTTCAAATCGGAATACCCGGCCGGTTTGAATCGGAATCCGCGAGCAGGCGTTCGCGCTCGAAAGGTTCGGCGTTGCCGTCGAGCTTCTTGATGGAGGGAGTTAGAAGCCGACTCTTGGATTCCTTCGGAGCCCCCAAACAACTGGTCAGAACGACGGGTCCTACGCTACTGTTTTTGTAACACCTATGACAGGTGCTATCTGGGATCACTCCTCCAGACTTTCTCAGTAAGCCGTTGAGTAGCAACAGAAAGGTATCTTCTCAGGTCGCTCTGTGCAGTTGGCCCGATTTTTGAGACTTTGCGTAGTGAGGCGGTAGAAATGTGCCGATTTGATGTTGCGGGCAGCGTTGATGTCGATCGGGCGCACAAGGAAGTTAAACCGGATTCGCGTCAGATAGCATCGTACCGCGAGGGGCAGTGCAATTGCCCGAGCCCATGGCACTTGTCGCCTAAAGCGGCGGGACTTGATCGACGGCAGCAAATGTAAGTCTCACTCCGGTATTCAGATATATTGCGAGGTTCACCATGCGGGCAACAGAAGGACGCGGCGAAGCTATCGGCCATCATGGCGAGCTCATTCAAGGCGTTTTTGAAGACCAAAATGCTCGTCTGCACCGTGGGCTGATATCGCTTCCTTGCCGCCACCTCAAGTCCACGGCGAATTTCAAGAATAACGGCGAAGAGAGGTTGTCCGTCACCCCGCAGCATTGCCAAAAGGCAAAACGCGCCGCGGAGCTCACGCTCAAGACTTTTGCCCGGAGCTCGATCGGCGGACGTCTGACAATAAAAAGCAATATCCCTATTGGACGCGGCATGGGCTCATCTACCGCTGATGTGCTGGCCAGCATCTTGGCCGTTCTCAATTACCTCGACCTCGAATCAACACCTCATCGCATAATGGCAATTGCGGTTGGCGCGGAGGCAGCTTGCGATTCGACGCTCTTTTCCCAGCAAGCGGTGCTCTTCTCGCATCGCGAAGGTTTCGTGATAGAGGCCTTCAGAAACCCGCTTCCGGCGATCGACTTCATCAGCATAGACACAACTCCCAACCAGACCGTTGACACTCTTGTATTCAAGCCGGCTCAGTACGATCCGTTCGAGGTCGGAGTCTTTCGGCCACTCCGGAGTCTTCTCCGTAGAGCGATCGACGACTCCGACGTTGGTCTGCTTGGACGAGTTGCCACCGCAAGCGCTAGAATAAACGAGAGATTCCTCCCCAAGCCCCGACTGTTCGATATCGAAGCGATTGGCGCTCGCCATGGCGCTCTCGGGGTACAAGTTGCTCATAGCGGGACAGTTGTCGGCTTAATGTTCGACCCGGCGAAGGAAAGGAGCACCGAAAACATGGATCTCGCGATGTGTGACCTTAGAAACATAGGTTTAAACCCTTCCGCATTTCGGCACTGAATCGGTCTGGGAGTAAAAAGTGGCTAGCAAACCTCTAATGCGCAATCTTGTGGATTTCGAGAACCCTAGAATCATCGAATTGAACGATGGCCTGTATGGCGCCAGTTTTTTTCTAATGAAGCTTCTTCCAGCCCGGTTTATCCTAGAACGGGCCGTGGAGCAAAGAGCACTGAAAATAGGTGCCAGCATTTGTGACTCTTCTTCAGGGAATTTTGGGCTCGCCTTGGCCATGCTTGCTGCACAGCATGGCTACAAACTTACACTAGTGAGCGACCCGTCGCTCGATCGGCACCTTCATACACGCCTTGCCCAGCTTAATGTGCACGTAGACGTCGTCAGCAAGCCAGCGCGCGGTGGTGGATTTCAACAGGCGCGCTCGGAAAGGCTGAACAGGTATCTCAGGGAGATACCCGGCAGCTATTGGCCCGCGCCCCACTCAAACCCGGATAATCCGCTCGCCTACGCGAAGCTAGCGGAGTTGCTCATCGATCGAGTGGGAAAAATCGACTGCCTGGTGGGCCCCGTCGGGTCAGGGGGCTCCATGTGCGGCACGTCCAGGTACTTACGAGTGCCGTTCCCCGGATTGCATACTATTGGAATTGATTCGCCAAAGTCAGTTCTATTTGGCCAACTTAGCGGCAAGCGACAGCTTAGCGGGCTGGAACGGAGCATCATTCCCTCCAATATCAATCACAGTCATTTCGACGAGGTACATTGGCTGACGCAAGCAGAAGCATTTCATGCGACTCATCGTTTACACCGAGACTATGGGCTATTTATGGGACCTACCGGTGGTGCTGCGTATAGGGTCGCGAACTGGTGGTCTCAGAGGAATCCTGGCAAGAAGGTTGTCGCCATATTTCCTGATGAGGGGCATCGCTACATCGAAACTGTCTATAACGAGGACTGGCTTAGATCCGTCCCTGGATGGCGTGAATCGTTGCGCGAACAGCCAGTGCCTGTTGCCGCGCCCACGGGGGAATTGACGGGCTGGTCCTATTTTGCCTGGGGCAGGCGAACACTCGATCAAGTGCTTGCCAGCGCGATGGAGTATGCGCCCCTCCGGTCATCTTTCGAAAACCGTTTGCCTCCGCAGTCGATAAAGCAAAAAAGACCCAGTGGGGCAATGCACCTCAAGCCGATTACGCCTCCCTCCGAAGGGTGCGGTGCGAGGCTAATAGCTTTGTCTCGCTTTGATGATGCCGCGGTCATCCATTTAAAGCTTGATCCAGAGCAGGAGCAGTTTGTGGATCCGTTGGAAGTGGTGTTCTCGGATCTTCGAAATAGCTCTTGGCCCGAATGTGAGCATCCCTTCTCGATTGTAGTTCGCGACGAAGCTGTCGGTTTTTTTGTCCTGCGCGAAAAAATGGCTTTGCCAGAGTGGGCACCGCCGGATGTGATCACTTTGCATAGCCTTCGCGTGGGCTCTACACATCAACGCAGCGGATACGGTGAGGCAGCAATGAGACTTGCCGTCCAATGGGTCTTAGTCAACCGACCAGCCGTCGCCTGCCTCTTGCTTGCAGCAAACGTCCGCAATCTCACAGCTAGAAACGTTTACCTGAGGTCGGGCTTTTGCGATACCGGCGCTACTTACTGCGGCCCGGTTGGCACTCAAAATATCCTTAAATACATATTCGATTCAGAATAGTTGGAAGGTTTGAAGCTTGCACTTTTAAATTACAGATAGCTCGCCTGAGGGGCCATGCTCCACGAGCGAGCGCTTTCGGGCCGGCGTGCCTCATAGCCACTATCTTACCGGGGCGTTGCGCCTTACCTATCAAGCGACATCCGGAAGTGACCCCTCCTATTGCCTCACCGAGGAATGTTCCCGAACGCGATAGGGCCGACATGGGCCCTTTCTCCATCCGTCGCGGCGGAGGGAGATAGCGGCCAGCTCTTCATCCAACCGCCATCGAGGATGATCAGCCCAGCCATTTCCATGCGCCAGACCTTCACAAGCCGTTGCACCATTCTCAGGTTCTTTTCCTTAAAGCGCGAGGGGTCGATCTTTGTCAGGCGTTGCAACACACTTGCTGCCGAGAGCGCCGGCTCTTCCTCGAGCCATCCTTGATCTGCGCCTCGAACGGCTCGTACATGCTGGGTCTCTTCGGATAGGGTTTGGTCCGCCGATACGGCCGCCGATGCGTTGGTCGGGTCTCGCCACTCTTCCAGGCCGTCTTCAGATTCGCGG